>NZ_JBHIRU010000004.1:0-124437 GCF_042197425.1 Bartonella sp. AA126HLJHH
GAAAACACGACTATCAATCTCTATGGACCAGCCTTTAATGTTTTAGTTGCAGCCGGTCTGTTAGATTATGTGAGTGACGGCAAACAAACCACTATTGGCTTTGATGGGCATAGATATGACTTTGTAAGCCGATGGATTGGCGGCAATGGCTATACCTACGGGACAGTGCCTGCTGGTAGTAACTGGTGGAAAGAATGATGGAGAGTGATCATGAATCCCATAAGTTCCCATACTTGTCTTGGAGATGCGAGCCAAGCATGTCGGTATGTTTATGGCTCATCCAATCGAGTGCAAAATAAGAAAAAATCTTGGTATTAGTTTTCAGGAAGATATTGTCGATTGTGATGACAACGATGCTGTTAAGCAGCGTATAGGATTGATCAATGGTTATTTGAAGTCAGTAGTGAAGGAAGGTTGGGTGGATATTACTGAAGGGAAGAGCCTTTTTGATGATTGTATAATAGAAAAATCTAATAGTGATCACGATACTGTCAGTGGTTTTGTAGATTATTGTTTACAAATTAAAGCAAATAACCTCTTTTTTTATTTACATGAGAGAAGTAAAGGGTTTCGTTGGTTTTTTTGTTTTAAAGTTCTTACAGAAGTTCGCAGGCATAGAAGCAAAAATGGAATAGTTTTTTTATTGGATGAGCCAGCAAATAATTTACATATTCATCCACAGAGAAAAATATTAAGCTCCTTACAAACGTTATCGAGCATAAAGGGCAATAAAGTAATTTATTCGACGCATTCCCCTTATCTTATTAACGACGATAATTTGGATAATTTGTTTACCGTACGTAATGAAGCAAATGATTTTGAAGCGCCTCGAATTGTTTGTGAAAGATTTCTGGAATTAACTACATCTACTGAAGAAACTGTGAGGGCTGTTGAGCCTATTGTTCAAAAAACATGGATTACACACCTTGGAACAGGAGCTGATTGGATTATAAAAAAATTTAATGGAGTTGCTGCTAATGCAAAGAAGGTAAATCACATTGCTGATTGCGTGAAACATATTATTGGTGGATAATTTTCTCAGTTTATGCCGTAAAGCTTATACCCTTACGCGTTTTATTTAAATGCTTACACCCTTTGGTAAAATTTTACGGAAACTTCGCATTGATCACTCCAAACGCCTCTTAGATATGGCTAAGAAATTAGACATATCTGTAGGATTTTTATCTTCTGTCGAGATTAGCAAAAAATCTGTTCCTGTAGGACTGGAGGAAAAGATCATAGAGCTTTATAGTTTAGATCAAGAGGTAGCAGAAATTTTGAAAAGAGAATCGGATTCTTATTGTAAAAGTTTCACTATAAAGTCTTCTGATACATTTAGATGTGAAGCTGTTGGTATGTTTGCTAGACTGATAAACATTATTTCACAAGAAGATTTAGAACTATTAAAAAATTGTTAGAGAAAGCTGGCAAAAAGAATGCGCTTTGTAAAGAAAAGAATAAAAATCATATTCCCCTAACTTTATTTAGGCATCCCTTATCTTTTAAAAATATATGAAGAATCAAAAACTTAATAGGAATATAAAGCTATATGGTGGGCGATGAGAGACTCGAACTCCCGACATCCTCGGTGTAAACGAGGCGCTCTACCAGCTGAGCTAATCGCCCAATGCAATGATCAGCAATTGAATGGAGAGTCTTTAAGGAAAAATTTTTCTAAACGCAAGAATAAAGATGGGATTTGATAATTTTTTTTTAAAATGCAGAATCCTTCTTGACATAAACGCATGAACCCCTTACACGACCGCTTGTACCAAATTAAATTGGTTCGAAAAAAATGCGCGGGTGTAGCTCAGTTGGTTAGAGTGCTGGCCTGTCACGCCGGAGGTCGCGGGTTCGAGCCCCGTCACTCGCGCCATTTCGTGATTCCTTATGAAATTTCCTTTTTAAAATATCCATATGCTATGAGTAATGTGGTGGAGTGTTTGATTGGGAATAGATATGTTTTTTCTTTCTTTTTATATGGTTTATAAGAATAGGGCTTGCGTCTTTCTTTGCTCTGCGTTACCTATGCCGATAAGAGAAGTATCGCTCTGTATGCCTTAGAAGCAGTATGAATAGAGTTAATAGAGCGATTGTTAAATTTGTCTGTTTGGTCTCGCAATATTGAATCATTGTGTTAAACTCAGGCATTTCGTTACGATGGAAGAGGGTTATGGCTTATTTATTGAGCTCTTATTTGCCAGTCTTGATTTTCATTATTGTGTCAGCGGTTATTGCTGGAGTTTTGTTGATTACACCTTACATTGTAGCATATCGTTCCCCCGATCCTGAAAAATTATCGGCTTATGAATGTGGGTTTAATTCATTTAGTGATGCACGCATGAAGTTTGATATTCGTTTCTATTTGGTATCAATTTTATTTATTATTTTTGATCTTGAAGTTGCATTTCTTTTTCCTTGGGCTGTTTCATTCGAATCAATAGGTATGTTTGGCTTTTGGTCGATGATTGTGTTTTTAGCGATTTTGACTATTGGATTTATATATGAATGGAAAAAAGGAGCCCTTGAATGGAATTAATATCTAATAATTCAACGATTGAGGCTCCAAAACCAAAAGGAATCATTGATCCAAATACTGGTGGGCTGATAGGATCTGACGATAAGTTTTTTCGTGATATCAATGCTGAATTATCAGATAAGGGTTTTTTAGTTACCTCGGCAGATGCTTTGATTACTTGGGCACGTACCGGTTCTTTAATGTGGATGAGTTTTGGTTTGGCTTGTTGTGCTATCGAAATGATGCAATGCTCAATGCCTCATTATGATAATGAGCGTTTTGGATATGCACCACGAGCTTCACCCCGCCAGTCAGATGTGATGGTGGTGGCAGGTACTCTGACAAATAAAATGGCTCCTGCTTTAAGAAAAGTGTACGATCAGATGCCAGAGCCACGTTATGTGATTTCTATGGGATCATGTGCAAACGGTGGGGGATATTATCATTATTCCTATTCAGTAGTGCGGGGATGTGATCGTATCGTGCCTGTCGATATATATGTCCCAGGGTGTCCACCTACAGCAGAGGCATTATTATACGGCATATTGTTGCTACAGAAAAAAATCCGTCGTACCGGATCCATAGAGCGATAGAGAGTTTTCTTGTCATGGTGGATGAAACATTGGTTGAGCTTGCTGCTTATTTGGAAAACAAATTAAAAAATAAGCTTGAAGAGACTGTTCTTGCTTTTGGTGAATTGACCATTGTGGCACGTCTTGATGCAATTATCGATGTCTTAATGTTTGTTCGTGATGATTCTCGCTGTCAATTTATTAATCTTACAGACATTAGTGGTGTGGATTATCCTTCTCGCGATAAGCGCTTTGATGTTTCTTACCAATTGTTATCTCCTCGTGAGAATTTACGCTTACGTGTAAAAGTTCGTACAGATGAAAATACTCCTGTTGCTTCAGCTTGTACGGTTTATCCTGGCGCAGAGTGGTATGAACGTGAAACGTATGATATGTATGGGATTTTATTTTCAGGACATCCGGATTTGAGACGGATTTTAACAGATTATGGGTTTGAAGGATATCCTTTACGCAAAGACTTTCCTGTGACAGGATTTGTTGAATGCCGTTATGATAATGAAGCAAAGAGGGTGATTTATGAGCCTGTTGTTTTGCGCCAAGAGATGCGTAATTTTGATTTTCTTTCTCCTTGGGAAGGAGGACAGTATACTTTGCCATGTGATGGGAAAGCAGATGAAAAAAAATAATATTGGTTTTGATAAGGCATTATATTAGGGTACTGTATTTCTTAAATAATTAAATATTTTTTAGCGTGATAGATTTTTTTGATATTTGATATGAAGTTTTTTAAAAAGCAAGGGGTTGATTGTGGCTGAGGTCAATGTTCGAAACTTTAATATCAATTTTGGTCCGCAGCATCCTGCCGCGCATGGGGTTTTGCGCATGGTTCTGGAGCTGGACGGTGAAGTTGTTGAGCGTGTAGATCCACATATTGGGTTGTTGCATCGCGGTACTGAAAAATTAATGGAAACAAAGACTTATCTCCAAGCTGGTCCTTATCTAGATCGTTTGGATTATGTTGCTCCTATGAATCAGGAACATGCTTTTGTTCTTGCTATTGAAAAGTTATTAGATATAAAAGTTCCTAAAAGAGGGCAATTAATACGTGTTTTGTTTTCTGAAATTGGGCGTATTCTTAATCATTTGCTTAATGTAACGACACAGGCAATGGATGTTGGTGCTTTAACACCACCGCTTTGGGGATTTGAGCAACGTGAAAGATTGATGATTTTTTATGAGCGTGCCTGTGGTGCTCGTCTTCATGCAAATTATTTTCGTCCTGGTGGCGTGCATCAAGATTTACCAGAATCTTTAGTTGAAGATATTGGTGATTTTATTGATCCATTTCTTGTTTCTCTCGGAAAACTTGATGCGCTTGTGACCCCAAATCGGATTTTTAAGCAGCGTAATGTGGATATTGGCGTTGTAAGTATTGATGAAGCTTGGGCACGCGGTTTTTCTGGGGTTATGATTCGTGGAGCTGGTGTTCCATGGGATTTGCGTAAAAGTCAGCCTTATGAATGTTACGATGAAATGGAATTCGATATTCCTATAGGTAAAAATAGCGATTGTTATGATCGCTATCTTATTCGTATGGAAGAAATGCGTCAATCAGCGAAAATTATGCGCCAATGTGTGGAACGTTTACTGAGTACTGAAAAAAATGGACCGGTTTCGAGCTTGGATCGCAAAATTGTACCACCGACGCGGAGTGAAATGAAAAGCTCGATGGAAGCACTGATTCATCACTTTAAACTCTATACGGAAGGTTTTCATACACCTCCTGGAGAAGTATATGTTGCTGTGGAAGCTCCGAAGGGTGAGTTTGGTGTTTATCTTGTTTCTGATGGAACCAATAAGCCTTATCGTGTCAAGTTGCGTGCTCCTGGGTTTGCTCATCTCCAAGCTATGGATTTTTTAACCAGAGGTCATATGTTAGCAGATGCTACAGCTATTTTGGGTTCGATTGATATTGTTTTTGGGGAGGTTGATCGCTAATGTCCGTACGCCGTCTTGCAGATGATGTTTATCAGCCCGCTGAGTTTTCTTTTACAAAAGAAAATCAGATATGGGTAAAAAATACCATAAAAAAATATCCTGCAGGGCGTCAGCAGTCTGCTGTAATTCCATTATTAATGCGTGCTCAAGAGCAAGATGGTTGGGTGACACGTGCTGCGATTGAGCATATTGCTCAGATTCTTTCCATGGCTTATATCCGTGTCTTAGAAGTTGCTACTTTTTATACTCAGTTTCAGCTTAAGCCTGTTGGAACAAAAGCGCATATTCAAGTTTGTGGTACAACGCCTTGTATGTTACGTGGTTCTGACGAATTGATCAAAGTTTGTCAGAAAAAAATTCATCATGAACCTTTTGCGACCAATCAGAATGGAACCTTATCATGGGAAGAGGTAGAGTGTCTTGGTGCTTGTGTGAATGCTCCGATGGTTATGATTTTTAAAGATACTTATGAAGATCTTACAGCTGAACGCCTTGAAGAAATTATTGATGCATTTGAAGCAGGTAAGGGTTCTGAGATAGCGGTTGGTCCGCAAAATAGTCGTAAATCGTCGGAACCGATTAGTGGTTTAACTTCTCTTATTGATGATGAGAAAGAAAAAAAGATCTCTCAAGTCTTCACCAAAAAAGGATAAGGAAAGAATGGGGAACATAATTAAGTATTTTTCTTGAGAAAATATTTTATTATTCTACCCATGACGGCAACATTTAACGAAAAGTAAGAAGTCTTGAAAAGATATTTAAAAACTGCATTTGAGGAAAAGCGGAAAATGCTATGGGTAATAGAAAAAAAGGTGGGGCATGCTAGCTGATAAAGATCGTATCTTCACCAATATTTATGGTTTAAAAGACAAATCATTAAAGGCTGCGATGTTGCGTGGGCATTGGAATGGTCTGAAAGAAATGATTGACAAAGGTCGTGATTGGGTCATTGATGAAGTGAAGGCATCGGGTTTACGCGGTCGTGGTGGTGCTGGTTTTCCTACTGGAATGAAGTGGTCCTTTATGCCAAAGCAGAATGATGGGCGTCCTCATTATTTGGTTGTCAATGCCGATGAATCTGAACCTGGAACTTGTAAAGACCGTGATATTTTACGTCATGACCCCCACACTTTGATTGAAGGATGTGCAATCGCTACTTTTGCTATGGGAGCCAATGTTGCTTTTATTTATATTCGTGGTGAATATATTCGTGAACGTGAAGCGCTTCAAGCTGCCGTTGATGAATGCTATGATGCGGGTTTACTTGGTAAAAAAACGAAATATGGGCATGCTTGTGATATTGTTATTCATCATGGAGCTGGTGCTTATATTTGTGGTGAAGAAACGGCTCTTCTTGAAAGTCTTGAGGGAAAAAAGGGACAACCTCGGCTTAAACCACCATTTCCTGCCAATATGGGGATTTATGGCTGTCCAACAACAGTAAATAATGTAGAGTCTATTGCCGTTGTTCCAACGATTTTGCGGCGGGGTGCTTCGTGGTTTTCATCAATCGGACGAGCAAATAATGTTGGAACGAAATTATTTATGGTTTCAGGGCATGTTAATGCACCTTGTACATTTGAAGACGCTCTTGGTGTTTCATTCCGTGAATTAATTGAAAAACATACGGGTGGTGTTCGTGGTGGATGGAATAATCTTTTAGCAGTTATTCCAGGGGGGGCTTCTTGTCCAGTCGTTCGTGGTGAGGATATGATCGATGCGATCATGGATTTTGATGGGATGCGAGATGTCGGGTCTTCTTTTGGCACAGGGGGAATGATTGTTATGGATAAATCAACCGATATTATCAAGGCAATTTGGCGTATAGCTGCTTTTTTCAAGCACGAGAGTTGTGGTCAGTGTACACCGTGTCGTGAGGGGACGGGATGGATGATGCGTCTTTTAGGGCGTATGGTTGAGGGAAGAGCGCAAAAACGCGAGATTGATCTTTTGTTTGAAGTGTCTAAACAGGTTGAAGGACACACTATTTGTGCGCTTGGTGATGCTGCCGCATGGCCTGTACAGGGGTTGATACGTAATTTTCGTCCGGAAATCGAGCGTAGAATTGATGAATACACGCGAAATGTAGTCCAAAGCAAAAATATTGCTTTAGAAGCGGTTTAATAAAGGATTTTGTTTTAAGAGCAACCGAATGCAAATTTTAAGTGGGTTATCCGCAGGTTGGATGGGTGATGATAAATATCAAAGTTGATGGCAAAGAGATTGAAGTTCCTGATTACTACACTTTGCTTCAGGCTGCTGAGGCGGCTGGGGTAGAAATTCCACGTTTTTGTTTTCATGAATCTTTGTCAATTGCTGGAAATTGTCGTATGTGTTTAGTTGAGGTTAAGGGTGGTCCATCAAAACCTCAGGCTTCTTGTGCTATGGGGGTTCGTGATTTACGATTGGGGCCTAACGGTGAGGCACCTGAGATTTTTACCAATACACCGATGGTAAAAAAAGCACGTGAAGGTGTTATGGAATTTCTTCTCATTAATCATCCTTTGGATTGTCCAGTGTGTGATCAAGGGGGAGAGTGTGATCTTCAAGATCAAGCAATGCTTTATGGACGAGATTGTTCTCGTTATACAGAAAATAAACGTGCTGTAGAAGATAAATATATTGGACCTCTCGTCAAAACTGTTATGACACGGTGTATTCATTGTACACGGTGTGTTCGTTTTACAACGGAAGTTGCAGGTATTTCTGAACTTGGTTTGATCGGTCGTGGTGAAGATGCTGAAATTACGACGTATCTTGAAAAAGCTATGACATCTGAATTACAGGGAAATGTTATTGATCTTTGTCCAGTGGGAGCTCTAACTTCAAAACCTTATGCGTTTCATGCCCGTCCGTGGGAATTGGTAAAAACGGAATCGATTGATGTGATGGATGCGCTTGGTAGTGCTATCCGTATTGATAGCCGCGGCCGTGAAGTTATGCGGATTATGCCGCGTACGAATGAAGATGTAAATGAGGAATGGATCTCTGATAAAACGCGTTTTATTTGGGATGGATTACGGACTCAGCGGCTTGATAAGCCATATGTACGCAAAGATGGAAAGCTTCAACCTGTCAGTTGGACAGAAGCTTTTGCAAAAATTAAAATGGTAATCTCTAAAATTTTTCCAGAAAAAATTGGAGCCATTGCGGGGGATCTTGCTTCTGTTGAAGAAATGTATGCCCTTAAAGCATTATTGAGTTCTTTGGGCTCAACGCTTTTTGATTGTCGTCAAAGAGGGGGGGCTTTATCGCCAGAGTTTGGGCGCTCGAGTTATATTTTTAATCCTACAATTGTAGGTATTGAACAGGCTGATGCACTGCTTATTGTGGGATCTAATCCACGTCATGAAGCAGCTGTTTTAAATGCGCGTATTTTAAAGCGCCAACGGATGGGCAATTTTCCTATTGCATTAATTGGAGAGAAAGTCGATTTACGTTATCCTTATTCTTACCTTGGATCTGGGAGTGATACATTAACGACACTTATTCGTGGAGAGGATGTTTTTTTTAATGTCTTAAAAGAAGCGAAGAGGCCCCTTATTCTTATCGGAGAGGGAGCGGTTTCAGGAAGTGAAGGTTTATCGGTTTTAAAAAGTCTTGCTAAATTAGCTGATAATATAGGTGCTCTTAGTGAGACATGGAATGGGTTTGGGGTTCTTCATAATGCAGCATCGATTGTTGGAGGGTTGGACATAGGCTTTACTTCTAAGCTTGGGGTTGCAAATATACTTAAAACCTGTGAAGTTCTATTTTTGCTTGGTGCTGATGAAGTAGAATTAGCCAATACAAAAGCTTTTACAGTTTATATTGGGAGCCATGGTGATAATGGTGCACATGCTGCTGACGTTATTTTGCCTGCATCTGCTTACACTGAAAAATCAGGGCTTTATGTGAATACAGAAGGACGTGTTCAAATGACAAATCGGGCTGGTTTTGCTCCAGGTGAAGCAAAAGAAGATTGGGCTATTTTGCGTGCTTTATCGGATATTTTAGGACAAAAGCTCCCTTTTGATTCTCTTTCTCAATTAAGGCAATGCTTGTTTAATGATTATCCACACCTTTGTGCTGTTGATGATATAGTGCCTTCTGATATAAGTGGTCTTAAGGCGCTTGGTTCAAAAATGGTTTCTCTCGAGAGTCAAGCATTTACTTCTATGGTTAAAGATTTTTATTTAACAAATCCGATAGCACGTGCTTCTGCTGTTATGGCTGAATGTTCATCTCTTGCAAAAAAACGTGCTACACAAACAGTAAAGTAAGGGCAAAGGAAAAGGAATAATGATGTATGATTTCTTTATGACTTGGCTGTTGCCATTACTCATTATAATCGGAAAAACACTTCTTCTTTTGGTCGTTCTTTTGGTCTTAGTTGCTTATCTTCTTTATGCCGATAGAAAAATTTGGGCAGCGGTACAATTGCGTCGTGGACCAAACGTTGTTGGACCATGGGGTTTGTTACAGTCTTTTGCAGATTTAATTAAATTTGTTGTGAAAGAACCTATTATCCCAGCAGGTGCAAATAAGGGGGTTTTTCTTTTGGCTCCTTTTGTTTCAGCGACACTTGCTTTATCAACTTGGGCTGTTATTCCTGTCAATGAGGGCTGGGAGGTTGCAAAGATTAATGTTGGCTTGCTTTATATTTTAGCCATTTCATCTCTTGAAGTTTATGGTGTTATTATGGGGGGATGGGCATCAAATTCAAAATATCCTTTCTTAGGAGCTCTTCGTTCGGCGGCACAAATGGTTTCTTATGAAGTTTCCATTGGTTTTGTGCTTGTGACTGTCATTTTAATAAGTGGTTCGTTAGATCTCACAACAATTGTTTTTAAACAAACGCACGGGCTTGGTACAACTCTTGGTCTTCCTTTTAACAGTTTTCTCGATTGGAATTGGTTGGTCCTTTTTCCAATGTTTATTATATTTTTTATTTCTGCGCTTGCAGAGACAAACCGTCCTCCATTCGATTTGGTGGAAGCAGAATCTGAACTTGTTGCTGGTCATATGGTAGAATATTCTTCAACGCCTTACATGCTCTTCTTTCTAGGTGAATATGTTGCGATTGTTTTAATGTGCGCATTAACAACCATTCTATTTTTAGGCGGTTGGCTGCCTCCCTTAGATGTTTGGTGGCTTAATTGGGTTCCTGGTATCATTTGGTTTGTTTTAAAAGTTTGTTTTGTATTTTTTTGGTTTGCTATGGTCAAAGCATTTGTTCCACGTTATCGCTATGATCAGCTCATGCGGCTTGGTTGGAAGGTTTTTCTTCCTCTCTCACTAACAATGGTTGTGATAACTGCTGCTTTTTTAAAGTTTACGGATTTCGTTTAAGAGGAGATTTTACGATGTCAGGTTTTATTCAGGCGGCAAAGTCACTTCTTCTATTGGAATTTGTGAGTGCTTTTTTCTTAGCTATGCGTCAATTTTTTTCACCAAAACCCACGATTAATTATCCTTATGAAAAAGGTTTTGTATCTCAGCGTTTTCGCGGTGAGCATGCATTGCGTCGCTATCCAAATGGTGAAGAACGGTGTATTGCTTGTAAATTATGTGAAGCGATTTGTCCTGCTCAAGCGATTACAATTGAAGCTGGGCCACGGCGCAATGATGGTACACGTAGAACTGTCCGTTATGATATAGACATGGTTAAATGTATTTACTGTGGTTTTTGTCAAGAAGCCTGTCCGGTTGAAGCTATTGTCGAAGGTCCAAATTTTGAGTTTGCGACGGAAACACGTGAAGAACTTTATTATGATAAAGAAAAGCTTTTATTGAATGGAGATCGCTGGGAGCGAGAAATTGCTCGAAATATATTGATGGATGCGCCTTATCGTTAAGTGTATCGTTAAATGAGGTGTCGGATATTTTTCCGATAAATTGTAATCTGGTATGAAGTTTATACCAATTGTTTGAATAATTAAGGAGAAGCCTATGCTAACAGATCTAGCGGCGGCATTTTTCTATTTGTTTGCTTTTATTATGCTAACAAGTGCAGTTATTGTTATTACAGCACGCAATCCAGTGCATTCTGTTTTGTTTTTAATCCTCGCATTTTTTAATGCAGCAGCTTTGTTTTTACTTGCAGGAGCAGAGTTTTTGGGGCTTATTCTGCTTGTTGTTTATGTTGGAGCTGTCGCTGTTTTATTTTTATTTGTCGTTATGATGCTTGATGTTGATTTTGCTGAGTTAAAGAGTGGAACTCTTCGGTATGCTCCGATTGGGGCTCTTATTGGCATTATTATCGCTGTAGAATTGATTGTTGTTTTTATGAGTAGCTATTTTTCTCCAGTCTTGAGAACGCATGTTACGCAACCAATGCCAGATTTAGCGCAGCGAACAAATACACAAGCATTAGGTGATATTCTCTATACGGATTATGTTTTCTATTTTCAAATTGCTGGAATGATTTTATTGGTTGCAATGATTGGAGCTATTGTTTTAACACTTCGTCATAAATTAGAAGTAAAGCGGCAATCTATTGCGGAGCAAGTTTCTAGAACGGTAGAAAGTGCCATTGAAATCAAACAAGTTGAATCAGGCAAAGGTATGTAAGGGGGGCTATGTAGATGTATATTGATATTACACATTATCTCACTGTTTCTGCTTTGATGTTTACAATTGGTATTGCTGGAATTTTTCTCAACAGAAAAAATGTGATTATTATCTTGATGTCCATTGAGCTTATATTGCTTTCAGTTAATCTCAATTTTGTTGCATTTTCAGCATTTCTTCATGATCTCGTTGGTCAGGTATTCGCTTTATTTGTCTTAACCGTAGCAGCTGCTGAAGCTGCCATTGGTTTAGCAATTCTGGTCGTTTTTTTCCGTAATCGTGGTTCCATTGCGGTTGAAGATGTTAATGTAATGAAAGGCTAACCAGTGATGTATTATACGATTGTCTTTCTTCCGCTTTTGGGTTTTTTAATTGCTGCACTAGGTGGAAAAACGATAGGAGATCGTGCGAGTGAATTGATAACATGTAGCTTTATGGTTGTTGTTGCCATATTATCGTGGATAGCATTTTTCAGTATTGCACTTGGTCATATTCCAGCGATTGATGTATTGGTATTACATTGGATGACTGTTGGTGACTTAAGCTTTAATTGGGCTTTACATGTTGATACATTAACAGCTGTCATGCTTATTGTTGTAAACAGTGTTTCGGCATTGGTGCATATTTATTCAATTGGTTATATGCACCATGACCCTTCAAGGTCTCGTTTTTTTTCTTATCTTTCTTTGTTTACATTTATGATGCTTATGTTGGTCACATCCAATAATTTGATTCAGATGTTTTTTGGATGGGAAGGTGTCGGACTTGCTTCTTATTTACTCATTGGTTTTTGGTTTCAGCGCGATTCTGCTAATAAGGCCGCAATGAAAGCTTTTGTAGTTAACCGTGTTGGAGACTTTGGTTTTCTCTTAGGAATCTTTAGTATTTTTGTTTTGTTCCAATCGGTTGATTTTGCCTCTATTTTTGCAAAAGCTGCCGACAAGAGCTTTATACAAAATATGACATTTTTAGATTGGCAATTTGATGGGCAGACGGCAATTACCATTACATGTCTTTTATTATTTATTGGTGCGATGGGAAAATCCGCACAATTTCTTTTACATACTTGGCTGCCTGATGCAATGGAAGGACCAACCCCTGTATCAGCGCTTATTCATGCCGCTACAATGGTAACGGCTGGTGTTTTTATGGTTGCGCGTATGTCGCCAATTTTTGAACTTTCTTCAACTGCTTTGACCGTGATTATTATTGTTGGTGCAACAACAGCGTTTTTTGCAGCAACTGTGGGGTTGGTGCAGAACGATATTAAGCGTGTTATTGCTTATTCTACATGCTCTCAACTTGGTTATATGTTTGTGGCATTAGGTGTTGGAGCTTATGGCGCTGCTGTCTTTCATCTTTTTACGCATGCTTTTTTTAAAGCCTTATTGTTTCTTGGTGCAGGTTCTGTGATTCATGCTGTATCTGATGAACAAGATATGCGAAAAATGGGTGGGTTACGCAAACATATAAAGGTCACCTATTGGATGATGATGGTCGGGACCATTGCCTTGACCGGTGTTGGAATTCCAGGAACACTTTTCGGGACTGCAGGTTTTTTCTCAAAAGATGCGATTATAGAGTCTGCTTTTGCATCTCATAATATTGCTTCAGGATATGCTTTTTATCTTCTTGTTTTTGCTGCCTTTTTAACAAGTTTCTATTCATGGCGACTTATCTTTATGACATTTCATGGTAAACCACGGGCAACAGTTGATGTGATGCATCATGTTCATGAATCGCCTCCAGTTATGTTGATTCCACTCTTTCTTTTATCTATTGGAGCAATATTTTCTGGTGTCGTTTTCCAACCTTACTTTTTTGGTGACTTGTATAATGCTTTTTGGAAGGGAGCATTATTTACAAGCAGCCATAATCATATTCTTCATGATGCTCACCATGTTTTTAATTGGGTAAAATGGTCGCCTTTTATAGCAATGATTCTTGGGTTTATGTTGGCTTATTTATTTTATATTGTGGCTCCCTCTCTTCCCAAGAAAATGGCGCGTATTATGCCAGGAGTGTATCACTTTCTTTACCAAAAGTGGTATTTCGATCAATTATATAACTTTTTATTTGTTCGTCCTACCTTTAGAATTGGTTCTTTTCTTTGGAAAGTGGGAGACGGTAAGATTATTGATGGTCTAGGTCCCAATGGTATTGCAGCGCGTGTTGTTGATATTACAAATAGAGTTGTTCGAATGCAAACAGGCTATCTTTACCACTATGCATTTGCAATGCTTATCGGCGTTGCATTGCTCATTACATGGATGATGATCGGGGGCGTAAACTAATGACCGATTGGCCTATTCTTTCTACGGTTACATTTTTGCCGCTTGTTGGTGTTCTTCTGATTTTGTTTATCAAAGATGATAGTGAAGTAGCACGCCATAATATACGTAATGTCGCATTTTTTACGACTCTATTTGTTTTTATTATTTCTTTAATTATTTGGATAGGATTTGATTCTAGCAACCAAAATTTTCAAATGGTTGAAAAATCCAGTTGGTTAGGGGGGGGTATTAGCTATCATATGGGGGTCGATGGTATTTCTATTCTTTTTGTTGTTCTCTCGGCTTTTCTTTTGCCTTTCTGTATTTTAGCAAGTTGGGAGAATGTTAAAGAGAGATTAAAAGCCTATATGATTGCGTTTCTTCTTCTAGAAGTTGCGATTATTGGTGTTTTTTGTGCTCTTGATGCAATGCTATTCTATGTTTTTTTTGAAGGCAGCCTCATTCCAATGTTTATCATTATAGGTGTATGGGGAGGAGCACGTCGTGTTTATGCAAGTATAAAGTTTTTCTTATATACTTTACTTGGTTCAGTGCTTATGCTGGTTGCTCTTATGGTTATGTATTGGGAGGCTGGGACACTTGATATACCAACTTTACTCAATTATCAGTTTCCTGCTCATATGCAAATATGGCTATGGCTTGCATTTTTTGCTTCTTTCGCAGTTAAAATGCCAATGTGGCCAGTTCATACATGGCTTCCTGATGCTCACGTAGAAGCACCGACAGCGGGTTCTGTTATTTTAGCTGGTGTCTTACTTAAATTAGGTGGGTATGGTTTTCTTCGTTTTTCTTTGCCTATGTTTCCTATCGCTTCAGCAGATTTTGCGCCTTTTGTTTTCACATTATCGCTTATCGCTATTATTTATACATCACTGGTTGCACTTGTTCAAAGTGACATCAAAAAACTTATTGCATATTCCTCAATAGCGCATATGGGATATGTAACGATGGGTATTTTTGCTGCGAATGAACAGGGGATACAAGGGGCTATTTATCAGATGCTATCCCATGGAATTGTTTCAGCAGCATTGTTTCTTTGTGTTGGGGTTATCTATGATCGCTTGCATACACGTGAAATTTCAGCGTTTGGTGGTTTAGTGAATAATATGCCTAAATATGCTGTTGTTTTCTTAATTTTCACCATGGCAAATGTTGGTTTGCCTGGAAGCTCAGGATTTTTGGGTGAATTTTTAACCTTAATAGGTGTTTTTCAAGTAAATAAATTGGTTGTTGTTTTAGCAACAACAGGTGTTATCTTATCGGCAGCCTATGCCCTTTATCTTTATCGGCGTGTGGTTTTTGGTTCCTTGGATAAAGAGAATTTAAAAGTATTAATAGATCTTTCTTTAAGAGAAAAATTCCTCCTTTATCCAATGGTTATTCTTACAATATTCTTTGGTATCTATCCAACGCCTATTCTTAAGGCAACGGCGTTTTCCGTAGAAACCCTCATCAATAAACTGCACTAGATAAGGGAAGAATGCACATGCAAACTGAAATAATAGCGCAATTAGTCTTAATTCTTCCAGAGCTTTTAATTGCATTAGGAGCTGTCGTGCTGCTTATGATTGGTGTTTATTCCAATACACGTGCTTCTTTAACAGTGACAGGTTTAGCCATAGCAATTCTTGTGGCAACCATTATTATTCTTATAATTTTTCCGAAAAATGGTTCATTTCAAACCAATGCGCTCGTTATCGATTCCTTTAGTCGTTATATGAAAATTTTAATGCTTATTGGTGCACTCTTTTCTCTTATCATGTCTGTTGGTTTTGCCAATGCACAAAAGTTTAATATATTTGAGTTTCCAGTACTTGTTCTTTTAGCAACCCTTGGAATGATGTTTATGATTTCAGCGGGTAATATGCTGTCGCTTTATATGGGGTTAGAGCTGCAATCTTTAGCTTTATATGTTTTAGCAGCGATTAATCGTAATAATGTAAAATCTTCTGAAGCCGGTATAAAATACTTTGTTTTAGGAGCATTATCTTCAGGTTTGCTTCTTTATGGTATTTCTTTGCTTTATGGTTTTACCGGTCAAATTGGTTTTCACGAAATTGCTCTTGCTTTAAAAGGCAAAAATGTACAATTGGGGGTCATTTTTGGAATTGTCTTTATTTTAGCTGGTTTGGCTTTCAAAATTTCTGCTGTTCCGTTTCATATGTGGACACCTGATGTTTATGAAGGAGCGCCCACACCGATTACAGCATTTTTTGCTGGTGCCCCTAAAGTTGCTGCAATGGCTTTAACCATCCGTATTATTGTGGTGACCTTTATTCCCCTAGGGCGTGTTGATAACGTGATGCCTGCATGGCAACAAATTTTGGTGTTCATGGCGATTGCATCAATGATACTGGGTGCTTTTGCTGCAATCGGTCAGAATAATATTAAGCGCTTAATGGCTTATTCGTCGATCAGTCATATGGGTTATGCACTTGTTGGTTTATCTGCTGGAGATATGCTTGGGATAAAAAGTGTTATCCTTTATATGACTATTTATCTTGGAATGACGCTTGGTTCATTTGCCTTTATTCTTGGAATGCGCTCTCAGAATGGAAATGTTGAAAATATTTATGATCTTTCAGGGTTAGCAAAGACGAATCCGTTTATGGCTGTTGTGATGACAATACAGCTTTTCTCTTTAGCTAGTATACCACCTATGGCTGGTTTTTTTGGAAAGTGGTATACCTTTTCTGCTGCTGTCCACGCTGGACTTACGCCACTTGCTGTCGTTGGGATGATAGCGTCTGTCGTTGGGGCTTTTTACTATTTGCGAGTCATTAAAATTATGTGGTTTGATGATGCACAAGCGCATTTTGTTGCTTTATCGAAAGAGCTTCAATTTTGTCTTGGTCTTTCTGTATTCTTTATTTTATTTTACGCGCTTTTTGGAGTTTGGTTCGCTGAGCTAGCAGAAAAAGCAGCAACAGCATTGTTTTAATGAATATGGTTTATACTTTATCAGATTTTGCACAAAAACAGGGATACACTGTTGAAGCGTACGATAGTGTTGATTCAACAAATCTCATTGCGCAACGAAAAGCGCAAACTGGTCATCAAGGTAATCTTTGGATTGTTGCACAAGAACAATCACAGGGAAGAGCAAGAAGAGGGAGGACTTGGTCTAGTCCAAAAGGGAACCTTTATTCTAGTCTTTTATTAATTGATGATATTGTTCATCAAACTGCGGCTCAACTTGGTTTTGTTGCTGGAGTAAGTGTGGCAGAGGCAATAAAACAATTGATAAAAGAGGAAAAGCAGACAAACAATATTGTGAGCTTAAAATGGCCAAACGATATTTTGCTCAGAGGAGAAAAAAGCTCTGGAGTTTTGCTTGAGATTTTAAAATTGTCATCACAACAATATGCCTTGGTTATTGGTATTGGAATAAATGTGAAATATAATTATGAAGATGCGCCCTATTCCACTTCAAGCTTAAAGAATATCGGTTTGCATATTGATGCAGAACAATTATTTACGGTTTTGACGGAGTGTTTTTCTAAAAATTACCTTCTTTGGAAACAACCAAAAGGATGTGAAATAATCCGAAAAAAATGGCTTTTATACTCCGCTCATCTTGGGAAATATGTCAAAGTGGTGAATGATGAAAAAGTCATTGAGGGTATTTTTGATGGTCTTGATAGTGATTTTAACTGCATCATAAAGCAAAAAGACGGTCAGACAGCAATTATAACAGCTGGGGATGTTCATTTTGGTTTGGCTGATTCTGTCTAATGCAGGCCGTTGTTGAAAAATTATTTTATCATCAAATACCTTAATGATTTGGGAGATGTTTATGGTTGCAGCCAATAAGAATGAATTTGTTTTTTTACCTCTGGGAGGTGTAGGTGAGATAGGGATGAATTTAGCTGCTTACGGATTTGGTCCCCAAAGTCTTCGTGAATGGCTGCTGGTTGATATGGGGGTTAGTTTTGCTGGTTCTGAATTACCAGGTGTCGATCTTGTTTTGCCTGATATTCGTTTTCTAGAAAGTGAAAAACACAATATACGGGGTCTTGTTTTAACACATGCACATGAAGATCATTATGGGGCCGTTCTTGATTTATGTCCAAAGTTACAAGTACCGATTTACTGTACGCCTTTTACGGCAGGATTATTGGAAACTAAAAAACAATTAGATTTTGAATCTCAAAAAATTTTACTCAATATTTTTCAAGCTAGTGATTGTTTTCAGGTAGGTTCCTTTGCTGTAGAGGCTATAGCCGTTAACCATTCAATACCAGAATCTGTATCTTTAGCAATTACAACCTCTTTGGGGACTGTGATTCATACTGGTGATTGGAAAATTGATCATACCCCTTCACTCGGGGCTGTAACCGATGAAAAAAGATTTCGTGCTTTAGGCAAAAAAGGTATTTTAGCATTACTTTGTGATTCCACAAATGCATGTCGGGATGGTATCTCTCCTTCAGAACAGCAAGTTCAAGCCAGTCTTTCAGAGATTATTTCTAAAGCTGAAGGGCGCGTTGCGATAGCAACTTTTTCTTCTAATATTGGTCGGATACGTTCTATTGCTCTTGCAGCTGAAGCTGCTGGACGTAAGGTGCTTGTCATTGGGCGTTCCCTTAAGCGAAGTATTATGGTTGCACAAGAGCTTGGTTATATGAATGATTTAGCACCATTTGTAACGGAAGATGATTATGGCTACATCTCGCGAAAAGATCTTGTTTTAATTGTCACAGGGAGCCAAGGTGAGCCATGTGCTGCTTTGGCTAAACTGTCACGTGATGGAATGAAAAATATTGCACTTTCCGCTGGTGATACCGTTATTTATTCATCACGAAGTATTCCAGGAAACGAAAAAGCGATTATTGAGGTACAAAATCGTTTCATTGATTTGGGTATTAAAATTATTACGAATGAAGATGCACTTGTTCATGTTTCAGGTCATCCCCGTCGTTCAGAACTTTTACAGATGTATGATTGGATAAAGCCACAAATACTTGTCCCTGTACATGGGGAAGCAATGCATCTTAAGGCTCAGGCAATTTTAGCACGTCAAGCGGGTATTAAAACTGTTATGGATATCAGAAATGGCTATATGTTACGTCTTGCACCAGAGCCTGTAGAAGTTATTGATCAAGTTCCTGTTGGCCGCATCTATAAGGATGGTTGCTTAATTGGAGATGAAGATGAATTAGGGATTCGTGAACGCCGTAAACTAAGTTATGCTGGTCATGTTACTATTTCTCTCCATATAAATAGTAAGCATGAATTATTAGGGGATATAGGTCTAACAACATTCGGGTTACCTGAAAGTAATGGAAAGGGGGAAAGTTTAAAAGATATTCTTTTAGATATCGTAGAAAACACAGTTTATAATATCCCACGCATGAAACAGAAAAATAATGAACTTATTCGAGAGGCAACACGACGTGCAGTAAGAGCGGCTGTTCATGAAATTTGGCAAAAAAAACCTATCTGTACAGTTTTTTTACATCGGTCAAAATAAAAGAACTTTTCTATTACGTTATTAAAAAAGAGAAGAGCATTTTTATTTTATTGCTAAATAAGAAAAATAGAGAATAAAGCACAATAAATTTTTAAATGATAAGATCGTTATATTTGCAAGTATTCAGAATGCGGCTATAGATGAATAGAGGGTGTGATAAATTGTTCCGATATGATATATCTGATTAGGAGTTAATTATTTCAATGCGTCTTTCTCAATATTTCCTTTCACTTTTAAAAGAGAATCCTAAAGAAGCAGAAATTGTTTCTCATCGCTTCATGTTGCGCGCTGGAATGATTCGACAACAAACATCAGGGATTTATTCTTGGCTTCCTTTGGGAAAAAAAGTGCTTGATAAAGTTTGTAAAATTATTCGTGAAGAGCAAGAACGTGCGGGTGCAATAGAAATATTGATGCCTACAATTCAGTCTGCTGATCTTTGGCGTGAAAGCGGTCGTTATGATGATTATGGTTTGGAAATGCTCCGCATTAAAGATCGTCAAAAGCGTGATTTACTTTATGGTCCAACCAATGAAGAGATGGTAACAGATATTTTTCGCTCTTATGTTCGTTCTTATAAAGATCTTCCGCTTAATTTATACCATATTCAATGGAAATTTCGTGATGAAATTCGTCCACGTTTTGGTGTGATGCGAGCACGAGAATTTTTAATGAAAGATGCTTATTCTTTTGATCTTGATTATGAAGGCTCTGAAACATCTTATAATCGTATGTTTGTTGCTTATTTACGCACTTTTTCTCGCCTTGGCTTAAAAGCAATTCCTATGCGTGCAGATACAGGTCCAATAGGGGGGGAACTCAGTCATGAATTTATCATTTTGGCTGAAACAGGAGAGAGTGCTATCTTCTGTGATAAACAATTTCTTGAACTTACCGTTCCTGATAGTTCAATCGATTTTAGTGATAAAGCTGTTTTAGATGATATTGTTAAGCAATGGACATCTTTTTATGCAGCAACGGAAGAAATGCATAATGAAGAGGAGTGGGCTAAAGTTTCTGATCATAATCGTCTTTCAGCGCGCGGTATTGAAGTAGGGCATATTTTCCACTTTGGTACTAAATATTCTGCTCCAATGGGAGCAAAAGTTATGGGACAAGATGGAAAAGAGCATGTGGTCTCTATGGGATCTTATGGTATTGGGCCTTCGCGTCTTGTTGCGGCCGCTATTGAGGCTTCTCATGATGAAAATGGTATTATTTGGCCAAAGTCGATGGCACCGTTTGATTTTGGGATTATCAATATGAAGCCCGATGATGAAAAATGCACACAGGCATGTGAGTTTCTCTATCAGGGATTAAAGAAGGTTGGTTTTGATCCGTTATTAGATGATAGAAATGAACGCCCTGGATCAAAATTTGCAACAATGGATTTGATTGGTTTGCCAACGCAAATCATTGTTGGTCCTAACAGTATTGCACAAAATGAAGTTGAAATTAAAGATCGAAAAACAGGAATAAAAAAATCTCTAAAGGTTGAAGATGTGCTCAGCCAACTTTCTATAATTTAATAGGAAATATTATGAAGAGGCTGAAAAACAAATGCTTTTCATCTTATGAGTGGATGATCGCTTTTCGTTATATGATTCCCAATAAAAAACATGTCGTTGCATCTGTTATTTCAATTATTTCTCTTATTGGGATTATGTTGGGCGTATTTGCTCTGGTTGTTGTTATGGCGGTGATGAATGGCTTTCGTACAGAACTTCTCAATCGTATTCTTGGTATGAATGGGCATCTTATTATTCAAACAGTTGATTCTGGTTTCTCTGATTATAAGACTCTTATTTCTTCTTTAGAAACTACAAATGGTGTGAAGTTTGCTTTACCTGTTATTGAAGGTCAAGCGCTTGTTCAAGGTGAAGTTCAAGGTGGCTCTGGCGCGTTAGTTCGTGGTATGCGCAAACAAGATCTAGAAAAGCTTAAAACAGTCTCTCAAAACATTAAATTAGGATCGATTTCTCGGTTTGATCAAGAAGAAGGTGTTGCAATTGGAAGTGGCTTAGCAGAAAAATTAGGACTGACAGTTGGAAGAGATATTCGTATTATTACTCCAGATGGTGATGAGACTCCTTTTGGCGTTACCCCACGTGTGAAAGCTTATAAAGTCGTTGCTATTTTTGAAGTTGGTATGTCTGAATATGATTCAATATTTATCTTTATGCCTCTCCATGAAGCACAAATGTTTTTTAATTTGGGAGATAAGGTTCAGTCTTTGGAATTATTTCTAAATGATCCTGATGCTGTTGATCAAATAAAACCTGTTGTAGAAAAAGCAGTTGAACAACAGGTCTATTTAATTGATTGGCGTACACGCAATCAGGCTTTTTTTTCAGCCTTACAGATTGAACGAAATGTTATGTTTTTCATTCTTTCTCTGATCGTTCTTGTTGCTGCTTTAAATATTATTTCAGGGCTGATTATGCTTGTAAAAGATAAAAGTCATGATATTGCCATTTTACGCACGATGGGGGCTCAACAGAGTGCGATTTTGCGTATATTTATCATTACAGGAATGATGATTGGTTTTATTGGAACTATATTGGGTTTAGTTTTAGGTGTTATCGCGACCGCGAATATTAATCATATCCAAGATTTTATATCTTGGTTATTTAATGTCGACGTTTTTAATCCTCAACTTTATTTTTTAACAAAATTGCCTGCACAAATTGAGTGGAAACAGACCATCTTGGTTGCTATGATGGCTTTATTCTTGTCGTTTCTTGCTGCTCTCATTCCGGCATGGCGTGCTGCTAAGCTAGATCCCGTACAAGCTTTGAGGTATGAATAATGACAGCTATTTTAGAGCTTGTAGAGATTGAAAGACACTTTTTCGAGAGTCATAAGCCACTCATTGTTTTAGATAAAGCGAATTTTATTCTTAATCGTGGAGAGCTTGTCGCACTTGTTGCACCATCTGGTGCTGGAAAATCAACACTTCTTCATATTGCTGGATTATTAGAAAAACCAACAGCTGGTGATGTGATGTTACGGGGTGTTTCTTGTGCAAAGCGCTCTGATAGTGAGCGAACAGCTATAAGACGAAATGATATTGGTTTTGTTTATCAATTTCATCATTTACTTCCAGAGTTTACGGCGTTAGAAAATGTCATGATACCCCAAATGATAGCAGGATTAAAAAAATCTATAGCAGAAGATCGTGCGCGCAAATTATTGACGTATCTGCGTGTTTCTCATCGTGCGAACCATCGTCCCTCAGAGTTATCGGGAGGAGAACAACAACGTGTTGCTATTGCACGTGCAGTAGCAAATGGCCCTTCGGTTCTTTTGGCTGATGAACCTACAGGAAATCTTGATCCAGTAACTTCAGCTTATGTCTTTCAAGCTTTATCTATCCTTGTTCGTCAGTCTGGTCTTTCTGCTCTTATTGCAACACATAATTACGCTTTGGCTAAGCAAATGCATCGTCGAATTACACTTAAAGAACAAAAGATTATAGAACTTCCTTAAAGCAAGGTAAAAACTTTATACGACTAATTGAATAGTTTATATTACTTTATTCAAGGAGATTTTTTATGACAGTTTTTGTCGTTGACAAAAATCAATTAGATGCTCGTCGTCGTCGGTTGATTTTTCGTGCATGGCATCGCGGTATTCGTGAAATGGATCTCATTTTTGGGCATTATGTTGATGCTCATATCACTGAGATGAATGATAAAACGCTCTCTGAGCTTGAGTATATTATGTCTTTTGATGACCGTGATTTACTCACATGGATCACTGGAGAAATTTTGCCCCCCACTGAGGTCGATAGTCCACTTTTTCGTGATATTGCTAATTATCGTTTTTGCTTAAGTTATTGATTCCAATGCCTATATTTAAAAAAATTGTTATTCCCAAAAATAATTCTGTTCGTATGATTTTAGATGGCGTTACTGATGGATTTGAAGCCTTTGCGCTTGCTAAATTAAGTTCAGAAATTGCACAAGGTAAACCGCTCCTCTATGTTGTCCGTGACGGAACAAAAATTGCGCATTTACAACAAGTTTTAAATTTTATTGAACCCAATTTACCCGTACTTCAATTTCCTGCATGGGATTGTTTGCCTTATGATCGCGTATCACCAGGAATTGCTGTTATGGCACGTCGACTATCAACATTGGCACACATAGCAAATTTACGGAAAGATCCATATTCTGCAATTATATTAACAACAGCAAATGCAATTATGCAAAAGTTGCCTCCTCGTGAAATGATAGAAGCTCAGCTTATTCACGCACGTGTTGGCCAGCGCAATAACATGGGAAATCTTATTCAATTTCTAGAAACCAATGGTTTTGAACGCGTTACGGTTGTCCGTGATATTGGTGAGTTTGCTGTAAGAGGAGGAATACTTGATATCTTTTCTCCGATGGATGTTGAACCTTTACGCCTTGATTTTTTTGGAGATACCCTAGAAAGTATCCGCGTATTTGATCCAGAAAGTCAAAGGACAACAGGCCAAAAAACTGAACTTTTATTACAGGCAATGAGTGAGGTTGCTCTTACACCAGAACGCATCAGTCGTTTTAAAAGCAATTATACCCGTACATTTGGTGTATCACAAAAAAATAACATGCTTTATGAAGCAATTTCTCAAGGTCGGCGTTTTGCCGGTATGGAACATTGGCTTCCATTTTTTTATGAAAACCTTGATAGCTTTTTTGATCATTGTGGCAATTTACCGATAGTTTTTGAGCATCTCATAGAAGAAGTTTTCATTGAGCGCTATCGTCTTATTGAAGACTATTATAATGCACGCAAAGAGCGCGAAAGTGATGAAAAAAATTCTACTTCTTATCATCCAATAGATCCTAGTCTTTTTTATTTAACGCCAGAGCGTGTTTTGGAAGGTGCGCAACAATCTTCACAGCGTATTGATTTTTCTCCTTTTAATGTTCCACAAAGTTTGGAACAAACTGTTATTCACACAAATGTTAAACAAGGATATGATTTTGTAAAAGAGCGTAATGCGCAGGAAAAAAATGTTTTTTCAAGTGTTATTGATCATATCGCATCTTTACGCGCTGCTGGTAAAAAAGTGCTTTTAGCGTGTTGGAGTGAAGGATCTCTCAATCGTTTGTTACAAGTTCTCGATGAGCATGGATTGAAAAAAATAGATGTTGCAAAATCTTTGCAAACAGTCAAAGCAACACCTCGAGATCGCATATTAGCAGCTGTTATCATGATAGAACATGGTTTTGTGGCTGAAGATTTGGCTATTATTGCAGAGCAAGATATCCTTGGCGATCGTTTTATAAGATCGCCAAAGCGGCGTAAGAATAATACAAATTTTATTTCTGAAATTTCTGCTTTAAATTCTGGTGATATTATTGTGCATATCGACCACGGTATTGGCCAATTTGTTGGTCTTAAAACCATCAGAACCACTGGAATTTTACGAGACTGCCTTGAAATTAGATATGCTGGAGGTGATTTACTCTTTTTACCTGTTGAAAATATTGAGCTTCTCTCACGTTATGGCTCAGAAGGAACAGAGGTAACTTTAGATAAATTAGGAGGTGTTGCTTGGCAAGCACGTAAAGCTCGGCTTAAAAAACATTTATTGGAAATGGCAGGGCAATTAATCCGTATAGCTGCAGAGCGTATGACTCGTGCTGCGCCTGCTTTACTTCCACCAATTGGACCATTTGATGAGTTTGTTGCTTGCTTTCCCTATGAAGAAACGGAAGATCAAATGAATGCAATTGATGCTGTTTTGGACGATCTAGCCTCAGGCAAGCCGATGGATCGCTTGATATGCGGTGATGTTGGTTTTGGAAAAACTGAAGTAGCCATTCGAAGTGCTTTTGTTGCAGCATTAAATGGATATCAGGTTGCTGTTGTTGTACCGACAACTTTGCTTTCACGTCAACATTACAAAACATTTATTTCGCGTTTTCAAGGATTACCGGTTAAAATTGGACATGCTTCGAGGCTTGTAAAAGCGAAAGAACTTGCACGAGTAAAAAAAGGTGTTTCAGATGGTACAATCGATATTGTCATTGGAACCCATGCATTATTAAGTGGTGCAGTTAATTTTTTACGGTTAGGCCTTCTTATCATTGATGAGGAACAGCATTTTGGTGTCAAACACAAAGAGCGTTTAAAAGAGCTTAAAAGTGATATTCATGTTCTCACACTTTCAGCAACTCCCATACCACGCACTTTAGGGTTAGCTTTATCGGGTGTACGTGAACTTTCATTGATAACAACCCCCCCCATTGATAGAATGGCGGTTCGTACTTTTATTTCACCCTTTGATGCACTTGTTATACGAGAGACCCTGCTTCGAGAATATTATCGTGGTGGACAAAGTTTCTATGTTTGTCCTCGTATTTCAGATTTAGCTTTTGTAGAAGAATATCTCAAAACACATGTGCCAGAACTGAAATTCGTTGTGGCTCATGGACAAATGCCGGCTGGACAACTTGATGATATCATGAATGCATTTTATGATGGACAATATGATGTGCTGCTCTCAACAACCATTATTGAATCAGGTCTTGATATTCCAACAGCAAATACCCTAATTGTGCATCGTGCTGAGATGTTTGGCCTTTCTGCCCTTTATCAGTTACGTGGTAGGGTAGGACGTTCAAAACAACGTGCTTATGCTCTCTTTACATTTCCTGCTGGTAAAGTTTTAACAACTGCTGCTGATCGCCGTCTTAAAGTGTTACAATCTCTTGACACCTTAGGGGCCGGTTTTCAATTGGCAAGCCATGACATGGATATCCGCGGTTCAGGCAATTTTTTAGGTGAAGAGCAATCGGGGCATATCAAAGAAGTTGGATTTGAACTCTATCAAAAAATGCTTGAAGAAGCTGTTGCTGAATTAAAAGATGGAGAGCTAAATGAAGATAAGCAATGGTCTCCTCAAATTTCCCTTGGTACAACAGTTATGATACCAGAAAGTTTCGTGCCTGACTTATCATTACGTATGGGACTTTATCGTCGTTTAACAGAACTTGATGATTTAGAACAAATTGATGAATTTGCAGCGGAATTAATTGATCGCTTTGGTCCTTTGCCCCTTGAGGTTCAACATCTTCTTAAAGTCTTTCATATTAAAACATTGTGTCGAAAAGCACATGTAGAAAAATTAGATGTTGGACCAAAGGGGATTGTCATACAGTTTCGTAATAACTATTTCGCAAATAGTGTTGCTCTTGTTCAGTGGGTGGGAAAACAAGGTACAATGGCAAAAATTCGACCAGATCAAAGTATTGCTCTTATTCGTGATTGGTCCTCAGCGGATGAAAGGCTTGTTGGAGCAGCGAATATTATGACACAGCTTGTCGAAATGGCAGAATAACATTCTGTTTAAAAAATTTCTTTATTGTTTCAGAACTGTTACTCATTTTTATAAAATCATTCTGAATAAAATTTAAGTTTATAATAAAGAACCTTTTATATATTTATTTGGTTTTTATTATATACGTATTGATATAATGAAGAAAATAGATTAGACAGTTTAACTGCAATAAATAGCACTTTCAATATAATAAGCTAATAAGCTCCTGTAAATTTTTTAGAAAGAATTTAGGTAAAGATAGCATGCTTTCTTCATTACAAAAGTGTCTAACTATCGTTTTTTTGTTACTCACTTTAATATATGGCGTAAAAAACGCTTATGCTGAGTTATCTTCTGATGAACAATACCAACATTTAAAAAACAAAAGAAAGAATATTAAAGAGAGCATACAATTTATTGAAGAAAGTATATCTCATTTGGATATTTGGGAAAAAAATATTTCTAAAGCAGAATACTATGAGCGTTTACAGGAACGGAATAAGTTATATAAAAAACTGAAAACTCTGAAGGATGAATATTATAATCTTGGTTCGAAATTACAGGATCTAGCTGAAAAAAAACAAAAAATTATCTCTAGAATACATATAGCGAGAGAGTATGAAGTAGGGGAGTATGAAGAAAAGTTGATTAAAGCAAAAGATTATTTAAAAAAAACTCAAACGTTTAATGAATGGGGAATGAATGAGAAAAGTGGAGGTGATGATGAGATAATGAAAAATTATCTCATATTTATTATTGCTTGCAATACGTTAGCGGATATATTGCAAAGTGATATAGGTGCTATTTTGCGCAAAGATTTTGATTGGAAAGATAAAGATTTTAGTTGGGCTAAAGGCGCAAATAATTCAATAAGTCCTAGTTTAGTCAGGGATATTAAAGAATTACTAACAGATGGCTCTTATAGTTATGAAAAACAAATATTTGACGATATAAAAAATAGTCTTACAGAAGATAATTGGTTTGTAAAAAGTGCACCTAAGCTTTGTAATACCATTAAAGAAGTACATAATATAATGCTTCCAAACAAGAAAAAGAATATTATAGATCGTATGCGTTTTCATGTTGAAGAATTATTCAATTAAAAATTATTTATTTGATTTATGTTGAATTATATTCAAAATAGAAAAATACTTAATTTTTCGTAACGGTATAGTTTAGAAAATTCATAAAAAATAATGCTATAAGAATAGCCAATTAAAAATTTACTCATATAAATACAGAGAAATTAAGATTATATACTAAATAATATTTAAAATATATTTTAATTTTTTGTTTTTAATTATTATTTATAATAAAGTAATTTTATGCACATAAGATATTATATATTGTTCTTATCATATAAGATTTAATATATATATTAAATAATAAAATCATATATCTTTTTTATGTTTTCTTTTTATGCATAATTTTTTGTGCTTGTAGTTTTTTATTTTTATCTGTTTAATTATTTTAATGACGATACATCTCATATCATAAATCTTGTTTCATTAATATGATAAGAGAGATATTTTATAGCTCTAAGTTGTGTTATATAGAGAAACAAAATGATATTTTTAATTCATTTTTTTCTTAAAACTTAAATCATTAACGATTTATATCTTTGATATTGTGAAAGATAAAAAGAATTTATCATTTTAGTAGATTCTTTTATTTAAGAAATAACTTAAAAGAAATTGATAAAAGCTATATTTTTTATTCACGTTATAAAACTGAGAGATGATATTCGTACAGAAGTGCAATAATAGATGTTTAATATATGAGCATAAATTTATTATGGCTTTAGGCACGTGAGATGATTCATAGGGAGGGTTTCCTTTGTTCAGTAGTTTTATCTATAAAACTAACTCCGCTTGTGATGTACAAGTGGATAAATTTTATTGATTCAACATAAGAGAGGTTTGCGCTATTAGGATCTTTCATACAATATAGAAAAAAGATAAATTATTATTATAAATTAATATGTTATTATATTTTAAGAAAGTTTATTATAAATAAAATATTTTCAGCAGTTATAGATTTTCTCTCTAAGAAAATGTGTTGTTTAATTAAGAAAAAAGCACTTCTTTAGTAGCGTATTTTTAAACTAAACTGTTTAGTTAAACGCTATGGAATATAAAATTTTTATTACAAAAGCGTATCACTATTATTTTGTAAACAAGGGCAGAAAATTGTTCATTAGCAAAAAGCTCTCTTACAATTATGCAGAAATTTTAGACAATCAGTGGTTTTAATTCATTAAATGTTTCAATAATATCGTAGATGATTTTGTTTTTGTGTATCACACAAGGAAAACAGTAAAATTTATCTGATATTTTGGAGCTTCATGCATTGCAACACCTGTTGCAAAGGTTCTATAAGCTTAACATGAAGAGTAATAAATGTAAAAATTTTAATTAGTAAGTTTTTTAGAGTAGTATCAGAGTTTATTTTAATTAATATTGCAATATTGATTCGTTTGTGTAATCTTAGTTTAAGTGCACAGAGGTGTTTTATGGATAGATTGCATCAAATACCAATGTGATGAAGAGGGGAAATGATATGAGTGTATAAAAATTAGAATGGCTCGTCGTATTTTTTCTCTAAATTTGACTTTTTTTTTTATATTGAAGTAAAAATAGTAAAATTAATTGTTATTTCATTATAATTTAATAAATTAAGTTGGAATTATATTTAATATTTTTTTGAAGTTACTTAAGAGCGCGTTGAAAGGATTAACTTAATCATGTCGCATAAAAATGTTTATTCTGCTGTTTCAGTATTAGTTGGAGCCGCTGCCCTTTTTCTTATAGCTGGTATTTCTGCAAATGCGCAAACTTTATCACAAGGTTGGTACAAAGTTTGCAGTAAGCAGCATGATGTTGATATTTGTAATACAATGAATACTGTATTATCGAATACGGGACAACCTTTAACGGCTTTTAATCTTGTTGAAATAAAAGGGAAGCAAAATGAGAAACGTATAGGTATTCAAGTGCCTACAGGTCGTTTTTTGCCAGAAGGTGTTCACATTAAAATTGGTGACGAGTTCTCTAAAAAAATTCCTTATATTATTTGTAATGGACCAAGTTGTATTGCTAATGATGTCTTAGATGATAAGCTTATAGCAGCTATGAAAAGTGGTACAAAAATGGTTGTAACCACAGTTAATTTCCGTGGTTCAGCTAATCCTATTGAATTTTCTCTTAATGGGTTTACAGCAGCCTATACCGGTCCTGGTATGGAGGAAAAAGATTTCCAACAAGAACAAATAAAGCTGCAGCAAGCTATTCAATCAAAGCAAAAAGAAATTGAAGAGCGTATGCGGGCTGAGCAAGAAAAAGCGAAACAAAAGTAATAAAACCACACCATAAAAGTTGGTCAAAACGTTTTCTATAATTGTTTATTTGAACCGCCACAGTTTTCTGTGGCGGTTTTTTTTAATCCTTAATTTTTCGAAAGAATTCTGCGTTTCCACCAACCAATACGTTCAGTTTTGGAAGAATCATTAGGCGTTGATGAAATAACAACGGGTTGATTAATTGTTTCTTCAATTTGGGAAGGAGAGGTTTCGATAACTTTCTCCATCTCGATTACAGTTTCTTGCTCTAATATTTTTTGTATTTGCGTTGTCTCTTTAGAAGATGATTTTTTACGTGTTCCACGTGTTGATTTTTTACTCTTTTCAAGAGCTTTATCTTCTACCTCATGAATAGCTTTGTCTGCTTTTTTTGTTTTAGTTTTACGCACCGGACTGGTTGTAGGTTTTTTTTCAAGAGATTTTTGTTCTGCAATATTTTGATCATTCTCTAAAGAAAGTTGATTTTCTACTACTTTTGAAGAACGTGTTTTACGTTTTTTAGGTTTAATACTTGTATCATTTTTTTCAGATTCACTCTGTTGTTGTATATCTAGAGTTTGTGTATTATTTTTTGTTTCTTCAAGTTCAAAAGATTTAGCAGGTGAAACACGACGTTTGCGATGCGCTGCTTTAATTTCTGCTAAAGCTTGCTTAGCAAAATCTCCCACTGGTTCTGCATAAGGAACGCGAATCTGATGAAAACTATTATCTTGATTGCGTCGACCACCACGACGTCCTCGACGACGTCCTCGACGATAAGAATCATCATTCAAGGTATCTTCTTTTTTATGAACGTTGGAGAGAGAATGATCAGTAATTTCACCGTGACGATTTTTGCGCCGACGCTTTTGATTTGTTTCAATGGGAGAAGGATTTTCAATAGATTCACTCTTTATGAAAACAGAATCTTCAATTTCTTGCTTATTGTCATCTTCCAATGAAGATTGAGAAATTCTCTCTGCTATTGAGCCTTTAGAAATAACAAGATGTTGTGTTCCAATACTATCATCTGCTTCAATACTAATATTAAGTTTAAAGCGAGCTTCTAAATTAACAAGAATATTGCGTTTATGATTTAATACATAAAGCGCTGTTGCTACGGGGGTGCGCACGATAATATTATGTTGCGAATTATGAAGAAGATATTCTTCAATTGAGCGCATGACATGTAACGCAATTGATGATTCAGAACGTATATTTCCTGTTCCTGCGCAATGTGGGCAGGGCTGTGTCGTACTTTCTAAAACCGATATGCGAATACGTTGACGACTCATTTCTAAAAGGCCGAAGTGTGAAATATGACCTACTTGAATACGAGCACGATCGTTTTTTAAACAATCTTTTAATTTTTTTTCGACCAGCTTCACATTGCGTTCTTCAAGCATATCAATAAAATCAATCACAATTAAACCAGCAAGGTCACGCAAGCGTAATTGACGCGCTACTTCTTCAGCAGCTTCAAGGTTAGTTTGTAAGGCTGTCTTTTCAACAGAGAATTCTTTCGTAGAGCGGCCAGAATTTACGTCAATAGCAACAAGTGCTTCTGTTTGATTAATAACAAGATAACCACCAGATTTTAAAGAAACCTGTGGTTGCAACATTTTATCAAGTTGAATTTCAATATTATTTCTTGCAAAAATGGGCGTAGGATCACGGTAAGGTTGCACAACTTTTGCATGACTTGGCATGAGCATACGCATAAAGTCTTTCGCTTCACGATATCCTTGGTCTCCAGAGACAAGAATTTCACTAATGTTCTTATTATAAAGATCTCGTATAGAACGCTTGATGAGATTGCTTTCTTCATGGACAAGGCATGGCGCCGTTGACTCGAGTGTCAAAGTGCGAATAGTGTCCCATAACCGCATAAGATATTCATAATCACGTTTAATTTCAGCTTTTGTTCTATTGGCACCAGCGGTTCGTAAGATAACGCCCATACCTTTTGGAACGGCTAATTCTTTTACGATTTCTTTAAGACGCTTACGGTCTTGTACGTTCGTAATTTTTCGTGAAATACCACCACCACGTGCTGTGTTGGGCATTAGAACAGAGTAACGACCAGCTAGAGATAGATATGTTGTAAGGGCAGCACCTTTATTACCACGCTCTTCTTTGATAACTTGTACCAACAAAATTTGACGTCGTTTAATGACTTCTTGAATTTTATACTGGCGCCCTTGTTTTCTTTGATAAATTGGGAGCTCTTCACGGATGTCCTCAGCACCGACCATTTCAATCTCATCATAAGAGATATCAGCATTTAATGCTTCTTCTGTATTATCAATTATTATCGCTTCAGATGTGATATCATTTTCAATATCGGCTGCTATAACATTGTTTTTTTCACTTTTTTTTGTTCTTCTGGAGCGTTTTTTATTTTTAGTTGCTTCTTCCGTAAAGGTATCTACAGAATTTTCTCCTACAGCTTCTTTTTCTTCTTCTTCAAGAAGAGCAAGGCGATCAGCAATAGGAATTTGATAATAATCAGGATGAATTTCAGAAAATGTTAAAAAACCATGTCGGTTTCCACCATATTCAACAAAAGCCGCTTGGAGAGACGGTTCTACACGCGTAATACGTGCGAGATAAATATTCCCCTTGAGCTGTTTTCTATGTTCTGATTCAAAATCAAGTTCTTCAATTTTGTTGCCGTGAACAACAACAACACGTGTTTCCTCCGGATGGGAGGCATCTATAAGCATTTTGTTTGACATAAGTTAATATCCTGAAGGCGACATGCACAATTTTATTCAAACGAACGCTATAACTATTCGTAAACATAAAAGGCTGTCTGCCATAAAAGGGAGGTACCAGAAAAACAGGACGGAACACCACGTGCAAAGGCATGACTGCATTTACACCATTTCTCATCATTATTTCCATCTGTTTTTTATGACTCATATTTTCTTAAAAGTCTCCGGTAAAATAATCTTTAAAACAGTTCGGATATCCGAACCAACGAATCTTAAGTAATGCAATCCTAATGTTACAACATAGAAATTTTTCATCCATAAAAAAGTCTCAACGCATAATAGACAAAAAACCTCTAAAGACAACTTAATATGAGTTACAGATAATTTAGATGACTATTATCAGCTAGGAAGCATAAATATTCTTTTATGTTGATATCATGCGTTTGGCAAGTAACAATGTAAATCATGTATAATTATAATATCTTTATGACCTTAATTTCGTTTTGAGGTGTTTATTTAGCTTTTATTGAAAAATAGATAATAAATTGGTGTATCGTTTTATGTAACCAAGATAAATTATTACAAAGGTAATGTAGAGTATTTTGCTTATGATAAGAGTTTTTTTTACCAAAAAGCTGAAAACAGCTTATGGGGATGTTATTGTGCTCGTCACATACTTTTTATTATCTTTTTTGCTACTCCAAACTAGTGTTCAAGCCGCAGATCCTCTGAGACTTATTAATTTTCGAACCATTGGTGATAGTGTTCATACGCGTATTATTGCGGTTTTTAATTCAAAACCAAATGTTCGTTTACAGATTTTGGACAGGCCCGCACGTTTGGTTATCAATTTACCTACAATTGACTTTTCGATGCAAAATACGCCTTTAAAGAAACGGAATACATTATCCGTTATGCTTTCAGATGTGCGTTATGCTTTCTCTGACATACAGACTTCACGCATTATTTTGACAAGTAAAACGGCTTTTGTGGTTGAAAAAAATGTCGTAAAAAAATTAAATAATGGTTTATGGCAGTTGCTGATTGATATTCGTAAAAGTACACAAGAAAAATTTGATGAGATATTAAAAAAACAGCAAAGAAGCAATTTTGATACAAAAACACAGTTAATGCCAGCATATAATTTCCGTGTTGTTCTTGATCCTGGTCATGGTGGTATTGATGGCGGTGCACGGGGTGTTACTGGAATTTTAGAAAAAGATGTGACTTTAGACTTTGCGCGTGCATTGCGAGACGAATTACAAAAGGATTCTCATATTACCGTTGCTTTAACACGAGATTCCAATATTTTTTTAAGACTAAGTGAAAGAGTTAAAAAAGCGCAAGAGTTTGATGCTGATCTTTTTATATCTATTCACGCAGATACGATTGATCTACATTCTCTTCGCGGTGCCACAGTGTATACCATATCAGATAAAGCCTCTGATGCCATTGCAAAATCTTTAGCTGAAAATGAAAATAAAGTTGATTTGCTTGATGGTTTGCCTGCAGATGAAACGCTCGAAGTTACAGATATTTTGATGGATCTTACACGACGTGAAACACATACATTTTCGGTTAATTTTGCAAATAGTGTTATTTCAAGTTTATCAAAGAATCATATTAACTTGATTAATAACCCACATCGGTATGCTAATTTTCAAGTTTTAAGAGCTTCAGATATACCCTCAGTCTTGATAGAGATAGGTTATTTATCCAATAAAGAGGATGAAAAGTTATTAAATGATCCTCATTGGAGAAAACAAATGGCAGCCTCTATTGCTCATTCTATTCGTCAATTTGCTGATTATAGGCAGAAAATGATACAGCCTCTTTAAATTTATGAGAAAATAGAGTATCAATATGGGCTTCTAATGTACCCTGGTATAAATAAAAGATAGAAAACAATTTCTCTTGATCTCAATCTTGTGGTGATATCCACTTGGTGTGTTTGAAGTAACGTATTTTTTCTTTAATTAATTCTTAAGAAAGCGATAGCCGTTTTTATGATGATTTTTTTAAGATATCTTCTTCGTTTTTTTATTGCTATTGGACTTTATGGTGCAATAACGTGGGGTGTTATGACCAGTGGTCAAGCAAATGCACTCCCTGATTATGAAGTTCTTTCACTTTATGAGCCGCCGGTAATGACCCGTGTCCATGCTTCTGATGGCCGTCTTATGGCAGAGTTTGCAACAAAACATCGCCTCTATTTACCGATTCAATCAATACCGAAGCTTGTTATAAATGCTTTCATTTCGGCTGAAGACAAAAACTTTTATCATCATTTTGGTTTAGATCCTGAAGGACTTTCTCGAGCTTTGATCAATAATATTCGTAATATTGGTTCTGGAAGACGTCCAGAGGGTGCATCAACTATAACGCAACAAGTCGCTAAAAACTTCCTTTTAAGTTCAGAAACAACGTTAGAACGTAAATTTAAGGAAGCTATTTTAGCAATGCGTATTGAGAAAACTTATTCAAAAGATCATATTCTCGAGCTTTATCTCAATGAAATTTATCTGGGTCGTGGCACTTATGGCATAGCTGCTGCTTCTTTGACTTATTTCAATAAATCCGTCAATGACCTGACGCTAGAACAATGTGCTTATTTGGCTGCTCTTCCAAAAGGACCAGCAAATTATGATCCATTTAAGAATACACAACGTGCTATTGATCGGCGTAATTGGGTTATAGACCGGATGATTGCAAATGGATATGTAACGCGTGAACAAGGTGAAAAAGCGAAAGCTAAACCTTTAGGAGCGACAATCCGTGGGAGTGATAGCTATGTTTTTGCAGCTGATTATTTTACTGAAGAAGTACGGCGTCGTTTAATACATCGCTATGGGGCTAAAACACTTTATGAAGGTGGGCTTTCCATTCGTACAACGCTTGATCCGCATTTACAACTTATTGCGCGACGTGCTTTGCACGATGGATTAATTAGATTTGATCATGCGCAAGGATGGCGTGGAGCTTATGCGCATATTGATGAGAAAGGTGATTGGGGGGCAGAACTTGCAGATATCATAGGGCTAAGTGATGTTCCTGAATGGCGTTTAGCTGTTGTTCTTTCTACTAATCCCAACAAAGTAGAGATTGGTTTACAGCCACAGCGCGAAGCTTCAGGTATATTATCAAAAAAACGGGAAATTGCTGTTTTATCTGAAGCTAATTCAAAATGGGCACTCCATGTTGTAAAAGAAAATGGTTATCGAAAAACTGTTCAGAATTTATCTCATGTTCTGCAAGTTGGGGATGTCATTTTTGTTGAAAAACTATCCAATACAAACAACACTTATCGTTTACAACAAATTCCAAAGGTTGAAGGTGCAATTGTTGCTATGGAACCTCATACAGGGCGCGTTCTTGCTATGGTGGGAGGATTTTCTTTTGCCGCATCTGAATTCAATCGTGCAACCCAAGCTTACCGCCAACCGGGGTCTGCTTTTAAGCCTTTTGTTTATGCAGCAGCTCTTGATAACGGATATACACCAGCATCCGTTGTTTTAGATGGCCCCATTGAAGTTCGTCAATATAATGGTGAAGTTTGGCAACCCAAAAATTATGGTGGTACCTTTGCAGGACCTTCAACGTTGCGTTACGGTATTGAGCATTCTCGTAATCTTATGACAATACGGCTTGCCAATGATATGGGAATGCCTCTTGTCGCTGAATATGCAGAACGCTTTGGGGTGGTAGATAAATTGCAGCCTTATCTTCCCATGGCTTTAGGGGCTGGTGAAACAACAGTATTACGGATGGTTACAGCTTATTCCGTTATTGCCAATGGCGGACGCTCTATTAAACCTTCTCTGATAGACAGAATTCAAGATCGTTATGGGAAGACAATTTATCGTCATGATGATCGTATTTGCGAAAATTGTAATACGAATTCATGGAATAATCAAAGTGAGCCCACATTGATTGATGAGCGAGATCAAGTTCTTGACCCTATGACGGCTTATCAAATTACCTCGATGATGGAAGGGGTTGTTCAGCGTGGTACTGCGGCACGTTTACGTTATCTTAATCGACATATTGCCGCTAAAACAGGAACAACCAATGACTCTAAGGATGTCTGGTTTATGGGATTTACTCCTGACATTGTCGTTGGTATTTTTGTCGGTTATGATCAACCAGCTTCGTTAGGATATAATGGAACAGGAAGTTCATTAGCTGCACCTATTTTTGGTGATTTTATGGCAGATGCTCTTAAAGGGAAGCCAGATGTTCCCTTTAAGATGCCAAAAGGTATGATTTTAATGCCAATTAATCGGAAAACAGGAATGCTTGCCGAAAGAGGAGATCAAGATGTCATTATAGAAGCATTTAAACCAGGGACTGGTCCTGCTGATATATATCAAGTTATTGGGAGTACAAATTCTTTTCAAGAAGGTGTTCCTGCAGTAACGACTTCTCCACAAGTCAACAAAGCACTTGAAAGTGGGACAGGTGGGCTGTATTAATCGACAAAATCTCCTTTTGCCATGAGTCATGGTTTTTATCTTTTTTTTTACAATGTCGGTTCTATAAATAGAGTGATAGAACTGTACCATTTTCTGATAGCAGCTATTAAATTTGTATAAAATGCTAAGAGACACAACCAAAAAGAGTTTTTTAAAATACGGTGTTAAATTATGCGAGCAGAAATAGAAACATTAGTTGATGAAATCCAGAAAGCAATACAATTGCTAAGGGGGCATCTTTGACTGGGATCAATCACTAAAGCGTCTTGAATATCTTAATCAAAAAGCAGAAGATCCATCATTATGGGATGATGCACAACGAGCACAGGATATGATGCGTGAGCGTCAACGTCTTGATAATTCAATCAATGGTCTTTTATCATTTACAAAAACACTTGAAGAATGCATTGAGCTTATTGCGATGGGCGAAGAAGAAAGTGATGTGGAAATTATCGCTGATGCAGAAAGATCAATACGTAATCTTAAAAATGAGATAGATAAAAGGCAAATTGACGTACTTCTTTCAGGAGAGGCAGATCCGAATGATACCTATTTAGAAGTTCATGCTGGAGCAGGGGGAACAGAAAGCCAAGATTGGGCTTCTATGCTCTTACGTATGTATATGCGATGGGCTGAACAGCATGAAATGAAGGTTGAGATTTTAGAAATTCATGATGGAGAAGAGGCAGGAATAAAGTCAGCGACTATTCTTGTAAAAGGGCATAATGCTTATGGAATGTTAAAAACAGAATCAGGTGTTCATCGCTTAGTGCGGATTTCTCCATTTGATTCGAATGCAAAGCGCCATACCTCTTTTGCGAGCATTTGGGTTTATCCAGTTATTGATGACAATATTGAAGTTGATGTTTCAGAGGCAGATGTGCGTATTGATACATATCGTGCATCTGGAGCAGGAGGACAACATGTTAACACGACAGATTCTGCTGTTCGCATCACACATATAAAAACGGGTATTGTTGTTCAATGTCAAACAGAGCGTTCTCAACATAAAAATCGCGCTACGGCTTGGTCGATGTTGCGTGCACGGCTTTATGAAGAAGAGCTTAAAAAAAGAGAAGAAGAAACCAATGCTGCTGAATCTTCTAAAACAGAAATCGGATGGGGACATCAAATTAGATCTTATGTTCTTCAACCCTATCAGCTTGTCAAAGATTTGCGTACAGGAATTGAAAATACGGATCCACAATCCGTACTTAATGGTAATTTAGATGCATTTATAGAGGCAGCACTCGCACGGCGCATTTATGGACAAGACAAAAAAATTGAGGATATTCGTTAATTACATATCCTTCCTTCAAGCCATGTAGATTTTTTCTTAAGCTGTTCGTTTCATGGATGCTGTGATGTTATATAGCCTTTGATACTTTAAAGGTTTAAAGGGGGATTTTCTTGTTCCTTTCTTCAACTTTTTCTCACACGCTAATTCTGCTTATGATATTGCAAGTGATAGGAAGAATCTGAAATCAGAAAATTTTGCGATATTCGGGGGACTAATATAAATGTAAAACAATTCATTATCCTTATAAATCAATATATTGTAAAAATTGAATCCGTTGAAAAACTAAAATCAATTAGGGAGAATAACTTTTGCTTTTGAAGGTAAATCAAACACTCAATTTACAAGTTACCATTATGATATAAAAGTGTTGCAGTAGCTAAAACATTTTCAACATGCCCAGATACGCTCACTTTGCGCCATTCTTCTGCTATTATTCCATTTGCATCAATTAAAAAAGTGCTCCGTTCAACTCCCATATATTTGCGTCCATACATGCTTTTCTCAACCCAAACACCATAAGCTTCGAGGGTCGTTTTTTCTTCATCAGAAACCAAGATGACATCAAGTTCATGTTTTATTTTAAATTTATCATGTTTTTTTACATTATCTGGAGAGATTCCAATAACAGAAACACCGATTTCATCAAATTTCATCTTTAATTTTGTGAAATCAAGTGCTTCACTTGTGCAACCACTGGTGTCATCTTTTGGATAAAAATATAAAACAACAGGCTTTCCTTTAAAGTCAGAAAGACACACTGTCTCACCTCCATCGCGCGGCAAAGTAAAATCAGGAGCAAGAGCACCTTTCATTGGTCTTGTCATTGTTTTCATCTTTCTTTTTTGTGTAACAGGTATAAAATATCAGAGTACACAGAAGAAAAGAACTATTCAACTCTCTAGAATTTTATCGTTTTGAAGAGACTTTTATTTCCCTAACAAAATTCGCCCTATCACAACGATTGAATTGAAAGAACAAGCTCGACGTGAACAACATAAACAAAACAGCAAAAGATTATACTGGTTTCATTACAACATGTTTTTTCTTACCAAAAGAAAGTTTAATGGTTCCTTCTGCACTGACATCCCCTTCAATAATAAGATGTGTTTCGTCCTCAATAATTTGATCATTTACACGGACACCTCCACCTTGAACGTGTCGGCGTGCCTCACTATTAGATCTAGCGAGTCCTGCTTGTACTAAAAGAGTGAGCAATCCAACACCTTTTTTTAATTCTGAGGCATTAATTTCAACAGTTGGAAGATTTTCTCCCAGAGTTTTTTCTTCAAACGTCTTGCGAGCCGTTTCTGCTGCTGCATCAGCAAAAACACGTCCATGCAACATTGCTGTAATTTCTGTTGCAAGAATTTTTTTTGCTTCGTTAATTTCAGTTCCTTGTAATAGAGAAAGTTTAAGAATCTCATCCATCGGCAATGGAGTATAGAGCTTTAGAAATCGTGTTACATCAGCATCTTCTGTATTGCGCCAGTATTGCCAAAATTGATAAGGTGAAAGTTTATCCGCATTTAGCCATACAGCCCCATTCAATGATTTACCCATTTTGGCACCGGAAGAGGTTGTCAGCAATGGTGATGTTAACGCATATAATTGCGGTGTTCCTAAACGATGTCCTAATTCGATTCCGTTAATAATGTTGCCCCACTGATCAGAGCCCCCCATTTGCATACGCAACCCATAACGTTTATAAAGTTCAACAAAGTCATAAGCTTGCAGAATCATATAATTAAACTCTAAGAATGACAAAGAGTGCTCACGCTCAAGTCTGAGTCTGACAGAATCAAATGACAACATACGGTTGACAGAAAAATGCTTTCCTACATCACGCAAAAATTCTAAGTAGTTTAAATTGCATAACCATTCAGCATTATTCACAATACAAGCATCGGTTTCTCGGTCACCGAATGTCAAATAGTTAGCAAATACCTTTTTAATACCATCAATATTTGCAGCAATATCATCTTGTGTCAGAAGGCGTCGCGCTTCGTCTTTGAAAGAAGGATCACCAATCAATCCGGTTCCTCCACCCATTAAAGCAATGGGGCGATGACCCGTTTTTTGTAACCAATAAAGCATCATAATCTGAAGAAGACTTCCAGCATGTAAACTCGATGCTGTTGGGTCAAATCCAGTATAAGCGCTTACAGTTTCTTTTGAAAAAAGATCATCTAAGCCTTTTTCATCTGAAATTTGGTGGATAAAACCACGTTCGCTCATAATGTGTAAAAAATCAGATTTAAAGGCAAACACAGATTTAATTTCCTAATTTAAGAGTGCATTTATTGTATATAATAGGCGATTATATAACGAATTATTAATGCGGTATCTATCATAACTGACGCACACCTCACAAGAGAAAGAGACATATTGGTAGTATAAAGATAATAATACAAGTATTATTATCTTTATACGCTAAAAAAGAGACTTCTTAGTAATAGAAAAAAGGTATTCTGTTATTCTCATTTCTATCCTGAAATAAAATTTAGAAAAGTTTTAAATGCAGACTAAAAAAATTACTTTGTTATGATCAGAGACGATTTTTGCTAATTTTTTTTATAAATCTATCGTATTTTCCTAAGTTAGTGAAAGTATTTCAGGAGGAGGAGCGAGAAGTTCATTGGAGGTATGGTTATCCAAATAGTGGGCACATCGCTCAATAAGTTTTTCATGACATCCACTGAAAAAGTGATTAGCCTCTTCCAATATTTCTTGTGTGATGATGATACCTTTTTGTGTTTTTAATTTATCGACAAGTATTTGAACATCTTTTGGAGGGGAAACTTTATCGATACCGCCATGAATGATAAGTCCAGAAGAGGGACAAGGTGCAAGAAATGAAAAGTCATAAACATTAGGCTGAGGGGCAACTGAGATAAATCCCTCAATTTCTGGTCGGCGCATTAAAAGCTGCATACCAATCCATGCTCCAAATGAGTATCCTGCTACCCAACAATTTTTAGAGTCTGGATGTTGTGTTTGAACCCAATCGAGAGCAGCAGCAGCATCTGAAAGTTCTCCTATTCCATAATCAAATTCACCCTGACTACGACCAATACCACGAAAGTTAAAACGTAAAGTTGTAAAGCCACGTTGTTGGAACATATAAAAGAGGTCATAGATAATTTTATGATTCATAGTTCCACCAAATTGGGGATGAGGATGCAAAATGATCGCAATGGGTGCATTTTTTTGTTGTGAAGGTTGATAACGCCCTTCGAGCCGACCCGCGGGACCGTTAAAAATAATTTCTGGCATAAAATGCTCCTTAATGCAATAAAGGGCTCTCTTTGACCCTAGTCGACTTTTACCATAGAATCTCTTAAATAATTATTAGATATTCTTTTTTTAGTGCACTTTTCAAGAAAAATGCGCTATTTTTTCAATCAATTCATAAGATTAATGATTGCGATGTAAAATGGTTATAAAACGCCGATATTTTGATCATAACGCAACAACACCGCTCAAAAAAGTGGCACGGATGGCGTTACTGGAATCTTTAGAGATATTTGGTAATCCATCATCGGTTCATAAGGAAGGGCGTGCCGCTAAAACTTTGTTGCAAAAGGCCCGTCGGCAAATCGCTGAAAATCTTAAAACAGATCCAGATCACGTGGTATTTACCTCTGGTGCGAGTGAAGCTGCAATGACTTTGTTAACACCCTTTTACAATATGGGGAAAGCAAAAGTTAAATTTTCTCACCTTTACCTTGGAGCGACTGAACATCCCTCTGTTGCAGAGGGAGGACGTTTTTCTAAAGAGTTGATAAGCGTCATTGATGTTGATCAAGATGGGCTCATACAACAAGATAAATTAACATCACTCTTAACGGTTCACGATAAAACAACAGGTTTACCTCTTGTTGCTATTCAAGCTGCAAATAGTGAAACGGGTGTTATTCAACCGTTAACAGAAATCGCCGCTATTGTTCGGGATTTAGGAGGCACTCTTATAGTTGATTTAACACAATATGTAGATAAAAATTTTGTGGATATTCATCAGCTAGGAGGAGACTTTTTTATACTGTCTGCACATAAAGTTGGCGGTCCTAAAGGAATCGGTGCTTTTGTTTCATGTGGTAATCTTCTCATGCCACACCCTCTTATTATTGGGGGAGGACAAGAAAAAGGTCTCCGTGGAGGAACAGAAGCATTGCCCCTTATTGCTGCTTTTGGGGCAGCAATGACTGATTGCTTCACACAGGAGGAAATAAAACAGTTAATATATTTACGCAATAAATTAGAAGCTGGACTACAAAAAATAAGTAAAAATGTTGAGATTTTTGGCAAAAGAGTTCAACGTTTGCCAAATACAACTTACTTTACCGTGAAAAATATAAAAGCTGAAACGATGCAAATTGCTTTTGATTTAGAAGGGTTTTCTTTATCATCCGGCTCTGCCTGTTCTTCAGGAAAAGTAAAACAAAGCAAAGTGTTGGAGGCAATGGGGTATCATGTTCCAAATGGTGCCATTCGCATTTCGCTAGGACGTGGCACAACTTCTGAAGATATTGATGATTTTCTGTCGTTTTTTTCTCAAATTATAAGCAGGAAAAAAGGGGAAGATTTATCATCAGAAAGTTATAAAAATTAGAATTATTTTAAAAATAAAATAAGTTTGATTGAAATTTTTGCGCTTTACCTATAGCCTAGGAGATAACTTGCTTACTTTAATCTTGTAAAAAACAAGACTTTAGTTACCGGTTTTTGACGCCAAAAAATGGAGAAAATTGATGCCGGCAGTACAAGAAACGATACGCCAAGTACGTGAAATAGATGTTGACCAATATAAATATGGTTTTGAAACCAATATTGAAACCGATAAAGCTCCAAAAGGCTTAAATGAGGATATTATCAAATTTATTTCCGCTAAAAAAAATGAGCCTGAATGGATGCTAACATGGCGCTTAAAAGCTTACCGCCGTTGGCTGACGATGCAAGAGCCTCATTGGGCGCGTCTTGAATATCCTAAAATTGATTTTCAGGAGCTTTATTATTATGCTGCTCCCAAAAATCATACAGGACCAAAATCTTTGGATGAAGTGGATCCTGAGTTATTAGCAACGTACGAAAAACTTGGCATTCCCCTTAAAGAACAAGAGATTTTGGCAGGAGTAAGAAAACAGTCTGATCCCTCCACTTTTGATGACAGTATGTCTGTATCGGGGCAGGTGGCTGTTGATGCAGTCTTTGATTCTGTTTCTGTTGTAACAACATTCAAAAAAGAGCTGGCACGCGCCGGTGTGATTTTTTGTTCTATTTCAGAGGCGATTATTGAACATTCTGAGCTTATTAAAGAATATTTAGGAACAGTTGTACCTATAAGTGATAATTATTATGCGGCCTTAAATGCTGCTGTCTTTACAGATGGTTCATTTGTTTATATTCCCAAAGGGGTTCGTTGTCCTATGGAGCTTTCAACTTATTTTAGGATTAATGAACGCAACACTGGCCAATTTGAACGAACATTGATTATCGCCGCTGAAGATTCCTATGTTTCTTATCTTGAAGGGTGTACAGCACCCCAACGTGATGAAAACCAACTTCATGCTGCTGTTGTTGAGCTTATTGCCCTTGAAAATGCAGAGATTAAATATTCTACAGTACAAAACTGGTATCCTGGCGATAAAGATGGCAAGGGCGGTATTTATAATTTTGTGACGAAGCGTGGAGATTGTCGAGGTGATAGCTCTAAAATTTCATGGACACAAGTTGAAACCGGTTCTGCGATTACTTGGAAATATCCATCCTGCTTACTCCGTGGTAATAATGCGCGTGGAGAATTTTATTCTATCGCTGTTGCAAACGGTTATCAACAAATTGATTCTGGTACAAAAATGATTCATTTGGGAAAGAATACATCCAGTCGCATTATTTCCAAAGGTATTTCTGCAGGTTTTTCAAATAACACTTATCGGGGACAAGTCACAGCGCATCGAAAAGCACAAAATGCGCGTAACTTTACGCAATGTGATAGTTTGTTAATCGGAAATGATTGTGGTGCGCATACAGTTCCTTATATTGAAGCAAAAAATGCAACAGCTCAGTTTGAACATGAAGCCACAACATCAAAAATTTCTGATGACCAACTTTTTTATGTTATGCAAAGAGGAATTCCCGAAGAAGAAGCTATCGCATTAATTGTAAATGGTTTTGTAAAAGAGGTCATTCAAAAACTTCCCATGGAATTTGCTGTCGAAGCACAAAAGCTTATTAGTATTAGCCTTGAAGGTAGTGTTGGATAATTTTATTTAATTAGATAAATAGAAGACTTTATGTAAAAAGGCTGTAACGGTAGCACATAATGCTAAAAATGACCTCTGTGGTAATTACAAAAGTAGATGGATGCTAAGGTAAAATAATACGCATTGATATCTGAAAAACAGCCAAAACAGGATTAAATTATGTTAGAGATCAAAAATTTGCACGCCCGTATTGCTGAAACCGATACAGAAATTATTCGTGGTTTAAACTTGACAGTTCAAGATGGAGAAGTTGCCGCTATCATGGGACAAAATGGAGCCGGAAAATCAACTTTATCTTATTTGCTTGCTGGTCGTGATGATTATGAAATAACAGAAGGAGCTATTCTCTATAATGGACAATCACTTTTAGAAATGGATCCAGCAGAACGTGCTGCATATGGTGTTTTTCTTGCATTTCAATATCCAATGGAAATACCAGGGGTAGCAACAATGGAATTTTTAAAAGTTGCGATGAATTCTCAACGCAAAGCGCGAGGTGACGAAGAACTTAAAATTCCTGAATTTATAAAATGTGTTAAAGAAGTTTCAGCCAAACTTGAAATAGATATGGATATGCTAAAGCGTCCATTAAATGTAGGTTTTTCAGGTGGAGAAAAAAAACGCACTGAAATTTTACAAATGGCACTTCTTGAACCTACACTTTGCATTTTAGATGAAACGGATTCTGGTTTAGATATTGATGCACTAAAAATTGTTGCAGATGGTGTTAATAAACTTCGGGATTCAAAACGTTCATTTTTGGTGATTACCCATTATCAACGGCTGCTTAATTATATTATTCCTGATACGGTACATGTTCTTTATAAAGGACAAATTATCAAAAGCGGTGATAAATCCTTAGCGCTTTATTTAGAGCAAAATGGGTATGCTGATCTTATTAGGGAAGCGGTTTGAGGTTATTAAATATGAATGCACAGCAAAACTTATTAGCGGTTGAAGAAAATATACTCAGTAATTTCAATCAGTATGTAAACCACTTACCTGGTGATAAAGCTGTACAGGAAATCCGCAAGAAAACTATTGAGCAGTTTCAAATGACACGGCTTCCTTCCCGTAAAATCGAAAGTTGGCATTATACCAATCTGCGTACCTTACTGAAGTCTATTAGCAATTTTTCAAAAGTTCAAGACAATCAATTGGTTGATGCATTGCTTTCAGAAAGTGCTGTTTTCTCCATAAACAATGGAAAAACATCGATAGAGTCAAAGGTAGACAACATTGCAGTAAAACGCCTTTCAGACGCATTAGAAGATAATTCTGTACAGATAAATCAAAACATTTCTGATGAAGATTTTATTGGACAGTTAAATACAGCTTTTGTTACAGATGGTTGGCTTTTTCACATCCCTGAAAATACAAAGTTAAATATCCCCATTGAATTACAAAATATACAAATGGGGGGACAATCTCATATTTTTTCGGATATAAAAGTTGATAAAAATAGTCAAGTTATGTTTATTGAACATCAGGTTGGCAATGATAAAGATACCTTTGTCAGTTCAATATTTTCATTAAATGTTGCTGCTGATAGTGATGTTACGTGGATTCTCATTCGCAATCGTGATTTTAATTCTACACAATTTGGTCGATTTTGTGCTGTTCTTGATCAAAGAGCGAAGTTATCACTTTATGTCATTAATATAGGGAGTCAATTAAATCGCCAAGAAATCGATATTGAATTACAGGGAGAAGAATCTGATTTTCAATTACGCGTCATAAATTTATTATCAGGACAAACACATAGTGATCTTACAATGACTGTTCGTCATGTGGAAGAAAAATCAACATCAACCGAAATTATACGCAATGTGGTTACAGATAAGGCTGTTGGTGTTTTCCAAGGAATAATACGTGTTTCTCAAAAAGCGCAAAAAACAGATGCACGCATGGCTTGTAATAGCCTTATTCTTTCAGATGATGCAGAATTTAATGCAAAGCCTGAACTGGAGATTTTTGCTGATGATGTTGCATGTGGTCATGGTGCAACAGTTGCTAATATTAATCATGATTATCTTTTTTATCTTATGACACGTGGTATCCCTTTTAAAACGGCTCGTGCGCTTTTGATTAAAGGATTTATCTCTGAGCTCATTGATGACATCAAGCAAGATAATATTCAAATCGTTTTGGAGAATATCATTAGTAAATGGCTTGAAAAAAATGTTTAAGGTAGAAAAAATGGAAAATAACGTACAAACATTTACTTATAATGTCGAAGAAATTCGGCGTGATTTTCCTATTTTGCACCATCAAGTTTATGGAAAGCGATTAGCATATCTTGATAGTAGTGCTTCTGCCCAAAAACCAATGTCAGTACTCAATGCAATGAATAATTATTATCACTATAGTTATGCTAATGTGCATAGGGGAATGTATTTTTTAGCCAATATAGCAACACAATCATATGAAAATTCTCGTGAAACCGTTCGTGTTTTTCTAAATGCTCAAAAAGCTGAAGAAATTGTTTTTACGAAAAATGCAACAGAAGCTATTAATACTGTTGCTTATGGTTGGGCGATGCCAAAACTCAAGGAAGGTGATGAGATTGTTCTAACGATCATGGAACATCATTCAAATATTATTCCTTGGCATTTTCTCCGTGAACAAAAAGGTGTTAAACTTATTTTTGTTCCTGTCGATGAAAATGGTGTTCTGCACATTGAAGATTTCCAAAAATCTTTAAGCGAAAAAACGCGGCTTGTTGCTATAACGCATATGTCCAATATATTAGGAACGGTGCCTCCTGTTAAAGAGATTATTAAGCTAGCACATCAAAATTCTATTCCGGTTCTTGTTGATGGTTCTCAAGGAGCAGTACATTTAACCGTTGATGTACAAGATCTCGATTGTGATTGGTATGTCTTTACAGGTCATAAGCTTTATGGACCCACTGGTATTGGTGTTTTGTATGGTAAAGAAGATAGATTAGAAGAAATGCGTCCTTTTCAAGGGGGAGGGGAAATGATCGAGGAGGTAACAACCGATAAGGTTTTTTATAATGCTCCTCCTTACCGTTTTGAAGCAGGCACTCCTCCTATCGTTGAAGCTATTGGATTAACTGCGGCTATTGATTATATACAAGAGAAAGGTCGGAGTAAGATTCATGCCCATGAGAGGTCCCTTTTAGCTTATGCGCAGGAAAAACTTAAAATGGTTGAGTCATTGCGTATTTATGGTCATTCTCCCAATAAAGGAGCTATTATATCATTTACAATTGAAGGGATTCACGCCCATGATATCGCTATGTTTATTGATAGAAAAGGGGTTGCGATACGTGCGGGAACTCATTGTGCACAGCCTTTATTACAGCGCTTTGGTCTAACATCTATTTGCCGCGCATCGTTAGCCATGTATAACACTCAAGAGGATATAGATCAATTAGTAGAAGCATTGCAAGAAACAAGGACATTTTTTAATGGCTGAATCAATTGAAGAGCGTCATTCTACAGAATCCGTTGAAACTGTAAGCGAAAATAAAAAATCTTACATATCAGCAATTCCAGCAGACGAAATTGATCGTATGACAAATGATATTATTGCTGCTCTCAAAACAGTTTATGACCCAGAGATTCCTGCTGATATTTATGAGCTAGGACTGATTTATCGTATTGATATTGAAGATGATCGTTCAGTAAAAATTGAAATGACTCTTACAGCACCGGGATGTCCTGTTGCGGGTGAAATGCCAGGGTGGGTAGAAAATGCAGTCAGTGCAGTTGAAGGGGTTTCGTATGTTGAAGTCACTATGACTTTTGATCCACCATGGACACCTGATTGTATGTCAGAAGAAGCTCAAATTGCTGTCGGATGGTACTAAAAGTATTGTTAAGAGACTCTAATTTAGCCATTCATGAATAAGCTGTTTACTTTTCACAAGCATTTGAATTTAAGGACGATCGCATGAGTTATAATAAACAAAAACTAGAACTCACTTGGATTGGAAAAGAAAAACGCCCAAAACTAGAGCCTCGTATCTTATTAGAAGATCTTGAAAAATCTTATCACGCTCCGCACCAAGTATCTACCCAAGATATTTTTGATAATAAACTCATTTTTGGTGATAATTTACTCGCACTCAAAGCGCTTGAACAAGAATATATGGGGAAGATAAAATGTATCTATATCGATCCGCCTTATAATACAGGCAATGCCTTTGAACATTATGAAGATGGTTTAGAGCATTCCATATGGCTCAGCCTTATGAGAGACAGGCTAGAATTGTTACATCATTTACTGGCGGATGATGGAAGTATCTGGATATCAATTGATGATGATGAACAAGCCTATCTTAAAGTGATGATGGATGAAATTTTTGGTCGCCAAAATTTCATCAACAATATTATTTGGCAAAAGAAATATGCTCCACAAAATGATACAAAATGGCTTTCTGATAATCATGATTTTATAATGGTTTATGCTAAAGATAAAACGATTTGGCGCCCTCAATTGCTTCCTCGTTCAAGCGATATGGATGCGCGCTATAAAAATCCTGATAATGATCCTCGCGGTCCTTGGAAATCTGGAGATTTATCTGTAAAAAGAGTAACACCTAAGGATATTTATGAAATCATCACACCTTCTGGACGCAAGGTAATGCCTCCTAATGGTAGAAGTTGGGCTATGAATAAAAAAAAATTCTTTGAATTATTGAATGATAATCGTATTTGGTTTGGTCCAACAGGAAGTAATGTTCCTTCTATGAAACGTTTTTTATCAGAGGTAAAAAATGGTATGGTTTCAATGACCATTTGGCCTTATCAGGAAGTTGGCCATAATCAAGATGCAAAAAAAGAAGCCAAAGTCTTCAATTTTGATAGTGTCTTTACAACTCCTAAACCGGAACGTTTAATGGAACGCATTATTCAACTTGCCACTAATCCCGGTGATCTTGTACTGGATTCTTTTGCTGGTTCTGGCACAACCGGTGCTGTTGCCCATAAAATGGGAAGGAAGTGGATTATGATTGAACTTGGTGAGCATTGTCACACCCACATTATCCCTCGTTTAAAACAAGTCATTGATGGAACTGATCAAGGGGGAATTTCCAAAAGTGTCAATTGGCAAGGTGGCGGTGGATTCCGTTATTATCGCCTTGCACCTTCCCTGTTGCAAAAAGATCCATGGGGACAATGGATTATTAGTCGCGAATATAATGCTGCCATGCTATCAGAAGCCATGTGCAAACATATGGGATTTACCTACGCACCTGATGAAAATCATTATTGGATGCAAGGGTATTCAACCGAAACAGATTATATTTATGTCACAACAAGCGCTATGACCCATGAACAACTCCGTATAATGAGTGAAGAGGTTGGCTCTCATCGCACGTTGCTGGTTTGTGGTACAGCCTTTGATACAAAATCAGCATTCTTTGAAAATCTAACACTCACTAAAATCCCCCGTGCAATATTAGAAAAATGCGAATGGGGAAGGGACGATTACAGTTTAAATGTAGCCAATCTTGAACCAGTGATTGTGGTAAAAGAAAACAACAAAAATAAAGATATTATTACGCAAGCAGAATTAGATTTATTTGAATAGTATATAAAAAGCGGAGTTTTTCATGAACACTGTTGAAAAAAGGATTTCTGCTCGCTTATCGTTACGTGATCCTCAACGTGAATCTTTAAATATTTTGGTAAAAATCTTAGAAAATATAGAGCTTTCTAAAAATGCTGATTTGGTTGCAGAGTTAGAAGTGATAAAAAATCTTTATCCTTCTGTACAAGATTTTGAACGAAATTTTCCCTCTTTTTGTTTTGCCTTAGCAACGGGTGTTGGGAAAACGCGACTTATGGGGGCTTTTATCAGCTATCTTTATTTAACAGGTCGTAGTCGCCATTTTTTTGTTTTAGCGCCAAATTTGACTATTTATGAAAAGTTAAAACAGGATTTTAGTCCCCAAAGTCCGAAGTATGTTTTCAGTGGAATGAGTGAATTTATTGCCAATAGACCCGTTATTATTACAGGTGAAGATTATGAAAGTGGTAAAGGTATTCGTGTTGATGAACACCATATTCAAGGACAAAAGCGTTTGTTTGAGAATAGAGATACGGCCTTTATCAATATTTTTAATATTTCTAAAATTAATACAACGGATAATAAAAAAGGCGCACTAAAATCTAGTATTCCGCGAATTAAACGCTTACAAGAAACGATTGGTGAAAGTTATTTTGATTATCTCGCAAATCTTCCTGATTTAGTTTTGTTAATGGATGAAGCACATCGTTATCGAGCTTCTGCTGGTGCGGCAGCAATTAATGAGTTAAAACCTGTTTTAGGAATAGAGCTTACAGCGACACCAAAAACAATAGGTGCAAAACCCGTAGATTTTAAAAATGTTGTCTATAGTTATTCACTTGCAGAGGCTATGAGAGATGGTTTTGTAAAAGAGCCTGCTATTGCTACACGTAAAGATTTTCAACCTCAAAATTATACATCTGAACAATTAGAACATATCAAATTACAAGATGCAATTCATGCCCATGAAAACGTGAAAGCAGATTTAATTGCCTATGCCAAAGATTATAACAAAAAGTTTGTTAAGCCTTTTATTTTAGTTGTCGCTCAAGATACAAATCATGCACAGAAATTGCGTGATTTATTGGAAACAGATGATTTTTTTACAGGAGCTTATAAGGGAAAAGTTATAGAGATTCATACAAAACAGTCGAATATAGAAGAAGATCAAAATATTCAAAAGCTGATTGCAATTGAAGATTCTCATGACCCAACAGAAATTGTTATTCACGTTAATAAATTAAAGGAGGGGTGGGATGTTACGAATCTCTATACTATTGTACCGTTGCGTGCATCGGCTTCAGAAATTTTAACAGAGCAAACAATTGGGCGTGGATTGCGTTTGCCTTATGGGTATAGAACAGGCGTGGAAGCTATTGATCGTTTAACAATTATTGCGCATGATCGTTTTCAAGATATTATTGATCGTGCAAACGATCCAAACTCAATTATAAAAAAGCATATTGAGATTGGAACAGGAGGGAATATCCCCTTTGAAAAGACCGATATAGTGACAGTTCCAAGTCAAGTAGAAGCTTTATTGATGCAAACGATGGTAATACGTAATTCCGATATAAATGGAGCATCTTCTGATTTACAAGGTATCATATTACGTCATACAGATTCCCCTACATTAACGCCTGAAGAGCAAGATATTGCAGCGATCGCGTGGGATCTTATCAAAGAGAATGATAAATTGCCAAGTTCTCAAATGCTTTGTTCTGCACAGATACAAGAAAAAATTGCTAATAAAGTTATGAATATTAAGCCTTCATCACAAAAGTCTCTTGTATCAAAAGTGGTGACAATTCTGACAAAACAATTAACAGAACTAATAATAGATATTCCAAATATTATACTCATTCCTTCGCGTGATGTTACTTATGGTTTTTATGATTTTGATTTGGAAAATTTAGAAAACTTAAATTTTCAACCTGTTAGTAAAGAACTTTTAATTCGAGAATTGCGTACCCATAAAAGCATTTTTCTCACATCTAAGAATGAATATGTCAAAGAGCCTTATCTTGAAAACTACATCATTCGTGGTTTGATTGATAATGACTTTGTCGATTATGATAACCATACGCTCTTATTACGAAAATTAGCTAGTCAGATAGTAGAACATTTCCGATCTTATTTACCCAATGATACAGCTGTTGAGAACGTATTAATTCACTATCAGCACAAGCTTACTAGTTTTATTGTTGCGCAATTAAGAGAACATCAATGGGAAACGCAAAAAGATTATGCGGTTAAAGTTACACGAGGTTTTACAATTTTACAACCTATCCATTATGTGTTGCCGCAAGGGACGTCTCCTCTTGATTTTCGTAATATTCCTGCCATTAAAAGCGATATTAAAAAACTTGTATTCAGCGGCTTTAGAAAATGCTGTTATCCTTTACAAAAGTTTGATTCAGTAGAAGGGGAATTACGATTTGCCCAAATATTAGAGGATGATGCAAAAGTATTGAAATGGATGAAACCCGCTCGAGGTTTTTTCAGAATAGAATATGATAAAGGATCAATCTATGAACCAGACTTTGTTGTAGAAACGAAGGATGCCAAATATCTTTGTGAGCCTAAAAAAGCCTCTGAAATGCAAAATCCTATTGTTTTAAAAAAGAGAGAAGCTGCAGTTCAATGGTGTTGTCATGCAACGCGCTATGCGGCAACTTATGGCGATAAAAAATGGTATTATGTTCTTATTCCCCATGATGCTATTAAAGCAAATAGTAGTTTTGAAGGTTTGTGTGCAGAGTTTACCATTTCAGAATCTATACTTGAGAGCTCATAACTTTTTGCTTCAAAAATAAAACACATAAGTTTTTTTAATTGACGGGTGTGAGGTTCAATCAAATATTTGAATAATTATTTTAACTTTTTTCTAACGACGTTAAAAGAAAAATGTATAGAAAAGTTATACAAGATTATGCTTTTGTATGGGGATTTGTAGCACATTTACAATTTTTTATAAAAGTACAATCTTATTTTCGTTATGTGAAAAGATCTTTGAGTTATAGTTATAAATTAAAAAAAATATTTTAATTTTATTGAGTAATTTGATAAATGTTCTTTTTTTAAAAAAACTTAAACAGTTTATTGTTCTTTCATTTAAAACGCCTGAATATAATGAAATACCCAGAGGATAAAAGGGGGAGTTTTTCATATGACTTTAAATTTAACAAACACTGTTTTTAATTTTTTAAAGAAAAACCCGACAAAAAAGTTTACAGCTCGAGAAATTGCTCAATGGATATTTGAAAATTACCCAGAAAAATGCCGTCAAAAACAAAAGAATTCAACGGCAATAATCACTCCCCTTAATAGTGATGCAGCTCTTATTCAGCAAATTGTTGCTGAAATAGGGGCAAAACGCCCTCAGTTACAAAAGCGTTATTCAGAAATTAAAACCACTGAAGGACGACCGCGACAATATTATTTTACTGAACAAACAGATAGTGCTGAAATTGATACAATAGAGGACAATGCAAAGAGTAGAACAGAAGATGGCTCTGTTAAAGAGCATGATCTTTATCCATTATTATCTAAATTTTTATGGTCAGAGCTTGCAGTTTATAGCAAGCGCATTAATGAGAAATGTTCTCGTAATAAACATGGTGCAGGCGGAAATAAATGGCTTTATCCAGATCTCGTAGGGATGCAAGATTTAAGCAAGGAATGGAATCGTGAAATCAAAGACTGTGTTTTGCAATATTTTGATAAAAAGACAAAGCTTTGGTCTTTTGAAGTAAAAATTCTCATCAATCGTTCAAATTTACGAAAAGCATTTTTTCAAACAGTTAGTAATTCTTCATGGGCTAATTTGAGTTATTTAGTTGCTAGTGAAATTGAAGGAGTTGATACATTAAAAGAGCTTCGGATGCTTTCAAGTTTGCATGGAATTGGATTTATAAGACTTAATAAGGAAAACTCTTCCGAGAGTGAAATCTTAATTCCTGCCAAAGAACGTAGTGATATTGATTGGGATACTGCTAATAGATTAGTGGAGGAAAACAAAGATTTTCTTGATTATATTAAGCTCATTCGTCAATTTTATCAAACTGGTGAGATGCGTCCACTAGATTGGGATCGTATGTATCTATGAGGAGTATTTTTAAAAAGACTCTATTATTTAAAAGCCTTTTTTCAGAGTGATGAAAAATTACTCTAATTATTTTGTTTGACTTATTATATTGATATTGTATCAATTAAAATTTTTCTCACGTACCTCATGAGTAGGGTTGAGTAGGGGAAGAGTAAAAATTCTGTTTTAGGCCTGTTATATTTTGTGCATTGAGCGTGATTCCATTAGATACTAGACTTAATGATTATAATTTTTATTATAAATTTTTTATTATAGAGAGTGAAATTCGACTTTTTTGCTTTTTTACATCAAGCATGGAAAATATTACTTCCTCATATTGAAGTCTTCTTACGGAGAATTTACACTACTATTTCTTTAATTTCCATTGCTGTTCGTTTTGATGATTATTAAGCTTTTTGTTATCCGAACTAAACATTCAAAAAAACATTAATTTTATAAAATATTCACACAGTTTACTCAATTTCTTGAAATAGATTTAAAAAATAAATTTCTCTCACACCTTATGGTAAAGGGAGTGTGTACTGTCGCAGTCTGCCACAATACACTCTTTATTTTTCAATAATACCGCACGCTAAACGTGCACCACCTCCGCCAAGCGGTAATGGTTTATCTGATTGATTATCAGCCCCTAAATGAATGACTAAAGAGCGCCCTTTAATTTCAGAGATTTTTTTTAATCGTGGAGCAAGAACGCTCATTATGGCATATCCCTGCTTATCAACATAAAGTGCTGGTAGATCACCAAGATGACCATTGACATTATAAGGTCCTAAATGTTTTCCGGTATGTTCCGGATCATAATGTCCACCTGCGCTTCCACCAATTATACCATCTTTTGTATCACATGAAGGATTTACATGTACATGAAAACCATGTATCCCTTCTGATAAAGTAGATAAATTAGGGATGAAAATCAAACCGTGTATGTTTTCTTCAATTTTAATGCTACCAATAGCCTTTTTGGAATTGTTATCTTCTAATTTATAAATATTTACTTGTTTTGATAGTGCTAATGCAGAATTTTTATGAATTAAAAATGCCATAAAAAACAATAATGATAATAATATTTTTTTCATGAAATACCTTTATCTTATACTTTAATATATTATATCTATAAATAACAATCTATATTAATGATATATTATATAAATGTCTTAAATTTAAATTTAAGAAAAATAATTTACATAGAAATATTCTGTTATTAGAAAGAGCAAATAAATTAAAGTGTGTTTATATATATTTCTGAACATAACTTTTATTTCTTGATCTATAAAAAATACAGCTTTTATGGATGGATAATTATATCTCGCTTACATTTCTTCAAGAGATGCTTTTAAAAAATCTACTTTTTGAGGTATAATAAGAAATTAAATAAGGAATTTTAGTAAGTTAGATGTTATTTCATTTATAATATGATAATCGTTTCATCAAAAAAAGAACATATAATTTGTTGATGATTTAATTGTTTTTCATAGAAAAAATGACGAGAAATTTCTATTCATTATGAAATTTATAAGAGAAAAAATTATTATGATTCATATAAATTTCCCAATAAAATACAGCATATACCGACACTCCCTCCCATTCCTGATCCTATCAGTGCTCCTATTATTATTCCGGCAGAAAGTGCTACTCCTATACCCATTGCGATAACTGGACCAAATCCTGGAAGAGCAATATAACCATAAGCTGCAAGAGTTGCCGCGATAGCTCCTGATATGCTACCATTTAAACCGCCAATGAAAGCAAATTCTTTAATAGAATGGTAGCACTTTTTTAATTTTTTTTTCTTACAGCTGTGAAAAGAAACGTTGCTGTAAGTTTTTAAATCAATCATATTCTTTTCTTTCATTTTGAATGCTAACTGTTCCTGAATAGTCAACGGATACGAAAAAAAGGGACTTTTTAAATTTTACTAAAGCACGCCAGATACCATTGTCATCTAAGCGCAATCGTTTAATATTCCCAAAACCATTTTGCATAAGACAATTTTTAACTTGTGAAGCAGTAAATGAGTTCTGACCTATTTTAGTGACCTTTTGAGTAGAGCTATAGGTAAAGGTTTGACAATAAGGAAGGTGAAAAACTTCACTTATTGAAGTCGTGACTATCAACGAGACACATGCAATCATTATAAAAAAAGTACTTAATTTCAAAAAATTATTTAGTGTCATCTTGTTACCATTTGTTGAAACAACATTTCATTAACCTCTGTGTTACTAACAGGTTCCAAAGATGATTTTATTTTTAATATTATACTTAACAATAAAAATTTTTAAAAATATATTGATTAAATAAAACTGTTTTTTTATTATTTATTTTATTATTAAAATTAATTTTATAAAATAACTTTTTCAAAACGGTATTATTTTTCATTTTATTTATATTTCTAAATTTAACAGCTATGATTTAGAAGATATCTTTATAATTTAATTTGTAGTATATAATTCAGTTTTCTCTTATTTCATATCAACATACTAAATATATATAATAATTTTTAATAAAAAATAATTTACAGTTATATTAATTACACATGTTATTATTATAAATAAATCAAATAAATATAATTAATTATTTTAATATAATTTGTTACTTCTTATAAAGAACAAAAATATTTTTTATATCAGTAATAGATATGATTGCAAAATGCAATTTATTATTTTACGTTATTATCCATTATTGCTTAGTAGAGCTGTTTTGATGATTTTGTTGGAAATATTTGCATAATTTCCTTAAATCCATAACCGGGATACATTCCTTCGCGCATAAATAAATTACGTAATGGTGGGAAACTATGCAACAAACCAAGCCCAATGCTTCGTATGATATGAACAGGCAACATATGAGAAAGTAGAGCAGAGTTCAGCGCATGAACAGCTCCACTTCGGATTAATATATCTGGTTTGCGGCATTTGTTATAATGTGCAACAATCATTTCAGAGTTAGAATTGGATATTTTATTGGGTAAAATATCAATTAAAGTTTGGACATCACGGAATCCTAAATTCAATCCCTGTGCCCCAATAGGGGGAAAAACATGAGCGGCTTCACCCACTAAAATTGTTCGATTAGCAGCAAAATGATGAGAAAGAAGTCCGAAAAGCGGCCATGCTTGAATTGATGTTTCTAAGCTTAGCTTTCCAAGCATTGATTGCATTTGGTTTTCGATCATTTTTGCAATTGTTTTTGGTTCTATATTTAATAATTCCTCAGCGCGGGAAGGATGAACAACCCATACAAGACTAGATCTTCGTCCTGGTAGTGGAACCTGTGTAAATGGACCGTGTTCTGTATGAAATTCAGTTGATGTATTTTGATGAGAAAACTCATGAGAAAAGTTGAGAACAAGTGCTTTTTGGGGATAATTCCACTGTTTGACACTTATCCCTGCTGCGGCACGTGTAAGAGAGTGACGTCCATCAGCTGCAACAACAAGTGGTGCTTGAATAATTCTATGATTAGCAAGAATAATGCATACATGGTTTTTTGTGTGATGAACAGATTTGGCTGCAGAAACAAATCTTGTAATATTGGGCGTATGTGTAACAGCGTCGACTAAAGCACTGTTCAATTTTACATTAGGTATATTATAGCCAAAAGCTTTTTCGCCAATTTCAGTAGAAGAAAAATGCACCGTAGGAGCATGCACAATTCTAGAAGTTATATCTATAATTCTCATGGACGATAAAGCAGCTGCATGTTTTTGAAGATTATCCCAAATATTGAGTTTTTGAAGCATGCGTATTGCAGGCATCATAAGAGCCGTTGTCCGTAACTCATCTGTATGAGCAGGGGGCCCAACAAGAAAAACAGAAAGCCCCTTCTGTGCAAGACTCAGCGCGGCTAACATTCCGACAGGACCTGCACCAATAACAGCAATATCTTTATGCTCTTCCTTTTCAAATATCACAACGATTTGAACCTTTATTCATTGAGAAAATATTTTAACATTTCCAAATGATCTCTCTCTTTTTATTATATGAAGCTCTTCTATTATTATAGTATGTAATAAATAATGCGATATAAAAAAGTAACCTTTTTATGATTTTTTTTAATGCTGAGTTATATCATCGTTAAAAAATGGCGTATTGATAGATGGTTGAAGACTTTAAAAACGAGGATAAGAAAACCTTGAAACGTAAATTAACAAAGAAAATCAAAACAAATGCTAAATTATTACGCCATAAAAAAGTAACAATGCCACAAGCAAAGGCCTTTTCCGTTCATTTACTAACAGCTTCGGGATCATTTTTAGCGTTTCTTTCTCTTATATCAGCCTCTCAAAAAGAATGGACAGCTATGTTCTGTTGGCTTGGGCTTGCTCTTCTCGTTGATGGTATAGATGGACCAATTGCACGCAAACTTGATGTTAAGTACGTTCTTCCAACATGGTCTGGAGAGCTGTTAGATAATATTATTGATTACGTGACTTATGTCTTAATTCCTGCCTTTGCACTCTATCAAAGTGGTTTCATGGGGATAGGGTTATCATTTTCATTGAGTGCAATTATTGTTATTTCATCTGCTATTTATTATGCAGATACTAGTATGAAAACCAAAGAAAACTTTTTTAAAGGATTTCCTGTTGTTTGGAATATGATGATTTTTACGCTTTTTGTCGTCAGACCAGGAGAGTGGATTACTTTTATCATTATTGTTTTATCGGCGATTATATCTTTTTTGCCAATTTATTTTATTCATCCAGTAAGAGTCCTTCGTTTACGTAGAATTAATTTTCCCATTTTTCTCTTATGGTGTTTTTTTGGTGTTTCTGCCTTCTTTTATCAACTAGAGGCTCCCTATTGGGTTAAAATAGGAATTTCGGTAACAGGAATTTATATATATTGTATTGGCGCAATCATGCAAATATTTCCTAAACTTGGGGCAAAAAGTATAAAAAAACAATGAAATAATTGTTTTAAGAAGGGTGTGAGATGCAAATTAATTTTGGAGCAGATGATGATATTTCTTTTACGAAAGAAGGGCGTGCTGGTATTATAAAGCTCACACGTCCTTCAGCATTAAACGCTCTTAATCAACGAATGGTTTCAGCTTTAAAAAAAGCTCTCAGAACATGGGAAACAGATGATAATGTTTCTTGTGTCTTAATTGAAGGGGAGGGGCGTGCTTTTTGTGCTGGTGGAGATGTTGTAGAAATCTATCATATGGGGAAAAGTGCTGCTGCTTGTCAATACTTTAGAAATGAATATAGTTTAAATGCTTATATCAAACATTTTTCAAAGCCCTACATTTCTTTCTTAAACGGTATTTGGATGGGAGGAGGGGTAGGTATTTCTCTCTACGGCTCGCATCGAATTGTTACAGAAAATACAGTTTTTGCTATGCCAGAAGGTGCGATTGGATTTTTCCCAGATGTAGGTGCAAGTTTTTTCTTACCATCTCTTCCCAATCATTTTGGTATCTATCTTGCATTAACGGGCGCACGTATAAAGTGGGGAGATTGCTTAAATTTAGGATTAGCAACACACGCCGTTGCTGAAACTGAATTCGATATGATTAGAAAAGCTGTTATTGAGCAAGGAGATCCTACTTTAGCTTTAAACGAGCGAACAATTACAAAAGACTATGAAACAAGTCATGAAATACGTTGTATTATTAACACTTGTTTTAGTGCCCATACCTTAGAAGAATGTCTCGAGTTGCTACATAAAAAAAGCAATGAAGATGTTTTATTTGCTAAAGAATGTTATGATATTTTGCAGTCACGTTCTCCGACAAGTTTAAAAGTTATCTGGAAACAAATGAAACAAAATTCATCTCAAATGTTGGAAGATTGTATGAAAATTGAAAACCGCATAGCGTATCATATGATTCATTCACATGATTTTTATGAAGGTATACGTGCTATGTTAATCGATAAGGATAAAAGACCTCAATGGCAACCAGATAAACTTTCAAATGTGACAGATGAAATGGTAGATTCTTACTTCCAACCTGTTGAACAAGAGTTATTATTGTGAAAAATAATTCTCACAAACAGATTTCAAAAATCAATTTAATCTATAACTGTTACTTACGGTTTTTGGCATTTATTTGCTTAGTTCTAGGTATTTGTTATTGGATACGCCTTGTTGGGGTTTTTCCAGGTATTCTATGGCGTTTTGATCTTATGCCTTGGCAGTGGCAATTTGCATCAGCTATATTGGCTATTCTCTATCCTATTGCCTTAGTTGGACTTTGGATGTATTCACTATGGGGTATCATTGTGTGGTGTATTGCAGCGTTGATTGAAGCAATAACAATATATTATTCCGATTTTATTTATCAGCCATTTGTACCATTATTTCATGGAATATTGTTTTTAGCTTTTATAGTACTACAAATTGTAATTATTTTTTTTAAAAGAGTAAAAAATAAAAAAACATTGTGATTAAAATTTTCGAGCCAGAATAACAGGCTCAATTTTCGATCTTAGTTAACTTAAGTAGCTCATTTTAAAGCTTCGTTCCTCAAAACGCTGATGCTAGCTATACTTTTCCATAAAGTTCCATAATATATATTATGCGATAACATGATACAGAAGATAAATCCTTTATCCCAAAAGAAAACCCTACTTTAAAACATCATCATATTTATATCATACAATTTACTTTTAAAATAAAATTTGGTCTTTTAAGTACATTCCTTAAAGACCAAAAATAGTGATAGTGATAATGAAATTACGTATAATAAAACTAAGAAAAATTATTGTGCTATTTGACAACGTTTCGTACGTGCAAGATCACTCAAAACAGCATTACGGTTATTTAAAGCTGAAATTTCATTACTTTCACTGGATTTAGGATCTATAAAAAACAAAGCAGGAAGAAATACAAGACTTGTTGCTGCTAAAGCCGCATTTTTATTTCTTGCTTTATAACGCTCTCTAATTGTAGCATCGATTTGGCGCTTATTAGCAAAAAATTCCCGTTGAATATCAGAACAACTCATTGTTCCATCATGTAATGTGGTAACTGGAATATTTTTTTCTAAACGCCCCCCACATGCTGTCAAAAAAAACGCTAAAACGACAATACATACACCCCATTTAAAATTTTCTTTATACATAAAAACCTCACTTTTAACACAAAATGTTTTTAATGAGATTTAAATAGAGCAAAAGTAAGATTAAAATTTTAACAAATATACTATCAACAAAAATATATTTCGTTAATAAGTTCACGCATCTGTTTAAAAAGTAAGACCTTGATATGCAGGTTTTACATAGGATGGGACGTAATTTACGACCACATTGTAATTATGTGTGAGTAGAGCTTCAATGATGAGAACATCCAAATCCATTAATTTCGATTTGGTCTTTAAGGTATATTCCTTAAAGACCAAAAAATGAAATTACATATGATAAATAAGAAAAATTACTGTACTATTTTACAACGTTTCATACGTGCAAGATCACTCAAAACAGCATTACGATTATTTAAAGCCGAAATTTCATTGCTTTCACTGGATTTAGGATCCATAAAAAACAGAGCAGGTAAAAATACAACACCTGCCGCTGCTAAAGCTACATTTTTATTTCTTGCTGTAGAACGCTCTCTAATTGTATCATTAATCTGTCGTTTATTAGCAAAAAACTCCCGTTGAATATCGGTGCAACTCATTGATCCATCATGTAATGTTGTCGTTGCAATATTTTTTTCTAAACGCCCCCCACATGCTGTCAAGGAAACTGCTAAAACGGCAATACATACACCCCGCTTAAAATTCTTATACATAAAAACCTCATTTTAAACATAAAAAAGTGATATTTATGTCAAAAATAAAACAAAATAAAGGATAATCTTCAAAAAACTTTATTTAACGTAAAATATTGTATGAATAAGCTTATGCAGTTGTTTCGAAAGTAAGACCTTGATATGCAGGTTTTACATAGGATGGAACGTAATTTATAACCTTATTGTAATCCAGCGATCTGTCCATATGTGTGAGTATTGCTTGTTTCGGCTTTAAATATTCTATCCACTGTAATGCTTGATCAACAGAAAAATGACTCGGATGGGATTTAAATTGAAGAGCTTCAATGATGAGAACATCCAAATCCATTAATTTGGATAAAGTTTTTTCAGGAAATTCACTAACATCCGTACAATAGGCAACATTCCCAATCCGAAAACCTAAGGAATGAATGTTTCCGTGGTGTTGTAAATGTGTATTGACGCTTATTTCTCCGCCCTGCCCCTGAATAATAAATTGGCTATCTTCATTGATAAGATGCTCTTTTAAAATGGGAGAATAAGATGAATCTTCTGGAGTTTGAAAACAATATCCGAAAGCACTTTTGAGATGCTCTAGTGTAAATTTGTCGGCATAGATATCTATTAAACATTTTTGTGCAAGTGCATAGCTGCGTAAATCATCAATACCGTGGATATGGTCTGCATGAGAATGCGTGTAAAGAGCAGCATCAAGATGGCTTACACGCGCATCGATCATTTGTGAGCGAAAATCTGGACCTGTATCAATAACGATCGTTGTTTTGTCTCCAGAAGGTTTAATACGTTCAACTAATAAAGAACTTCTGTAGCGTTTATTTTTAGGGTTATTCGGATCACATGTTCCCCAATCACCATTAGGTCTTGGCACTCCTGGAGAAGGACCACAACCTAATATTGTAAATCGGTATTGATCACACATATCTTTTGCCTTATTTCATTTTGCTAAATAAACGAAAAGCATTACGCGTTGTTATTTGAGCTGTTTCTTCAATGCTTAAGCCAATTGTTTCAGCCAAAACAGCTGCTGTATAACATACAAAAGATGGTTCATTTGTTTTGCCCCGATGGGGACTAGGTGCTAAGAATGGAGCATCTGTTTCCACTAACAAATGCTCATGGGGTACAATTTTTGCTATTTCACGGATTTCAAGTGCGTTTTTAAAAGTAAGAATACCCGAAAAAGAAATATAACCACCAAGTTCAATTCCAGCACGAGCAAGTTGCATTCCAGACGAATAACAATGAAGGATAAAGGGAAAAGCTCCTTCTTTTATCTGTTCACGTAATATTTTCTCCATATCGATATCGGCATTGCGTGAATGTATAACAAGAGGAATCTGTGTTTTTCGAGAAGCAATGATATGTTCTTGAAAAACTTTCTTTTGCTCTTCTGGTGTAGAGTAATCATAATGATAATCAAGGCCCCCTTCCCCAAACGCAACAATTTTAGGGTGATTCGAGAGCTGTATAAGCTCTTCCGCTGTAATATTTTGTTCTTCATGCGCGTGATTGGGGTGTGTTCCAACGGAACAAAAGACTTGATCATAGCTTTGCGCAATGGCTAACAGTTTATCTAACTTATGAACATGGGTTGAAATTGTTATCATACGTTTAACTTCAGCATCTAAAGCCCGTTGGATAACATTATCCAAATCTTGTGAAAAGTCTTCAAAATCAAGATGACAATGTGTATCAATCAACATGATGAGTGTTTTCTTTCTTCAAGATATAACGAGGAAAAATTGGTTCTGGTGGTGGAAGATCAAGCCCTTCTTGAATTTTTGAATGACTTATATGATACAATAACCGATCATCTTCAGCAACCGCAAGGCTATCAAGAAGTTTCGTTGCTGATTGGGGTATGAAAGGCAAAAGCATAATTCCTATTCTCCGCAAGATTTCTACAGTTATATAAAGAACTGTAGAAAATCGTTCTCGATCGTTTTTACGTAAACTCCAAGGTTGTTCGTTGGCAAAATAGCGATTGGCATCTGCTACAATTGAAAAAATAGCTGAAAGTGCTAAATGCATACTATAAGAAGACATAGCTTGGTGTACAGTTTCAAGTACTTGAAGAGATTGTTCTAAAAGCTGTTTATCTTGAGCTAAAAATGAAGCTGGTTTCGGGACTTGTGCATTACAATTTTTGGCAATCATAGACAAACAGCGCTGTGCTAAATTACCAAGATCGTTAGCAAGATCAGCATTAATACGGTTCACAAGGCTTTCATGACTATAACTACCATCTTGTCCGAATGGCACTTCACGGAGAAGGAAATAACGGACCTGATCAAGACCATAATGATCAACCATTTCAAAAGGATCAACGACATTTCCAATAGATTTTGACATTTTTGCACCACGATTAAGTAAAAAACCATGTGCAAAAATATTTTTAGGCAATTCAATTCCAGCAGACATTAAAAATGCCGGCCAATAGACTGCATGAAAACGAATAATATCCTTACCAATAATATGCGTATTTGCAGGCCAAAAATCACGTTTTTTTGAATTTTCATTGAAAAAACCTATTGCTGATAGATAATTTGTAAGCGCATCAACCCAGACATACATCACGTGCTTTGGATTCTCAGGAACAGCAATTCCCCAGTTAAAACTTGCGCGTGAAATAGAGATATCTTTTAAACCTGATTTGATAAAACTTATAATTTCATTACGCCGCTCAAATGGAGCAATAAAATCAGGATGTTTTTCATAATATTCAAGAAGAGCCTTTTCATAATGAGAAAGTCTAAAAAAATAACTTTCTTCTTCATTCCATTCAACTGGAGAGCCTAATTCTTTCTCACGACGGATGTTGTCTGCTCCAATTTCCGTATCTTTTTCTTCATAATAGGCTTCTTGGCGAACCGAATACCACCCCGTATAACGACCGAGATAAATATCGCCATTTGCTTCCATCTTTTTCCAAATTTCTTGACAAGCTTGATAATGGCGTTCTTCTGTCGTACGGATAAAATCATCGTTAGAACAATTTAATACTGCAAGCATTTTTTGAAACACCGCACTATTACGATCTGCAAGTTGCTGAGGTGTCATGCCTAATGCAGCTGCGGTTTGTTGCATCTTGAGACCATGCTCATCTGTACCAGAAAGAAAAAATACATTTTTTCCGTTTAACCGTTGAAAGCGGGCTAAAACATCGCTTGCAATGGCACTATAAGCATGTCCAATATGTGGAGCACCATTAGGATAAAAAATGGGAGTTGTTATGTAATATGTGTCACGCATGTCATACTCGTTGTAAAACGCTATAAATAGAAGATATAATGACATAACGCTTGTTCATCGCATTGTCACGGAAAAACTAATTCTCATGAATGATCTTATGAACTTTAAAAAGTAAGTTAATAACAAACTGCTTTTTATCGAGATTAAACAGTTGTATTTCCTCTATTTCTTGATGAATCTCCTGCCATTTTTCCGCATATTTTTTTGAGAGAAATAAGTCTCCCTTTTCAACGAGCATGATAGCTTTTTTTTGAATTTTATTAAGAATTTCATCACAAAATTGTTGAAATTGGAATGTAGAAGAAGCAGATGAAAATGTTTGTGCAAGAGTATGTACAATTGTTGCGTTACAAACAGGTTTCTCTAGGAGAGCATCAATTGTTTTAATAATTTCAAGACCGCCATGGCAAATAAGTAAAGCGGCTTTTCGAGGGATTCCTTTAGATTTTTTAATAATCATTTCAATTGTTTTTTCATCAGGTAAATCCTGATCGGCGAAAATATGTATAATAACTTTTTTCATTTCATCGTTATTCAATGGACGAAAAGAAATTTTTTGACACCGTGAATGGATTGTTGGAAGCAATTTTCCTGAAGAATGTGCGATAATAACAAATAACGTTTTTGTAGGTGGTTCTTCAAGTATTTTGAGAATTGCATTTGCTGCATTTCTATTCATATCATCTGCAGAATCAATAATAACAATACGCCATCCATTATCTTGCGATGTTCGACTTAAAAAATGCATAATATCACGGATATCATCAACGAGTATTCCTGTTTTAAACTTTTGCGTTTTCACATCAAATCGACGTGAAATATACAAAAGACCAGGGTGACTTCCTTGTGTAATTTGGCGCCATGGGGTAGAATAAGGATCGGGTTTGAAGAAAGAACTCTGTTGAAAACTTAAAATGTTCCAAGCAAGATGAAAGGCTAATGTAGCCTTTCCAATCCCGTATTCTCCTTCAAATAATAATGCATGATGCAAACGCTCTTCTTTAAGCATTTGTGTCAAAAAATGACGCACATCCTCATGACCAAAGATAACATTGTTCTGGGATGGTGATAAAATTGTATCAATATCATCATATTGGCGTAAGGTATTTAAATTACTCATGAAAGCTGATCCAACAATACCTGATGACAAATATTTTTTATTTGATGAGCAATAGCTTCCACTGAGCCAGTGGCATCAATGACTCGAAATCTATGGGGTTCTTGTTTGGCCAATTGAAGAAAAGCCTGACGTCTTTGTTCTTGAATTTCCAACTGATCTTTTTCAAAATAATCAATTTCTTCTGTTTTTTTTCTTCGCAAATTTGCACGCTTCATACTACACATTGCTGGCATATCTAATAAAAATGTTAAATGAGGCAAAATACCATTGAGCGCAATACACTCTAAAACAGAAAGAAGAGAAGAACTGACTCTATTATTGAGTCCTTGATAAACGCGTGTAGAATCAATAAAGCGGTCACATAAAACGATTTTACCTTTTTGCAAAGAAGGTGCAATAACTTCATGAAAATGGTCGACACGTGCAGCTGTAAACAAAACAGCTTCAATCAACGGTCCATACTGTCGCGCCTGCCCCGACAACAAAATATGCCGGATTGCTTCTGCTCCTGGCGTTCCTCCTGGTTCTCGTGTTGTAACAACATCATAACCTTGGTGAGAGAGAGACTCAGCAAGTAAAGAAATCTGCACCGTTTTTCCTACCCCCTCCCCTCCTTCGAATGTAATAAAATAACCTGACACGTATGACCTTAACCTTATTAGCGCGTAACTACAAATATTTCCGTAACCATCCAATTGTTATTTCATAGAATGCATTTTTTACTTTTGCAAAGAAACTTCCTTCCTGAATATTCATTCCGGCAAAAACTGGTTTTTCCAGAAGAATCTTTTTATCTTCTAAAATTTGAATAACACCAACTGATTGCCCAGAAACGATGGGGGCTTTCAATGGACCATGATATTTAATTTTTGCTTTAACATTTACTTTTTTTTCATTCGAAAGCATAAAACTTATTGGTGTTTTAACAATGAGTGGAACAAAATTTTTCTTACCACCGTAAACAGAAGCACGACCAACCGTTTCTTCTTTTGTGAAAATTGTTTTGAGATCAAATGCCGTCATCCCCCATTGAAGAATGCGTTCTATTTCTTTTGTATATTTTTTACCATCTTGCAAACCATTGATTGCTAAAAAAAGACGTCGATGATTTTTAGAAATGGTGGCAACCATTGAAAAACCTTCTTTTTCACTGTAGCCAAAACCAAATCCTTCTACACCAATTTCCTTAGAAATAAGAGGGTTTTTATTACGTTGAAAAATATTATTCCATGTAAAATGAGGCTCACAATAAAGTGCATAATAATCCGGATATTCCTGAACAATATGACGTGCTAATATAATCATATCACGCACAGTTACAAATTGTCCCTCTTCGGGTAGCCCTGTAGCATTAACAAAATGACTCTGAGATAATCCGATTATTTTTGCGCGCTGATTCATCAGTTTTACAAAATGATCTTCATGTCCTGATATTCCTTCAGCAAGAATAATAGCAGCATCATTTCCATTCACAATAATTAAACCACGTAAAAGATCAGAAACACTGATTTCTGTCTTTATCTTTGCAAACATAGTGGTTGTACCGGAAGGTGCTCCACCTTTGCGCCAAGCATTTTCACTGACCTTGAATTTCTGCGTACTTTTTAATAATCCTTTTTTTAATTGATGAAATACAACTTCTGCTGTCATCAATTTTACTAATGAAGCAGGAAAAAAAGGAATATCACTTTGTTTTTCATAAAGTATTGTCTCTGTATCATCATCGAGTAATAACAGTTGTGATGCGGGAGTTTGAAAATCTTGTGCTCTCCCCCACGTATCAAATGCCAATACTCCCCATAATATCAATAAGATCCTTAATGCTGTATACATAGCTGCTCCTCCCATCCCAAAGATCAACATAAAGAATCTTATATAGGAAAAAACTTTTTGATTTCTGAAAATTGAGGAATTATTTACAACTCATAAAAAGATTTTATTTTCATTTAGCTTTAGAAAAAATAATATGATACGTTTTTTATCTTCCATGTAGGTTCAATTTAACATTTTAAATGTATGAGAGACAAAAGATTTTTTCCTATTTTTATTGATAGTATTTTGATTTGTTATGATAAATTATCATTTTAAAATTGAAGCTAACTCAAAATACTGTAAGATTCTTTCATCCCCTCTTCTCATATTGAATTCATTAAAAATCGCTTACTTACGGGTCATAAGTAGGGTTCGTATATGGATAAAAATTATTAAAAAAGAGAGTAAAAATACTTCTTATAAACCTCTCAAGTGTTAAGAATTATCGCACAAAACATCGGGGACTTGCAAAGTGTATGATGGTGTCGATTTATATCTTCATAAGAGTAAAGATGCTGATGTCTAAAGGCGTTAACAGTTATACCATTCACAGGCGCTGTCGCAAAATAGGCTTGTAGCGTGTTAAAGTATGTCTCTTTTAAATAAGTCCATGAATTGGCAATGTAAGTGTATTTTGTTTGAGACGCTCTGTTTTTCGTGAGGGAACTTACTCCATTAAAGAACATGATAAACAAAAGCATGAGATAATGCATAATCTTTTCATAAGATATTACCGTAGATACTTTAGAAAGATGCAAGGCCGAATCAAAAGAAAATATTTTTTTACTTGTTAAGCTTTTTATTCCTCTCAAATCGATTGTACAAGTTGTTTTAGAGATTACACAAACAGACTGACACAATAATTTACCTTCGTCTAGCAAAAGCTATTACAGCAAGAAAAGTACACGCTTTATTAAGCAAGCAATATCATAAAACGACGAATAGACCAGCAATGGAGTGGAAAGGCCGTACTGAATTTATAATAATAGAACCCAACCACGCTTTTTGAAAAGGACAAAGCGCTTTAAGATAAAAATCCTACACTAAATCCGTAATTTCTTACCTTTTTTACTAGAAAATTATATAGATAAAAAATCAATGCATTTTTTCTTAAAACAGTTGTAGCCAATTAACCTTTGTTTTTTTGTTTAGCTTATTTATAGAAGCAACTTGATCGAATGGTATCGGCTTATCAACCATGATAGGACCAATTTCTGGCAATTTAACTGCAACAGTTTTATTACGTTGTTCTTGTTCAACAGCAGCTGCTTTAGCTAATTCTTTTTTGTTCCTTGTATTGCGCTGCTCTTTTAACAAAACAGTTTCTCTTTTTTTCGCAACATTTTCCGACGCTAATGAATATGGGGCAGCATTTCCAGGAGTATAAGAGGACATTAAATATGCAGCATCATAATAGCCAACAGGTGCTTCAGCAATATATTCTACTTTAACATCTGCGACCCCCCTATCTACATACCCCAATATTGCCGCAGCTTGCCTTGATAAATCAATGATTCTGTCTTTCATAAAAGGTCCGCGATCATTCACTCTAACAACGATTGAAGACCCATTTTTCAAATTAGTAACACGAGCATAGCTAGGTAAAGGCATTGTAGGATGAGCAGCAGTCAAAAGATTCATGTCATAAATTTCACCGTTGGCAGTTAAACGTCCATGAAAATCTGAACCATACCATGATGCTTCGCCAACACGTTTATAAGTTGGATCACTTTGAGGATAATACCACTTTCCTTTTATTTGATAAGGTTTACCAACAATCGCTCGTCCACGCTTTTTTTCTTCCGATTGATTCTTCTTATTAGATACTTGTTGAGGTAGTACAGAAGTGTTTACGTTAATTGGTTTATTATGATAGGAATCTTTTATTGAAAAATTCATAGTTTGGCTTGCGCAACAAGATACCAGTGACTGAGAAATGACGATCATAGAAAACAATTGAAGTGTTGGTTTAATCATAAAAGTAATTTTCTTTTTTCTATTTGAAGGCATCTATTCAGTCCACTTATTTCTGTTAAGTACTACTTGTAAAAACCACGTCACGCTTTTTGTACGCAACGGAAGAATTTACGTTTTTAAATGATTCCCCTCGCGCATATACCACTCTTGAATTGGCCCCTTCTATCAAGAAATTAACGTATTGTTAACCTTTTTATGGTTTTCATACAAAATAAATGTACTATAGTAGATGTTAAAAAGATTAAAATTTAAACAAATCAACATCTTATAGAAAATTCATTTCATAATATAAGTGTGAATAAGTGGTGATTTTAGCAACTGTTTTGCGAATCATGTAATGCAGTGGGTATTAAAAACCACCTATGGATTGAGAAAATTAGAAACCGCATGTGCTGCTAACGCAGGTACAACCCTATCCGTAAGTTTGTTGAAAATGGAGACAGCATAGCACCGCTCTATTCCAAAACAGCTGATAGAAAATGACAGACTATAGAATCGATAAAAACTTCAAAAAGAATCAAAACAAAAAAGATTCTTAAACTTTTGATAGCCTATTGATATTACTTAAATTTGGTGAGCGCGCAGGGATTCGAACCCTGGACCTACTGATTAAAAGTCAGTTGCTCTACCAGCTGAGCTACGCGCTCTCACACAAGCTATCTAGTTTGCACACTATCTAATTTGTAGAAAGTGAAGGGAACATACGGTTGACTTTCCATTTGGTCAACACCTTTTGAAAAAAAATATTATTATTTTCTTCAGTTATCAATAATTTTCCGTTTTCGCCCCTTTACTTCATCATTGTATAAGTACTCTTTAATCTTCTTTTTGAAGTTTCAATAAAGGAAAAATTTCACTGCAAAATATTGCATAGATTCGAAGCGTTAAAATTATGAGAAATACCCCCTTCCCCTCACATGGGTTGTTGAGCATAATGGGTAGAGAAGAAAAAATACCTTTTATCATAATATTATTTTTATATCTTTATATTTTAGTGTTCAATTTTCAAATATGAATACAGCTTTATAAGATAATATATTGATTTATAATAATTTATTATTTTTTACTTGAGTGAAAATTCTCAAATACTGTAAGTTTTTCTCATTTCAAATCTTTTTTATATTGAAACAATAAAAAGCATTTTCTTGACCGATATAAGCGAGAGAATAAAACTATAAAAAAGAAATGAAAATACCTTTTATGCCTCCTTTCAATAACCAAAAATTATCGCAACATTAGGGTTCATGAAAATAGTATATAGCGGTTGACACGTTAGACTTGAAAATGGAACAATGAGCAACAATGGCTTTGAGAGTATGATTTTTATTCATGTATAATGAATATATAACGAAAGCCAATTTATCCTATAGAATCAAGTAGATATGAAGAAAAAATTTAGTCTCATTGAAAATATCCCGAATGACTATAAATTATGCTCACTATTAGAGCTGTAGATAATTTTACTAAGAATAAAAAAGCAGAAATAATATGCAGTATGCAAAATTATTTTAAGTGTTTTGAATATATAGAATGCCTTCTAATTAACTTTTTTATATCAAAAATTACAAAATACGTAGATATATTTTTAGAAGAAAAGGATAATACTAGTCACAAAATTTAGTGTTGGATAATTCAGTCAGAACTATAAAGTATATTTATACATTATTTAATATTAATGTAGATATACAGTATATAAATAATAATTTAAATATATCTATAAATAAACATATTGATTTATTAAACGATAAGATCAAAAACAAAGAAAATAATTTTGATTTGGCGATAAAAAATTGTAAAAGTATTATATATACATGTATTTTTACTTTACTAATTTTTATTATTTTGATTGGAATGTTGAATGCTAACATGTAAACAGTATGAGCTACTCTTGTTTATTCATAACCATATAAAAGAAACTGGTGTTCCTCCTTCTTTTGAAGAAATGAAAAATGCATTAGAACTTTCTTCAAAGTCTGGTATTCATAAGCTCATTATAGCCTTAGAACAACGAGGTTTTATACGTCGCTTGCCCAATCGTGCTCGTGCTGTGGAGGTGATTCGCCTCCCTGAAAAAATAACATTTAACCTTTCTTTAGCACGTAAAATTTCTCCCAGTATGATAGAAAGAAAGAAAAGGGAAATATCAAAAAGCTTGAGTCCCTTTGATGAAGAAGAAAAAAAAAATATCACCATTCCTATTATGGGACGTATTTCTGCGAGCGTACCCGCCTCTGCTATACTGCAACAAATAAACAGCCTTTCTCTTCCACTCGATATGGTTAATACAGGTGAGCACTACGCATTAGAAGTTAAAGATGATTCTATGATGGAGGCTGGTATCTTTGATAAAGATACGATCATTGTAAAACGTCAAAATACAGCAATAACAGGTGAAATTATTGTTGCGTTTATTGATAAAAAAGAAGCCACATTAAAACGTTATCGACGCAAAGGAGCTTCTATTGCATTAGAAGCCGCAAATCCTCATTATGAAGTACGGACATACGAATCCGAGCGTGTAGAAATACAAGGCAAACTTACCGGTCTTATTCGCAAATATTAAAAAATAAACCTTATAGTACGCGATAGATATCGCAGTAAGAAGCTGTTGAGTATTTTTTTATTGTGCCACACGCAATTGACTTCTTCTCCACAGCCAAAGATGCCCCCAATTCGGTTTATAAACAATCCAGATCCTTATCGAGCGGGTTTAATTTTCCCTTCCCTCCATGTTCTTCACTTAATGCAAGGCTTGACAAGTAAGTTTTAAAATATTCACCACGTACTTTGAAAAGAACTTAAATGCTTTGAAGGAAGCTGCCTTATATCATCATCCTCAATAACGGAATTTTACGATATAATAAGACAAAATTGTATGCATGCATAAAAACACATAAAATTTTGTAGAAAAAAATCAAATAACTTTGTAACAGATTGTATTGCATAGGTATAAAAATAAAGAACATTATTTTTAAATTAATAAAAGCGCAACTCAATCATTCATAGTAATTGTAGGATCATCATGGTAGCACCTCGTATTAGTTTTGTCTCCCTCGGATGCCCAAAAGCACTCGTAGATTCTGAGCGAATTATTACACGCCTTCGCTCTGAAGGGTATGAGATTTCACGTCAACATCAAGGAGCTGATGTCGTTATTGTGAATACCTGTGGTTTTCTTGACTCGGCAAGGAGAGAATCATTAGCCAATATTGATGAAGCTCTTAAAAAAAATGGAAAAGTTATTGTAACAGGGTGTCTTGGTGCTGATCCTGATGCTATTCGCCAAACATATCCTAATGTATTGGCTATTACAAAACCGCAAGCTTATGAAAGCGTTATAGAAGCTGTTCATACAGCAATTCCTCCTGTTCATGATCCTTTTCTTGATTTAGTTCCTCCCCAAGGTATTCGTTTAACACCTCGCCATTACGCCTACTTAAAGATTTCTGAAGGATGCTCTAATCGGTGTAGTTTTTGTATCATCCCTACACTGCGTGGTGATCTCACTTCACGTCCCATCAGCGATGTTCTTCGTGAAGCTGAAAAACTCGTGCAAGCGGGTGTAAAAGAACTTTTGGTTATTTCACAGGATACGAGTGCTTATGGTGTTGATCTTAAATATCTCGAAAATTCTTGGAAAGATCGTACAATCAAAACTAAATTCTTTGATCTTTGTCGCGAACTAGGCGATATGGGTATTTGGGTACGTATGCATTACGTTTATCCTTATCCCCATGTTGATGAAGTTATCGAACTTATGGCTGCAAAAAAAATTCTTCCTTATCTGGATATACCTTTTCAGCATGCATCACCAACTGTTTTGCGTCACATGAAGCGTCCCGCACTTATGGAAAAAACAAACCGTAGAATTGAAAAATGGCGGAAAATATGTCCAGATCTTACTTTGCGATCAACATTTATCGTTGGTTTTCCTGGTGAAACGAATGAAGATTTTAATATACTTCTAGAATGGCTAGAAGAAGCAAAAATTGAACGCGCGGGGTGCTTTAAATATGAAGAAGTAAAAGGAGCTGCCGCAAATGATTTGGGATTAGAAAATATTCCTGAAGAGGTGAAAGAAAACCGCTGGCATCGTTTTATGGCAAAACAACAACAAATTTCTACACATCTTTTAAAGAAAAAAATTGGAAAAAGACTCCGAGTGCTTATCGATGAAAGTCAAGGAAAAGTTGCCAAAGGACGTAGTCAGTACGATGCTCCAGAAATAGATGGTGTTGTCCATATATCATCACGACGCCCACTGCGTGTTGGTGAATTTGTCACCGTTAAAATCGAACAATCGGATGCCTATGACCTTTATGGTATAGCCGTTTAAAAATTTAACTCCTTCCCTGTCCTCAATGATGAAGATTTCTATCAGCATTAGTTTATAAAAAAGCGACTTTTCATAACAAGAACCGATCATGTGACTTACTTCATGAGAATTTATGAGCAATCCTTACTCTGAATGTTTGCTATACACTCCCAAAATACCAAGCAGTTATATATTCTCTTAATTTAATGCCTTAAAATGAGCTTTAAATGGCGGTGACGGCGGCGCAAAAGAATAAAATCCACAAGGCTCACCATTTTTAATTAACAAAAGAGCAAATCGACAACCGTACTATTTTCCCATTTTTCATATTACGACAGTCATTGGTTAGTGAAAGGAAACTTTTTTCAAGAGTGTTTTATGCACACAAGAACTTCCTTTGTGATATGCAAACGGATGTTTTTTATGGTTGCAATATAAGAGAATTTGAAACAAAACAATCTGACGATATTTAAATGAAAAAAATAAATTATCATTATAAATAAGTCTCTTATCTTAAACTCTTTAAACTTATTTTTAAAATATCTAATTTTTATTAACACGTTTTAAAATCAAAGAATTTCTTATCAAGCAAATGACTTGGGCGTACATTTGTTAAAGCGCGAATCATCGTATCTTTACGTCCTGGCATTTGTCTTTCTATATTTTTCAGCATTTCTTTCATTGCATTACGTTGTAATCCATCTTGACTACCGCAAAGATTACAAGGAATAATTGGAAATTGCATTTCTTGAGAAAATTTTTCCATATCTTCCTCAGCAGCATAAACAAGAGGACGTAATACAAAAAGATCTCCTTCATCATTTTTAAGTTTTCCAGGCATGGCAGCTAATCGGCCACCGTGAAACAAATTCATAAAAAATGTTTCTAAAACATCATCACGATGATGACCTAAAACTAATGCAGAACATCCCTCTTCACGTGCAATACGATAGAGATTACCACGTCGTAATCGAGAACAAAGTGAACAATATGTCTGCGACTCTGCCAATTTATCTGTAACAATGGAATAAGTATCCTGATATTCAATACGATATGGAATTTTATAAGAACTTAAAAAGTCTGGAAGAATATGCTTAGGAAATCCTGGTTGCCCTTGATCAAGATTACAGGCTAGAATTTCAACGGATAAAAGACCTCGCCACTTTAAGTCTAAAAGAAGCGCTAATAAACCATAAGAGTCTTTTCCACCCGATAAAGCAACAAGCCATTTTTTCCCTGTAGAGAGCATAGAAAAATCATCCAAAGCTTGTCGCATATGACGTAAAAGTCGTTTGCGCAATTTATTAAATTCTACGCTTGAAGGAGCAACACGAAACATTGGATGACAATTATCTGCTTCGCTTATTAAAGGATCATCTCTCCCTTTGTTTTCTTCTATTGCCTGATATTCAACTGAAACATCATTCATAATACCATATCCTGCACAATAAACGGCTCGTTTTGCAAAGATAAAAACAAATATTAAAGCAAGCTTACATTTATGTTTTTTGAATTTATAAATTAGATACACAAAAAAGAAATGGAACTATACAAATTTATGACTATAAAACATAGCAATAAACTTAATATAGAACCATTTACAAAAAGAACTTATTAACTTCAAATATTGTAAGAATAACACAATATTTTGAAGTTATCATAATAGAAGAGAGAAACAATTTCTCTTACAGAAAAATTATCGAGAATAAAATTCAACAACCAGATTAGGTTCCATTTGCACAGCATAAGGAACATCTGCAAAAGCAGGAATACGTGTAAAGGTTGCTTTCATCTGTTTATGATCTGCTTCAATATAATCAGGGACATCACGTTCTGCCAATTGCACTGATTCTAACACTAAAACAAGTTGTTTCGATTTTTCCCGAACCTCAATAACATCACCTGGTTTACAACGATAAGATTGAATGTTTGTACGCCGCCCATTGACATTAACATGACCGTGATTGATAAATTGGCGAGAAGCAAAAATCGTAGGTACGAATTTTGCACGATAAACAACAGCATCCAAACGTGATTCTAACAGACCGATAAGATTTTCGCCAGTATCGCCCCGTCGACGAGCTGCCTCTTCGTAGGTTTTATGAAATTGTTTTTCTGAAATATCTCCATAAAACCCTTTCAATTTCTGTTTAGCGCGCAACTGAACCCCATAGTCAGAAAGTTTTCCTTTACGACGCTGTCCATGCTGACCTGGACCATAATCACGACGATTGACAGGAGATTTTGGACGCCCCCAAATATTTTCTCCCATACGACGGTCAATTTTATACTTTGTTGTTTCGCGTTTACTCATCGCATTTCCTTATAAAATAAAACACGAGATCTTAAGACCCCAAGGAAACGCGCCCTCCTCTGCCTTTAAATACTAAAGACTGACAGAATACCTTAACATATCAATATGCAAAGTTATCCACGGGACACGTCAATTAATGCTATTTTCTTGAAAAAATAGCTAGATCATCATTATTGGTCTCGTAACCCAAAGTCAACTCCTTTCATGAGTTTTAAGCCAAATCCTTTAAACAAATTCTCCGTTAAAGAAGTGATATTTTTCGATGTCAATAACGCAAAATCTTGATATTTCTTTATATATTGATGGTGTATCTTTCCCGACAATGGTAATAAAGATCTGATATGTTTGGCGATCGCTTTCGCCGGATCAATCCACTCAACGGACCATAAAGCATGATCACGAAAGAAATTAATCAAAAAAGGATAATGTGTGCAGGCTAAAACAATAACATCCGTATATTGTCCATTTTTTTCCACAAAACATGGCAGGATTTCTTTTCTTAACTCTTCTGAATCGATAGATTTTCCCCGTAAATAATCTTCAGCAAGTCCAGCTAGCTTTTTACTTCCCACAAGCTGAACATGACACTGTCCAGCAAAAGAGTTAATTAATTCATTTGTATAAGCACGTTTAACTGTTCCAGGAGTCGCTAATACGGAAATAAAACCAGATTTTGTTTGTTCAGCAGCTGATTTAATTGCAGGAACCGTTCCTACAAAAGGGACATGAGGAAAATTCTGTCGTAAATCTGCTATCATCAGTGTAGAAACAGTGTTGCAAGCAATCACACATAAAGCTGGATTGTAACGTGTTAAAATATTTTTAAAAATCTTCAAAATACGCTCTTTCAAAATATTTTCTTTCCAATTTCCATAAGGAAATCCTGCATCATCAGCAACATAGATAAATTGCATGTCAGGGATAAGAATACGCGCTTCCCTGAATACTGTTAAACCACCAATACCGCTATCAAAAAAAAGAACAGGTCGTTCATCCATTAGTTTTCACACTTATTTTTAATTTTTTTACGATCACGCTCTTCCGGTGCTCTACTCCCTCGTGGATATTGTGGCGAAAAATGATCCAAAGAAGATATAATGCCTCGCAATAAACGAACCTCAGGTTCACTAAAGTTAGCGCGCGTAAAAACAGAGCGCAAATTTGCAAGCATTACTTCTTTACGTTCTGGTGGTCTAAAATACCCACGGATATTCAAAGCCTCTTCTAACTGAGATAAAAAACCATGGAATATTGTTTTATTTGCAGGTTCCATCTCTGCTGCACGAAATGCCGTATCGCTGACATTCTCTAAACCAGTTTTCATCCATTCGTAAGACATTAAAAGAACCGCTTGCGCAATATTAAGTGACGCAAAAGCAGGATTAACTGGAAAAGTAATAATTTCATCAACAAGGCTGATTTCATCATTTTCTAGTCCCCATCTCTCTCTTCCAAAGACAATCCCAGTCTTATGTCCGATACTTTCACGCTGACGTAATACGCTTGCTGCTTCGACAGCACTTTTTACAGTTTTAAATCCACATCTTTCACGTGCTGTTGTGGCAAAAACATAGTGTAAATCTGCAATTGAATCACGCAATGTGTTAAAAATCACAGCATTGTTAATGACATGATCAGCTTTACTTGCAGCAGCTCTAGCTTTTTCATTTGGAAACATTTCTCGAGGATTGACTAATCGAAGCTTAGAAAGTCCAAAATTTGCCATTGCCCTTGCGACCATACCAATGTTTTCAGGAAGCTGCGGTTCAACTAAAATAATAATGGGACCATTTGTTAAATTTTCACGATTCCTATTCGTTCCTGCCATCAATTTTACCTAGTTTCACTTAAACTATCTCCCTCTCCACTATTTTTACGAAACCTTTTTCACAATACTCTAATGCTGTTTAATAATAAATTATAGATAATCTATCTTTTCATTCAAAGATAATAGTTTCTAAACCTAATAATAAATTTTAAAAGCCATTAAAGTGAACGATGGAATTTATAACAATTTATATAAGATATCGTAGCGTTTTTTACATCAATTTTATCTTTTTTAATAGGGAACAGCCCCTATAAATCATAATCTCAGTTGAATTATGAAATCATAAATCCTAAAAAAGGGATATGCACTTTATTCCCAAACTTTTTCCTGCAAAGCTTATCCGTCGTTATAAACGTTTCCTTGCGGATGTTCAACAAGATGATCAGCATGTCCTCACCGTGTCTGTACCTAATACAGGATCAATGCTTGGATTAACAGCTTTCAATACCAATATTTGGCTTTCTTATCATAACAACATCAAACGAAAATATGCCTATCAATTAGAAATTATTGAAGCCGATAATACTTTGGTTGGCATTAATACGTCTTTACCCAATAAACTTGCGTTAGAAGCAATTCAAAACGGATTACTACCAGAATTAAATGGATATAAAACAATTTTAAAAGAACAACGCTATGGGACACAATCACGAATTGACTTTCTTTTACGTGATGACATTCTTCCTGATTGTTACCTAGAAGTCAAAAATGTTCATTTTATTCGTCAGAAAGGATTAGCAGAATTTCCTGATAGCGAAACAAAACGTGGTGCACGTCACCTTGATGAGCTCATAGGAGTTGTACAACAAGGAAAACGAGCTGCTATGCTTTATATTATTCAACGAGAAGATTGCTCAGCTTTTACAATTTGTCATGATCTTGATCCACTCTATGGACGTAAGTTTGATTTAGCATTAAAATCAGGAGTAGAATGTTATGCTGTAAAGTGTCATGTAAGTGTAGAAGGCATTTTTCCGATTCAGAGAGTAAAAATAGAAAATAGAAGAAACAATGACTGAGTATATCGAATATAATAAAATCCCTTTAAAATTTAATGGAAAAATCCGCATTTTCGATGATTATGCTTTTGCTAAAATGCGTGAAGTTGGTCGTATTGCTGCAGAATGCCTTGATGCGCTTACAGATATTATTAAGCCGGGCGTTACTACGCAAGAAATAGATGATTTTGTATTTATTTTTGGAGCTAAGCGAGGAGCACTTCCTGCTGATCTAAATTATCATGGATACAGCCATTCATGCTGTACATCTATCAATCACGTTGTCTGCCATGGCATTCCCAATAAAAGACCTTTGCAAGAAGGTGATATTGTAAATGTTGATGTAACCTTTATCCTTGATGGTTGGCATGGGGATTCAAGCCGAATGTATCCTGTTGGAAAAATTAGGCGTGCAGCAGAACGCTTGCTAAAAATAACCTATGAAAGTCTTATGCAAGGAATCGCTGTCGTTAAGCCTGGAGCAACGACAGGTGATATTGGAGCAGCCATTCAACAGTATGCAGAATCTGAACGCTGTTCAATTGTGAGAGATTTTTGCGGACATGGTATCGGCCAACTTTTTCATGATGCTCCCAATATCCTCCATTATGGAAATCCTGGAGAAGGAATTGAATTAAAACAAGGTATGATGTTTACAATTGAGCCTATGATTAACCTTGGTAAACCACAAGTTAAGATTTTATCTGACGGTTGGACTGCTGTTACCCGTGACCGCTCTCTGACAGCACAATATGAACATACAATTGGTGTTACAAATGAAGGGTATGAAATATTTACACAATCTCCTAAAAATATTTTTTATATTCCAAATTCCCATACCTAACGCAATGTAGAGATGTTATGGCTAAAAAATTAAATCAAAAAGAAGGTACTCAAAGTAATCACTTTGCATTAACATCGAGTTTTCCACTCACCCCAGTATCAGAAAGAAAAAGTGAAGAGCCTCAGAAAAACGCACAGCTTCATAAACATTATCAAGGCCATCGTGAACGTCTTCGGAAGCGCTATTTAAAGTCAAAAGGAAATGCAATTGAAGATTATGAATATCTTGAATTATTGCTTTTTCGCACAATACCCCGTGCAAACACAAAACCCATAGCTAAAAATTTGATAGCACGTTTTGGTTCATTAGCTGATGTGTTGGGAGCGGATATTCACCGACTTCAAGAAATTCCAGGATGTGGTCCCGCCACTGCAGTTGATTTAAAAATTATTTCAGATGTTGCTGGACGTCTTGCTCGTGCGCAATTGTTTAAGCGCGATATTTTTTCATCATGGGATAAAGTGTTAGCTTATTGTAAAGCTGTTATGGCTCACGAAACACGTGAACAATTTCGTATTTTGTTTCTTGATAAGAAAAACGGCTTACTTGCTGATGAGGTGCAACAAACTGGAACCATTGATCATACCCCTGTTTATCCTCGTGAAGTTATTTCTCGAGCTTTAGAGTTATCCGCATCAGGACTTATCTTAGTCCACAATCACCCTTCTGGCGATTCCACACCCTCTAATGCAGATATAACAATGACATATAGATTAAAAGATGCAGCAAATGCATTAGGCATTATTATCCATGACCATCTTATTATTGCACGAAATAACCATACGAGTTTTAAAGCGTTAAAACTTATATAAATCTTATGGGATAAAAAAGACTTCATTCAACTATGAATAACGAATCAATTTTCTAAATCAATATCTAATATAGCCATTGAGAAATTATAGGAGAGCTCATCTTCATCTTCATCTCGATAGATAATGCCTAAAAACTCATCTCCCATATAAACCTCACAAGAATCACTCTTTTTAGGCCGTGCTCTGACTTGCAATGCTGAGTTTTGGAATATATTTTTAAAATAATTATCAAGTTTTTTTATTTCATCAGCATTCACTATGCTCTCCTGTTTTTTTGAAACGATTAAAATAATTGCGTGTCGTGCAAATAAGACACTCTTATGATTCTGTAAAGTCAGTAAAAAAGCATAATCTGAATATTTACTTAATATTACATATATTCACAACGTTCTTTATACATTCATAAAGAACGTTTACAAAAGGAGTCTATCATTATTAAATATACCCGTATAGATTAAAAAATGGCAAAAAAACTGTATATTTTTAATAATTTTACTTTATCTCCAATTTTAGCCTCTGTATTTAAAATGCATATTCGTAAGAATAAATTGATCAATAATTTATAATTTTGTTTATTTTATAAAAAATATAAATAAAAATATTTTTTTATTTAAAACTACATTTTTTAGCAAAAAATATTTATTACATCATTCGAAAATAATTCTTTTTAATAACCTTTAAAGTATAATTATCTAATCTTAGAAGAATTACGTCTCTGGAAAATATACAAAATAAGCTAATAAGAGTTTATTTTTCTTTTCATTTTTTATAAAAACTTACGTCACAACAAAAAGATTTTTTAATAAGCTTTTTTCAATTTATACGAAATAAAAATATTGGGTATTTCTGTAAATTCTAAAAGCTATGAAGAGTTCTTATTTTATAGGATAACGAGAAAGAAAATCGATAACGCCTTTTTTATAAACTTTATCGCCTACAGCAAGCATATGATCTCGATCAGGAATTGATAAAGCTTCACCACAAGGCAACAAGGCTGCCAATGGCTCTGCATCACCGCCAATTTCATCTAATGAACCAACGGCAACAAGTGCTGGTTGTTTGATTTTGTAAACTTCAGACGCCGTTAACTCCTGTTTTGATGTAATGATACAAGCAGCAAGAGCACGCCTATCGCTTTTCGTTTGATCTGCAAATTTACGGAACATTAAACCGCGCGTATTGGTAATAGTGGAAATATCTTCTGCTAAAAGGGCCTCAGCAACAGGCTCCCAATTTCCTGCTCCCGTCACCATACCAATACCTAAACCACCAAAAATAACACTGTGTACATATGTTGGATGCAAAAGAGCCATGAAAGCACTAATACGAGCCCCCATAGAATATCCCATAACATGGGCTTTAGATAACTCTAAATGCTGCAGTAACTTTACTGCGTCGCCAGCCATAGCTTGAGGTGTATAAAAGATAGGATCATAACTTTTAACTGAATCTCCGTGACCGCGATTATCAAGAGCAATAACACGATATCCTGCTTCAGTGAGAATACGAAACCAACCCGTTGCATACCAATTCACCCGTGCAGAAGATCCAAAACCATGGATCAACAAAATAGGCGCGCCCTGCCCTTCTTCTCGATAAGCAAATCGCAAACCATTATATTCAAAAAAACGAATATCTTCAGCGGTCATTTTTTATTGCACTTTCCACAAAGTACAGGATGAATAACACGTTGTCCTTTTTGTATCTTTTTTTTAGAAACTTCACCAGCGTTAATTTCAAGTGCAAAAGCTGCAGGAACTTCTGATGAAATGGTATTTGTTGAAAGTGGAGAAGTATTTTCAATAATCGATACAATAATTCCCTTAGAGTTTAAGAAAATCATATCTAAAGGTAAAGGCGTATTTGCCATCCACATAAAAATTTTCTGCTCATCTCCCGATCGAGAACTTTTTAGCTGCTTAAAGAGCATTGCACGATCGCGTGGAAAATCAGTTCGATACATTAAACCAGCTGCTGCTTGAGATGGCGTAAAAGCAATCTCTACCTTATAAAAAACCGGACCTTGCTTTGTATGTATTTCTAAAGGAACCGGATGCACAGGAATCTCTATGGGCTCCTTTGCTACAACAACACGCATATCTAACATAAAAAGCATCACCAATAAAACAATATGCCCCTTTTTAAAAGGCTTTAACATTCTTGTCTCCACCACAGAAAAATTTTAAATTTTGTTTCTAAAATAAAAAGTACCAGAGTTTAAAAGTCAAAAAACAAGAGGATTGCTTCCTTGTTATTTTCTAGTTTTTTTCAACGTAATATGCGAAATTTTCTTCATTTGGTTTATGGATTAACGAGAGCCATATTTTCTTTAAAAATCTACCTCTATAGCAATTTACGGAATAACCATCTTTAAAAATATAGAAAACACACTGATTTCACTCGTGAAATTCAATGCGTAGCTAAAGGAATGCCTATGTCCGGATAAATCTCTGCTGTCATTAAACCTTTTTCTCCTTTACCAAAACGTACAAGAACAACTTGGCCGGAACGAAGCTCTGCTAAACCAAAACGGCGCAATGTTTCCATATGAATAAAAATATCTTCTGTTCCTTGCCCTCGGCTAAGAAAACCGTATCCTTTGTCACGATTAAACCATTTAACAATTGCTCGTTCTAGTCCACTTTCTGGAGTAACAACAACATGGGTACGGGCAGGAACTTCTGATGGATGAATTGCTGAAGAACAATCTATGGATTTCACCTGAACGCACTTTAACCCTCGTTCAGTTTTTTCCACAGCACAAATGACTTTAGCTCCCTCTAAAGCTGTTTGAAAACCATCCCTTCGCATTACCGTAACATGCAATAATATATCTGGAAAATGAGGTAAATCAGGTACAATAAATCCATACCCCTTACTACCATCAAACCACTTAATGACACCACTGATTTCGATAATCTCCCCACAAGCACCTATACTATCCTCAGATGGGGAACAATCCTTTAATGCATCCTTACTCGTCATAATAACGTGATCCTGTAGCTTATAAATTGTACGATATTGATTCTCTAGGTTTAAGTAAACATTGCTCTTGTATCAACACGCAAGCCCCAAGATAAGATTTCCCCACATTGTCGTATCTTCTATGTTAATGTCAGAGAATATCAACATGAATATTTATAAAACTATTTGATTGTACACTTTACATACCTTACAAGGAGTGCCCTACAAAAGAGGTCATATACAAAGTTTTTTTACATAATGATATTTTGATTAATGTGTAACTTGCATGATGAAGAAGTTCAATATAAGGTGAAAAAACGACAATTCAATTAAGGAAAATGCGCAATGCAATTGAAGAAAATCCTTACGATAATCACAGCATTTATGGCATTTACAGCAAATGTTTATGCGAGTGAACCTATTAAGATTGGTGTTTATCTTCCATTAAGTGGTCAAAATGCATTTGGAGGGCAGCTTGAAATTAGAGGTATAGAATTAGCCCATAAAAAAGTTCCAGAAATTTTAGGACGTAAAGTGGAACTTGTTATTATTGATAATAAATCTGATAAAGTAGAAGCGGCTAATGCTGTTATGCGTTTAACAGCAAGTGAAAAAGTGAGTGGAATCATTGGTAGCTATGGTTCTTCACTTTCGTTAGCAGGTGGTGAAATATCTGAAAAGGCAAAGACTCCAACCATTGCAACGTCCTCAACAAGTCCCCTTGTTACACAGGGTAAAAAATATTACTTTCGTGCTTGCTTTATTGATTCCTATCAAGGAGTAGGAATCGCAACTTATGTAAGCCAAACTTTACACGCAAAAAAAGCTGCTATCCTTAAAGATATTTCAAGCGATTATGCCATTGGTCTTGCAAGTTATTTTACGCGTGCTTTCAAAAAATTAGGTGGTGAAGTTATCTCAAATTTAAATTATAATTCTGGAGATCAGGACTTTTCAGCTGTTCTCACGCAAATTATCGCCCAGAAACCTGATATCTTATTCATTCCATCTTACTTTTCTGAAGGTGCTATCATCATGAAACAAGCACGAGAATTAGGGGCGAAGTTTCAAATTATGGGTGGAGATGCTATGGATAATCCAGAAACCATTACGATTGCAGGAAAAGCTGCAGAAGGTTTCTTACATACGACACTTCCCTATAGTGAGGATATGCCAAATATGTCAGTAGCTGCGCAAGAATTCACAAAAGAATGGAAAAAAGCTTACCCAGACAAAGAGCCAAATATCAATTCTGTTTTGGGATACACGAGTTATATGATGTTCATGAAGGCTATTGAAAATGCTGGTAGCACTGATCGTGAAAAAATTACTATCGCACTTAGCCAATTAAAAGATTTTCCTACCCCCTTTGGGGATATGTCAATGGATGAAAATCATAATCCTAAAATTCCTATTGGTATCATTAAAATACAGGATGGAAAACGTGTTTATTTAGAAGAAGTTAAACCTGCTTTTTAATTAAAAAGTTTTACTTACTAAAATGCAAGAATTGGTTGAGGATTTTTTTCTCAACCAAAAACTTAGAAATTTCTTATTGTCCTATGTAAATTAACAAATGTGGAAGGATGAGAGATGAGCACTGAAATGTTCATCCAGTACTTTTTTAATGCACTGGCATTGGGATCTCTTTATGGGCTTATTGCTATTGGCTACACCATGGTCTACGGTATACTGAGACTCATTAATTTTGCTCACGGTGATATCTTTATGCTGGGAGCATACTTTGTTTTCTTTTCCACAATTAGCTTTATGCCTGCGTGGGCAGCTTTTCTTCTTTTGTTCCTTGCTGCTCTTGTTTATTATTCGGTCTTTATAGGCTTTAAAAGGCGTCCTCCAATTTATTGGATTGCTGCTTTTTTAATTCTTGCGCTAGGATTTGTTTATTATTTTAAAATTTCCCCGCAAGACTTTACACCGATTTGGGTTTTAGCTCTTTGTTTTTCCATTTTTATTACAAGTGCTGTGGGTGTTGCTGTTGATCAATTTGCTTATAAACCTCTACGCCATGCTCCGCGTATTTCGGCACTTATCGGTGCAATTGGTGTTTCTTTTTTTATTGAAAATCTTGCTACTGTACTCTTTAGTGGTGTTCCGAAAGGTGTACAACAGCCAGACTTTCTTGTAACACCATTTTTATGGCATCTAGGATCAGGAGCAGATGGTATCATCAGAATTGCTCCCATGTCTCTGATCGTTCCCTTTGTGTCATTAATTCTTATTTTATTACTGTTATGGATTATCCATAAAACAAAACCGGGTCTTGCTATGCGCGCAATCTCCCATGATATTGAAACAACACGTTTGATGGGTGTGTCTGTCAATAAAGTTATTGCGCTTACATTTGGAATAGGCTCAGCTCTTGCCGCCATAGCTGGCATTATGTGGTCTTTACGTTATCCTCAAATTCAGCCTTATATGGGTGTTCTTCCTGGTCTTAAAGCATTTATCGCTGCTGTTATCGGAGGTATTGGTTCGATACCAGGTGCAATGTTGGGAGGATTATTATTAGGGTTTATTGAAATTATGATTATCGCATTTTTCCCCGCGCTATCTGGATATCGAGATGCCTTCGCTTTCATTTTATTGATTCTGATTCTATTGATATTGCCCACAGGATTAATGGGTAAAAGAAATCAGGAGAAAATCTAATGGCAAAGTCAGCGACAACTGTTTTATCGTGTATAAGTGTTTTAGTTCTCATAGGTTTTTTATTTTATGCTGATAGCCATTTTAATGACTATACGCTTCGTATCATCAATCTGATTGCTATTAATGCGATATTGGCAATTTCGCTTAATTTGATTTATGGTTTCACAGGTATGTTTTCTCTTGGACATGCTGGATTTATGGCTATTGGTGCTTATGTTTGCGCAATTTTACTTCTTTCCCCTGAACAAAAAGAAATGATGTGGATTCTTGAGCCTATTGCTGAACCATTATATCATTTACAGTTACCTTTTTTTATCGCTGTTGTTATAAGTGGTTTGTGTGCTGCTGTTGTAGGTTTATTAATTGCTTTACCAATATTGCGTCTTGGTGGCGATTATCTTGGAATTGCAACATTAGGTTTTGCGGAAATTATTCGCATTGTCATTACGAACGCAACATCGCTCACAAATGGCTCTTTGGGAATCAAAGGAATACCTCAAAATGCAACATTATGGTGGAACTATGGTTGGCTAGCATTTACAGTTCTCTTTATTGTCCTCTTACTGCAAAGTAATACTGGTAACGTATTACGTGCTATTCGTGATGATGAAATAGCTGCGAAAACTATGGGAATAAATGCTTTTTTCTACCGTAGTTTTTCCTTTACTGTTGGAGCATTTTTTGCAGGTATAGGTGGCGCATTAATGGCGGCTCTTATTTCAACCATTGATCCCAAAATGTTTAATTTTCTTCTGACTTTTAATATTTTAATGATTGTTGTTGCTGGTGGTCTCGGTTCAATTACAGGGAGTATTATTGGCAGCATTATTATTACAGTCATGCTTGAATGGCTTCGTATTATTGAAAGTCCATTTGACTTAGGTTTTATACATATTCCAGAAACCCCAGGGCTTCGTATGGTTGTTTTTTCTCTTTTATTGCTGGTAATTATCTTGTTTTGGAGAAAAGGGTTAATGGGACAACGAGAATTTTCATGGAATGGAATTTATAGCTTTTTGACACGCAAAAAGCTTTCTAATACTGAGGGAAAGCTATGAACGACAATATCCTTTCACTCAATAATATTGTAATGCGTTTTGGCGGATTAGTTGCTGTAAATAATGTTAATATGGCAATTAAACGAGGAAGTATTACTGGATTAATTGGTCCCAATGGTGCTGGAAAAACAACAGTTTTCAATATGATTTCTGGATTTTATGCTCCTACAAGCGGCATCATTCTTTTTGATGAGAAAAAAATTTCTGGAGCGTCTCCTTATATTATCTGTAGAAGCCATATTGCCAGAACATTTCAAAATATTCGTCTTTTCTCAGGGTTAACGGTTTTGCAGAATGTTATGGTAGGAGCGCATGTTCGACAAAAATATCCTTGGTTTTCGTCAGCTCTCTTTTTTTCAAAAGCAATAAAAGAAAAGAAGGAAGTTTATAAAAATTCCTTGGAGCTCCTTGAACAGCTACAACTTGATCATCTTGCCAATCAATCGGCAACAGCTTTACCTTATGGTGTGCAACGACGTCTAGAAATTGCGCGTGCGTTAGCCACAAAGCCCAAATTGCTTCTTCTTGATGAACCTGTTGCTGGCATGAATCCACAAGAAAGTGAAGATCTTAGAAAATTCATAGCAAAAGTGCAAAAAGACTTTGATCTTACAATTCTTCTTATTGAGCACGATATGAAAGTGGTTATGGGGCTTTGCCAACATATTTTGGTTATGGAATATGGCTGTTGCATTGCCAGTGGTACACCAGATGAAATTCGTAATAACCCTAAAGTTATTGAAGCTTATCTTGGCGGAGATGTTTATGGATATTCTTAAAATAAAAAATCTTTATGTTCATTATGGCGCCATTAAAGCTGTCCAAAATCTTTCTATGTCCATAAAGCGGGGCAGTATTGTCACTTTAATTGGAGCCAATGGTGCAGGAAAAAGCAGTATTGTACGTTCTATTACAGGGCTTAATCGCTCTGTTTATGGAGAAATTACCTATAATGGCAAATCTATTATAAAAAAATCACCAGAAGAGATTTTGCGATTAGGGATTGCTCTAAGCCCTGAAGGACGACGTATCATGCCCCATCTCACTGTTTTAGAGAATCTTCATCTAGGCGCTTATATTCGTCACGATAAGCAGGGAATTTCCCGTGATATTGAATGGATATTTGACCTTTTTCCGCGCCTACGTGAAAGAGCAAAACAGTTGGGAGGAACAATGTCAGGTGGTGAACAACAGATGGTTGCTGTGGGCCGTGCACTCATGAGCAATCCTGATATGGTCATATTAGATGAACCCTCGTTGGGGTTAGCACCACTTCTCGTTCGAGAAATTTTTTCGATTATTCGAAAAATTAATGATATGGGAAAAACTGTTCTTCTTATTGAACAAAATGCATTTGCTGCACTTTCCATAGCTGACTATGCTTATATTTTAGAGGTAGGACATATTTTATTTCACGGTGAAGGAAAAACTATGCTCTCTGATTCGCGTGTTAAAGAAGCCTATCTTGGTGGGTAAGACTACGAATTAAGGAAATAGAGCTCATCCCTCCACCTTTTAAAAAAGCATTTCTCATTAAGGATGAGAAATGCTTTTTTGTGAATTTTGACTATTACATCCACCATTTTTCTGCACTGAATATTCCTGCTTCTTGTTCAATAATGTGCGCTATCTGAAAAATGACTTCTTCAGAAAAAGGTTTACCAATCAATTGCAATCCTAGAGGTAAACCATTTGATGACAGACCAGCAGGAACAGAAATTCCTGGTAAACCAGCCATATTAACTGGTACCGTAAAAATATCATTAAGATACATTGCTACAGCATCATTTTTTATTTTTTCATCAGCAATACCAAAAGCAGGTGTTGGTGTTGCTGGTGTCAAAATAGCATCAATGCCTGAAGCAAAACATTGATCAAAATCACGTTTTACGAGTGTTCTTACTTTTTGAGCTCTTAAATAACAGGCATCATAATAACCTGATGAAAGAACATAAGTCCCAACCAGAATGCGTCGTTTGACTTCATCACCAAAACCAACAGAACGCGTATTTTCATACATCTCAATGATGTCTTTTCCAGGCATGCGCAAACCAAAACGCACACCATCATAACGCGCTAAATTAGAAGAGGCTTCTGCAGGAGCTATAATGTAATAAGAAGGTAGAGCATATTTTGTATGGGGCAAAGAAATATCTTTAATCTCAGCACCTGCTTCTTTTAACCAATTTATTCCTTTTTGCCAAAGCTCAATAATTTCTGGAGACATTCCATCCACATGATATTCTTTTGGAATACCGATTTTCATTCCTTTGATTGATTGACCAAGATAACTTTCATAATCAGGAACTGGTAAATTGACGGAAGTAGAATCTTTTTCATCAAAAGAGGCCATTGATCTGAGTAAGATAGCACAATCACGAACATCTCTAGCAACAGGTCCAGCTTGATCAAGAGATGAAGCAAACGCGACAACGCCCCATCGCGAACAACGTCCATAAGTTGGCTTTATTCCTACAGTCCCAGTAAAAGCTGCTGGTTGACGTATTGAGCCACCTGTATCGGTTGCAGTTGCACCAGCACAAATTTGTGCAGCAACAGCGGCTGCGGATCCCCCCGAAGAACCACCGGGTACGAGTTTTTCATTTGAGCCTTTTTTTCTCCATGGACTAATAACAGGACCATAATATGATGTTTCGTTGGATGAGCCCATAGCAAACTCATCCATATTAAGTTTTCCTAACATCACAGCACCATCTTGCCATAAATTAGCCGTGACAGTTGATTCATAGTGCGGTTTAAAACCATCAAGGATATTTGAACAGGCTTGAGTATGAACACCATAGGTTGCAAAAAGATCTTTAATCCCCAAGGGAATTCCTTCCAAAAGCCCTCCCTGCCCTCTCGCTAAGCGACTATCTGATTCAGCAGCCATTTTCATTGCCTGTTCTGCTGTTATTGTTACATAAGCATTCAAAACTGGATTAGCTGATTCTATTGCTTGTAAATAAGCTGCCGTTAATTCTGTTGCTTTGAGATTTTTCTTTATTAAAGCATCACGAGCTTGCGCAATTGTGAGAGTTGTTAAATCAGTCATATTGGTTCTCAAATTTCAAAAATATAAAAAGTTACTCAACAATTTTTGAGACAAGAAAAAAATTTTCTTCTGTAACAGGGGCATTGGCTACAATATCTTCTGCTTTATCGCCATCTGTAACAGTATCTTCACGCATTCGTAGAGTCATCGGCATCACAGATGTTAATGGCTCAACTCCACTGACATCAACTTCATTCAATTGCTCTACAAAACCTAAAATAGCATTGAATTTTTTTGTCACAGGTTCTATCTCATCATCGTGGAGGGCAATCCTTGCTAAATGTGCTATCCGCTTGACTGTCTCTTGATCAACAGACATACTCTTTACGCCTTTCTGCTTTTTTGTTTATTTATTTGATCTTTATTCTGGCTATACAAGGCTGCACTTGTAAGTGCAAGAATATTAGATAACATGAATAAAGAATATAACTATAGATCTGAAACATTAAAAAACGTATTATACCTTTATGACTGTTATTAATATAGATGAAGTTATAAAACATCTTTTGCCTAGACAAACAATAGCAGGCTTAGATTTAGGGACAAAAACTATCGGAATTGCGATTTCTGATAGGGGGCTGACTGTCTCAAATCCGCGTCCTGTACTACAGCGAAAAAAATTTACAGAAGATGCTTACACACTTATTAAAATTTTTGACCGTGAAAATGTAGGCGTTATTATCATTGGCTTACCTCTTAACATGAATGGAAGCAGTGGCTCTCGTGTTCAAGCAACCAGAGCTTTTGTGAGTAATATGAAAGCTTATACAAAAATTCCATTTGTTTTTTGGGACGAACGTTTATCAACAATTGCTGCGGAACGGTCTCTTTTAGAAATGAATGTATCGCGCGCTAAAAGAGCAAGCCGTATTGATTCAGCCGCCGCCGCTTTTATATTGCAAGGTGCTCTCAATAGAATTCAAAACTTTCATCATATGGAAGGATAGAGAACATTGAGCAAATGCCCTGCATTATATCGTGCAATGAGCATCCCGTAAGAAGATCTCCATTGTCCCCCAAGGCGGCTTTCCATATAGGCATTCGCAACATGTTCTATGTCTGTAGAACGTAATGCTGCTGCTGCTGCTGCATAAGCTACTTGTTCAACAAAAAATCTTCCTGCACCTTCATTTGCTGATGCCATATCACCTGCTGACTTAATAATTTCAATTGCTCGGGGTCCTGCTGGTCCAATATCAAGAGCAATTTTTTCCAACAATTTCTGAAACAATCCCGGTGCTTTTTCAGCAATAAGAATGGCATCCTTTACCAATTGATTAGCAGAACTATTTCTCACAATTCGCGCAGGCCCATTATGCAACATTTGTGATAATGGATTATTCTCTATAAAACTTTCAATACCAAGTTGTGCGATAATTTCACCAATAATAGGCACAACCAATTGACTTACATGATAAGCAATAATAGGTGTCATAATGCGGGCAAAAGCTGCTTCAGAACGGTCATTTGCTGCATTGTCAAATGCTCTCGCTAAACGTAAAACCAATGCTTGTGAGGCAGCTATATCTAATGCAATATCTGCAAAAATACGTTCTGTCAGTGGAGGTAAAGGCTGATTGGGCATTTTTTTCCGGAAAAAATCCATACCAAATTGAAGAGCCGCTCGTAAAACACCTGCCGATATGACAGATTGATCGAAACGCATCATCGTCTCGATATCTTTAATAACTTTAAGCCCTTCTCCAGCATTTCCCAAAAGCCAGCCATAACTGCCTTGGAAGTCGACAACCCCCTCTGGTGTTAAAAGTTCTCCAGAACGCTGAATTAAATGACGAATCGATATAGATCCATTTAATGCGCCATTTTCTTGTATGCGTGGAATAAAAAAACAACTTAAATGACCATCTAAATCTGCACTAACAAGATATCCGTCAGCGGTAGGATTAATAACGTTGGTTTTTACAACATTTAAACGATATAGATCACGTTCCATACTTTCATCGAAAGAAATTTTCTTAACACTTGGAAAATTGAAAGCGTATTTTTCAATATCGTCAAATGCACAAGTTAGAGAAGCTGCCTTTTTATGATGAATAGGCTTTGATGAGGAATCATATTGGCGTGATAAAAGTACATTTTGCCATTTTTTGAAGAGCTCGATATCACTAATTAAAACAGCAATAGCTGCACTCGTTATGATAACTTCATTCAAATGTCCTGTTTCTAAACCAGCAGATAAAGCTAAACGAATCGCACGCGCTTGATAGCGTACTCCATTTTCTGAGCTCGCATTTTCCCAAAGTGAGGTAACCAAACCTGCTTGTCTAGAATATTGTTGAAGAGCTTGATAGGAAGAATGGATCTCTAATTTTTCCGTTGGTTGCCCCCATTCATCATTATAGCATAATAAAGGCTTATAATGATTCGCTAAGCAAGAAAGTTTCCATGCTTCTCGACTCGCGGCAAAATCCCCTATTTCTTCAAAACTTGCTAACAAAAACTTAGGCAAAGTAGAAGCAATACGAAACATAAGCGTATCGCTAAGAAATGTATTTTTTCGACGAGTATTTTGCGCAGATACAGCACTCATAGGTATATTCCTACATTCAAATCATTCATATCATAGACTATTTGTCTTTTTAGAGTTAAGAAACATTTATCATATTCAAACAAATGCTTGTTTAACCTGTTTAGAGAGAGATAAAGAAGAATGCTATGATGCAAGATAATTTTTTCCCACTTTTCCCTCATCAACATCTTTTAGCTATTAAAGATCTGAGTGTACAAGATCTTAATACATTGCTTGATCGTGCAGAAGCAAATATTATCCTTTCTAACAAAATTGATAAAATAAAATCTACTTTGCATGGACGGACTCAAATTAATCTCTTTTTTGAAGCCTCTACGCGAACACAATCTTCTTTTGAATTAGCGGGTAAAAGGCTAGGTGCACTCGTGATGAGTCTTGCGATCGGCAACTCATCTGTAAAAAAGGGAGAAACATTACTTGATACTGCTACAACTCTCAATGCGATGAAGCCAGATATACTGGTTTTTCGCCATAACAGTGCAGGAGCGGCAGCTTTATTAGCGCAAAAAGTTGATTGTTGTGTTATTAATGCAGGTGATGGTGCTCATGAACATCCAACCCAAGCTTTATTAGATGCTCTAACCATTAAAAGGGCAAAAGGTCGTATTGAAGGATTAACTGTTGCGATTTGCGGAGATATCTTACACTCACGTGTTGCCCGTTCCAATATCCTGTGTCTCAATGCTTTGGGTGCTCGTGTTCGTGCTGTTGCTCCCTCAACACTCTTACCCGCAGAAATCGCTCATATGAGTGTTGAGGTTTTTAACACGATGAAAGAAGGTCTTAAAAATGCTGACGTTATCATGATGTTGCGCTTACAGCATGAACGGATGACAGGCTCTTTTATTCCTTCTACGCGTGAATATTTCCATTATTTTGGCTTACATAAAGAAAATTTAGCCTATGCCAAAAATGATTCTATTATTCTGCACCCTGGTCCAATAAACCGTGGTGTAGAGATTGCATCCGATATAGCAGATGGACCACAAAGTATGATTCATACGCAAGTAGAAATGGGAATTGCAGTGCGTATGGCTGTCATGGAGGCTCTATTAGATTCACGCGCAAAGATCAGTGGAGAAAAAAAATGATAAAACCAATTGTTTTTCAAAATGCTCGTATTATTGATCCTTCGCGCGCAATCGATGAAATTGGTACAGTTATTGTTGAAAATGGACGAATTATAGCCGCTGGAAAAGAAGCTCTGAATCAGGGATTCCCTGAAGAAGCAGAAGTTATTAACGCACAAAACAAAGCAATTCTCCCTGGACTTGTTGATGCGCGCGTTTTTGTTGAAGAATTAGGGAATGAACATTGTGAAACAATTACATCAGCAAGTTACGCGGCCGCAGCAGGTGGTATTACTTCCTTTCTTATGATGCCAAACACGCATCCAGTTATTGATAATGTAGCACTCGTTAAATTTATTACGCATACAGCACAGGAAATCTCATTGGTCAATATTTATCCCGTTGCTTCAATCACACAAGGTTTCAACGGACAAGAAATAACCGAATTTGGTTTGCTCAAAGATGCAGGAGCCGTTGCTTTTAGTGAAGGAAAAAAAACACTTCAAAATTCATCTGTTATGCGGCGTGCAATGACTTATGCACGCGATTTTGATGTTCCATTGATGCATGAAACGCAAGATAAAGATCTTACAGGGCAAGGTGTGATGAATGAAGGACTGCTTGCCAGTTGGCTTGGTCTTTCTGGCATTCCTCGCGAAGCAGAAGTTATCCCACTTGAAAGAGATCTACGTTTAGCAGCATTAACGCAAACACGCTATCATGCCGCTCAAATATCGACAGCACTCTCTGCTGATGCACTTCGTTTAGGTAAAAAACGCAGTGAGAAAATTTCAGCGGGTGTATCTATTAATCATTTATCTTTCAATGAAAATGACATTGGACAATATCGCACTTCTTTTCGCTTAATGCCCCCATTGCGTACAGAAGAAGACCGTATAGCAATGATTGAAGCAATAAAGGATGGGACTATAGATGTTATTGTCTCTTCTCATGATCCTCAGAGTATCGACAAAAAACATTTACCATTTAATGACGCGGCAATTGGCGCTATTGGTATGGAGACCTTATTGAGCGCAGCCTTACGCCTTTATCATGATGAGAGCCTATCTCTTCTACGGATAACGGAACTTTTGTCAACGGCGCCTGCAAAGCTCTTTGGACTCAATGCAGGAACACTCAAAAAAGGGGCTCATGCAGACCTTATTGTGGTTGATCTTGAAGAACCATGGGTTGTTTCGAAAGAGAAGCTCTATTCACGTTCAAAAAATACCCCTTTTGATAATGCACGTTTTCAAGGACGTGTGCTCCAGACCTTTGTGAAAGGGAAATCCGTTTTTAAACTTGATCAACAAACTTAATGAGATTCTTAATGAATGAAGCAGAAATATTTTTTCAGTCCACTCCATGGTTTATTTTCCTCATATCTTATCTCATTGGCTCGATTCCATTTGGTCTTCTTTTTACGAGATTGTTCAAAATTGGTGATATAAGAACAATCGGTTCCGGCAATATTGGAGCAACAAATGTTTTACGAACAGGAAATAAAAAGCTTGCTGCTCTAACACTTCTTTGTGATATGTTAAAAGGAACTATCGTTGTTTTGATTATAAAGTTTTTTAGTAATCCGCTAGACAATAGTATACTTGTTTCTCTAGCGGGTTTTTTTACTTTCTTAGGACATCTTTTCCCCGTATGGCTTAAATTTAAAGGTGGCAAAGGTGTTGCTACCTATCTAGGGGTCTGCTTAGGGACCTACTGGCCCGCAGCAATTATTTTTATTATTGTATGGAGTGCGATTTTTCTCCTCACACGCTATTCTTCATTATCCGCACTCGTTGCTGTTATGATCACGCCGATATTTGTTTTTTATTTTTCCGATTCTTATTTCTGTTGTATGCTGATTGCGATGAGCATATTTGTGTTCATAAAACATTATACAAATATCGGTAGATTATTAATTGGGGAAGAAAGTAAGATTGGTACGCAACACGGAGATAAATAAAGGAATCCTGCTTACTGATCGTCAACGTCTAAGCTGGTTACGGTTATTGCGCAGTGAAAATATTGGAGCTGTTAGTTTTCGCAATCTCATTGATCATTATAAAACAGCAGAAAATGCTCTGGCAGCGCTGCCAGAGCTTAGTAGAAAAGGTGGTGGTTCTGTATCTATAAAAATAGCAAGCTTAGAAGATGCAGAAAAAGAAATGCAAGAAGCTGAAAGATTAGGTGTCCGGTTTATTGGTATGGGCGAACCAGATTATCCAGCTTTTCTTAAGGTTACAGAAGCCCCCCCGCCGCTTATTGCTATCAAAGGTAATGTTTCAATTTTTCAAAAAACTTCTATTGGAATTATAGGTTCTCGAAATGCTTCAGCTGCGGGAAAAAAGCTTACAGCTCAATTTGCGCGTTTTCTCGGAGAAGCAGACTTTGTAACAATTTCTGGGCTCGCTCGTGGAATTGATAGCGTTGCGCATCAAGCAAGTTTAAAAACAGGAACTGTTGCAGTCATGGCGGGAGGAATTGATCATATCTATCCTCCTGAAAATAAAAAGTTGCATGAAGATATTATTGCCAACGGTGGAGCCATCATCAGCGAAATGCCCATTTCTTGGAAGCCGCGTGCTATCGATTTTCCAAGAAGAAACCGTATTATTGCAGCTCTATCACTTGGTCTCTTGGTTGTAGAGGCAGCCCTGCGCTCAGGGTCCTTAATTACCGCACGTCAAGCAGCTGAAATGGGACGGCTAATTTTTGCCATTCCCGGTTCTCCACTTGATCCAAGATCTGTTGGTACAAACAATCTTATCAAAGACGGTGCTCTACTCACCACACATCCTTCTGACATTATAGAAACACTTACGCCATTAATTTCACCGCTTCCAAATTCGCAACTCAATTTTTTTGAGGAACCATCCTCCTTACAACTTGAAAAGGAGAATTTTAATTTAGCAGATGAAAAAAACAGCGATCTCTCTTTAGCAGATGATGATGCAGCACGTGCAGCAGTTCTCTCCGCTCTTTCAACAACGCCAATCGACTTAGACACACTCAGTATCCACTCAGGTATTTCACTCCCAGCTCTCTACCTCTTGTTGGTAGAACTCGAGCTTGCTGGAAAGCTTATTCGACACTCTGGTGGTTGTGTGTCATTGTCGAATCTTGATCTTCCCCAAGAGCCTCAGCACTATTAATAATGCTTTGCCCTTCTTTGGCAACCATATCCAAAAGCAATGCTAAAAGCGGACTGTGCGCCTGACGCGCCATCTGATTCATTTGCTTTGACATGTCTGTAATATATTGGATAACTTTTAAATGATTTATAAACATAATCCTCTATCCTTGAGCATTTCCCCTCCTACCTCTCAATAGACGTTATCTTAGTATTTCGCCGTATGTTTTTGTAATAACAGTGGAAAATAAATCGTGTAATTCTATATAGGGTGTACTCTAATAATGACAATCATAAGTTGTACAATATTCATGTTTTTTATATGGCTAATATTTTTTTATGTGCTCTTAAGCAATTGGCATTAGCTATTCGCGTAAAAGGCGTTTATAAAAAAATTTTTATTTCAATATTTGGGTAAAATTATGAATATCGTTATCGTTGAATCTCCAGCAAAAGCAAAAACAATTAATAAATATCTTGGGTCTCAATACAAAGTTGTCGCATCATTTGGACATGTTCGTGATTTGCCTGCAAAAGATGGTTCTGTTTTACCGGATCAAGATTTTTCTATGAAATGGGATATAGATTCTGCTGCCGCTAAACGTTTAAATGAAATAGCAAAAGCCGTTAAAGAAGCCGATAGCCTTATATTAGCAACAGACCCTGATCGTGAAGGGGAAGCTATTTCATGGCATATTCTGGATGTTCTCCGTCAAAAAAAAGTTTTAAAAGATAAACCTATTAAAAGAGTTGTCTTCAATGCCATCACCAAAAAGTCTGTGCTTGATGCTATGAACAATCCACGTGATATTGATACATCACTTGTAGATGCTTATCTTGCACGTCGCGCTCTTGATTATCTCGTTGGTTTTACACTTTCACCTGTTTTATGGCGTAAACTCCCTGGTGCGCGTTCAGCAGGACGGGTTCAATCGGTTGCTTTGCGTATTATTTGTGATCGTGAATCAGAAATAGAACATTTTATCAAAGAAGATTATTGGTCCATTACAACACAGTTAAAAACCATCCGAAATGATAGTTTCCAAGCAAGATTGACAATGTTTAATCAAAGAAAAATAGGCAAGCTTGATATTCAATCTCAAGAACAAGCAGACCAAATTCGCTTTATGCTGGAGAAAGCTCAATATCATACACTCAGTGTTGAAGCAAAACCTACAAAGAGAAATCCTTTTCCTCCATTTACAACCTCTACACTACAACAAGCAGCTTCTTCAAAACTAGGTTTTTCAGCTTCTCGCACTATGCAAATTGCCCAAAAGCTTTATGAAGGCATTGAAATTAATGGTGAAACGGCAGGGCTTATTACTTATATGCGTACCGATGGTGTGCAGATAGCACCAGAGGCTATTGATTCAGCACGAAAAGTTATTCATGAAACTTTCGGAAAAGACTATATTCCTGAAAAGCCACGTTTTTATTCAACAAAGGCAAAAAATGCACAGGAAGCACATGAAGCGATCCGCCCAACAGATTTTCAACGCAATCCTAGTCAAGTCCGTAATTTTCTCGATAGCGATCAAGCAAAGCTCTATGATCTGATATGGAAGCGTGCCATTGCCAGCCAAATGCGCTCTGCTGAAATTGAACGTACAACTGTTGAAATTGAAGCACAGACAGGAGAAAACTGTGCAAATCTACGGGCAACAGGATCTGTTATTCGCTTTGATGGCTTTATTTCCGTCTACACGGATCAACGAGACGAAGAAAATAATGAAGAAAATGAAACAACACGTTTACCACAAATAAACACTGGTGAAGCACTTACAAAAGAAAAAGTTGAATCTGTACAACATACCACAGAGCCCCCTTCTCGTTATTCTGAAGCTTCATTAATTAAAAAGCTTGAGGAGTTAGGAATTGGTCGTCCTTCAACTTATGCATCCACATTGGCGACATTGTGTGACCGTGGATATATTGTCATTGATAAACGAAAGCTTATTCCCGATGCCAAGGGACGTATTGTTACGGCCTTTCTTGAAAATTTTTTTAATCGCTATGTAGAATATGGTTTCACAGCAGATCTTGAAGAAAAGCTGGATCTTATCTCTGACGGCAAACTTTCTTGGAAAGACGTATTGCGAGATTTTTGGGATGGATTTAATGCATCTATTAGCAATATCCAAGAACTCCGTATAACCAATGTTCTTGATGCTTTAAATGTAACATTAGCACCTCTCGCCTTTCCTGAACGCGAAGATGGAAGTGATGTGCGTTCCTGTCCTCTTTGTAAAAATGGTCAATTATCATTAAAACTTGGGCGTTATGGTGCTTTTGTTGGCTGTTCCAATTATCCCGAATGTAAATACACACACCAACTTGGTACAGATACTGGAGAAGAGAATGAAGCTGTACGCAATGATGAACCTGTTATACTTGGTATTGACCCTGAAACAGGAAAAGAGATCTCTCTTCGTAATGGCCGGTTTGGTCCCTATATTCAACTTGGTGAAAGCAAAGAAGTTAAGCGTGCAGGATTACCAAAAGAATGGCAGGCAGAAAATGTAACCCTTGATAAAGCCTTGGCTTTACTATCCCTTCCCCGTGAAATTGGCATTCATCCTGAAACCGGAAAAACAATCACGGCTACGATTGGACGATATGGTCCCTATCTTAGCCATAATGGAAAATCTGCGCGCCTTCTTCATGCAGATGAAGTTTTTGATATTGGTATCAATCGCGCTGTTACAGTATTAGCAGAACAACAAGAAAACAAAACCAGGCAAAGCAGAACAACACCTGAAGCATTGGCAACATTAGGAGAGCATCCCGAAGGAGGAACCATTACCGTGCGCAACGGGCGTTATGGTCCTTATGTCAATTGGGGTAAAATTAATGCAACATTGCCAAAAGATAAAGATCCCATTAGTGTAACACTTCCAGAGGCACTAGAACTTATATCGGCTAAAGCATCGAGTAAAAAAACAACTTCAAAAAGAGCTTCTTCTAAAACAAAAGCAAAAATAAAAGAGACATAAATTTTGGCTAAAGGTGAAAAAAACATAAAATATCTCTCTTCATTCAAGGGGAAAACTTTTCCCAATAAGGAAGCAATCCTTTCCTTTATAATTGAGAATCCTAACCACTCAAGTAAACGAGAAATCGCTAAAGCTTTTAACTTAAAAGGCGATTCTCGTATCTGGCTTAGAGATATGTTACGTGAGTTAAAGGATCAAAATCTCATATCTAAACACCACAAAAGAGCAATAAACAAAGGAAAATTACCCCCTGTTTCTTTAGTAAAAATTAGCGGACGTGATAAAGATGGAAGTTTTATTGCACAACCTCTTGAATGGGAAGATTCTCCAAAGCCCAATATTGAAATACACTCTTTTCATCACATAACAGGAAGTAATATTGGTGTTGGAGATCATATTCTTGTAAAAGTTTTTCGAAATAAAAATTCTGAAAGCTCAAGCCATCCTTATACGGGACGAATTATTCGTAAAATTGATGTATCTCCCAAAAGCGCATTTGCTATTGTACGAAAATTGGAAAATAATCAATGGCGCCTTGATCCTATAGACCGCAAAACCAATGAACTCATTGTTGAAATGTCTCCAGAAATGAAGATTCAAATTGGTGATCTCGTTGAAGTCGAAATAAAAAAAAATACTGGTTACGGATTAAAGAGCGCAAAAATAAAGAATGTTTTAGGGCACATTAAGAGTGAGAAAACACTCTCAATGATAGCGCTTCTTTCGAAAGGAATTCCTTATATTTTTCCTGAAAGTGTTCTTGAGCAAGCCAAACATATCAAAGCTGCCAATATGGATAATCGTGAAGATTGGCGACAATTACCCTTTATTACAATTGATCCACCAGATGCAAAAGACCATGATGATGCAGTTTATGCAACCAAGGATAAGGATCCAGCAAATAATGATGGTTGGATTATTATTGTAGCCATTGCAGATGTTTCTTATTATATCAAAACAGGAAGCGCTTTAGATAAAGAAGCATTGAAACGTGGAAATTCTGTTTATTTTCCCGATACCGTTGTGCCAATGTTACCTGAACGCCTTTCTCATGATTTATGTTCTCTGCGTGAAGGAAAAGAAAGACCAGCTTTAGCCGTTCGTATGATTTTTGATGCAAACGGTAATAAACGAAAACATAGTTTTCATCGTACTATGATTCGTGTAAGAGCCAAACTTTCTTATCAAGAAGTACAATTGGCAATTGAAGGTAATATAAATGAAAAAATAACCCCTCTTTTTGAGAGCATTTTGCACCCCTTATGGGAAGCCTATGCATGCCTTAAAGCTGCGCGAAATCGTCGCCAACCACTAGAATTAGAAATTGCAGAAAAAAAGATTATTCTTGATCAAAATGGATGCATAAAAGATGTTGTGAGTGAAACACAATTAGAAGCGCATCGTTTAATTGAAGAGTTTATGATACAAGCTAATATTGCAGCTTCTGAAACATTAAAACAACATCACCAGCCGCTCATTTATCGTATTCATGAAAAACCTTCTCTTGCTAAGCAAGAAATACTTCGGAGCTTTCTTCAAAGTTTGGGGATACCACTCTCCCGCGGAAGCGAACTTACCTCAGCACGCCTTAATAGAATTTTAGAAAAGGTCGCTCATACTAAACAACAAGAACTAGTCAATCAAGTTATTTTGCGTTCACAATCACAAGCAGAGTACAACCCTAAAAATAGTGGCCATTTTGGTTTAAATTTGCAGAACTATACACATTTTACATCACCAATCCGTCGTTATGCTGATCTCATTATTCATCGAGCACTCATTAAAGCTCTCAAATTAGGAAATGATCAATTAACAGATACACAAGAACAAAATCTTGCAGAAATTGCTACGCAAGTTTCTTTATACGAACGCCGTGCAATGATGGCTGAAAGAGAAACGATTGATCGGCTTGTTGCTCACTATTTAACGAATAAAATCGGTCGTATTTTTACAGGTCGCATTTCCGGAGTTACAAAAGCAGGTCTTTTTATCTCACTTGATAAACTCAATACAGATGGTTTTGTCCATATTTCTACACTTAAAAATGATTATTATCATTTTGATGAAGCACAACATGTTCTTGTAGGACAGCGTAGCCATAAAGGCTATCAGCTCAGTGATGTTGTAGAAGTAAAACTTATAACGGTACAACCTTTTGCTGGCGCTTTATGCTTTGAACTGTTAACAAAACCTCGTCCAATAAAATTTTCACCGACATCCTACCATAAAAACAAATTAAAAAAACAAAAGTATACTTTTTATGGGAAAAGAAAAAATTAAGCTTCTTGCCCTCCATTAAATATAATTTGAATAATAAATTCAATTTAAGAAATGGCTTATATTATATAATATTTATATTATTTTATATGTACAATCTTCTTTCTTTAGTATACAAGATGATAAATTTTATTGTTAAGTCTATAATAACCATATAAAAATCTTGCAGTTTTTTATACTTAGGAAATGAGAGAAACTGCAAAGGATAGTTTTGGCTCCCTTTCATTTCAGCTCATCTTTTCATTGTTTAAATAAACAAGAGTACCCTTAAGCCATTCTCATGAAAAAAAAACTTTTGACTCTCAAAATAATTCTTTGCGTGCAATTATTGCCGCTATTGCAACCATTGGCACTGTTGGAACAGCATTGGCAATGGGAACACAACTTGTCTCTCTTCTTATGGCAGAGAAAGGACTTTCCAACAGTACAATCGGCTATAGTGGAACAGTTGGTGGAATCGCCACAATTATTGCAGCTATTTTTACGTCTCGAATTGCCTTATGCTTAGGAATCGCTCAAACAATATTGCTTATGATGGCGATAGGATCTTTAAGTTTTTTAGGATTCTATTTTTTTGATCCCATATGGGTTTGGTTTATTTTAAAGTTTATATTACATTTCAGCATGACAGTTATGTTTATCCTGTCAGAGTTTTGGATCAACAGTTATGCTCCCCCCAAAAAACGCGGTTTTATCCTTTCTATTTATGCTATTGTCTTAGGATTAGGGTTTATAATAGGTCTAACGCTGCTAGCAAAAGTGGGAACACAAGGATTTATTCCTTTTGCTGTTGGATATAGCCTTATTATACTTGCTACTATACCAATTCTTACCGCTTGGAAATTAAGTCCAGAATTTCAAAAAAATCAATATATGCCATTTTTTCGTTATCTTTTTCACGTTCCAAGTGCAATGATGGCGGTCCTTGTTTACGGGGCCATTCAAATGGGCGTATTAACTCTTATAATACCCTTTAGTTTATCCATTGGTTATAATGAGAATGAAGCAGCACATTTTATGGCAACCCTTGCACTTGGGAATATTTTCCTCTTAATTCCTATCAGCATTATAAGCGACTACGCCAAAGATCGACGCTACCCGCTGATGAGTTGCGCTATTTTAGGTTTTATAGGAACTTTTATAGTACCATGGATTCTTCAATATCCATGGATTCTGATGCTTGATTTGTTTTTTCTGGGTGGTGTATCAGCGAGCCTTTATACAATTAGTCTTGCACATTTAGGAGCCCGTCTCAAGGGGCAAGAGCTTGCTGCTGCTAATTCTGCTTTTATTTTTTGTTATGGAATTGGTATGCTCATCGGACCGACCTTTATCGGAAAATCCATGGATATCTTTAAACCCTTTGGTTTTTCAATAGCCATGGCTGTTTTTTTCGGTTTATATGTCATTTTCGTGTTTGTCCAACTTATGAGAAAATTAATCAGCTCTTGACTTTTTTGAGAACATCCGTAGTGTTGCCGGAAAATCTGATGATGTCGGAAATAAGTTTTGACAGTAATAATATTTTTTCAGTATAAATAGGGTACTTACATTATGGCTAAAGCAGCAACCATTAAGATCAAGCTTTTATCAACTGCGGATACTGGTTTTTTCTATGTAACAAAGAAAAACAGCCGTACAATGACAGATAAAATGAGCAAGCGTAAATATGATCCAGTTGTAAAAAAACACGTTGAATTTAAAGAAACAAAAATTAAATAAATAAAATTATCATTGAATTGATAGATTTTATATTCCAAAAGAAATGTGGGAGTATTGCTCTTCAAATTTATTTTTTGAGGGGTGTTTTTTATTTCCTTAAGTTTAAAAAGTTTACTTTAAACTTTGTATGTTTTGTACGGATTTGGATAAGTTGATTTATTATTTAAGTTGCTTACATATATTCTGTATGAGTATTTGATTATTGTGATATCTAATGAAAATTTTGTCATTAAAACGAAACATTGTTTCGTCATATGAATAAAGTTTCTCGATACTAAAATAGAGTTATAATAATGTTAGCAGTTTCTTTATTTCATGAAAAAATCTTTTTCTCATTTTAATCTAAGAAGCTTTAATCTAAAAGTTATCGGTTTCAGTATTTTTGTCGCTGCTAGCATTCTTATCATTATGTCAACTTATTTTAAGAAAACTCAGCGGTTGCCTCAAAAAGAAAAATTTTCTTCTCAAAACTCTGTTGAAGGAAATGCATTAATCATTGATGGCGATACCATTATGATTTCTTCAATTAAGATTCGACTAGCTGGAATTGATGCTCCTGAACTCCACCAATTTTGTGGAAAAAAGGAAGCGCGCTACCCTTGTGGGCTTGAGGCAAAAAAATATTTAGAACAACTATTAAAAAATCAAACTGTTACATGTCACTGGAAAAAAACAGATAAATATCGCCGTATTCTTGCAACATGTAAAACAAAACAAGTTAGCAATATCAACGCAACACTTGTACATAATGGTTGGGCTGTAAATTATTATGAATACCCCAAAGAAGAGCAAGAAGCTAGAAAGAAAAAGAAAGGAATATGGGCATCAAGTTTTCAACGACCAAAAGAATGGCGCAAAGCAAATCCTCGCACAGAATAAAAAAAATATTTTTTAATTTTATTTACTAATGAAACAATGTAGCCCAATTATCAAACTTGAAAAAGAGATCTATTCCTGTCGTGTTTGCGTCCAACAACCCCATTATTTTCCTCCTCTTCCTCATGAACCAAACCCTGTCGTTTATTTATCCGATACTGCTTCGATTGCAATTGCAGGCCAAGCACCAGGGTTGCGTGTCCATGAAACGTCTATCCCTTTTAATGATCGCTCTGGTGAAAAATTGCGTAATTGGCTGGGTGTCACGAAAGAAGAATTTTATAATAAATCTCTCTTTGCTATTGTTCCTATGGGATTTTGTTTTCCAGGTTATGACAAAAATAAAGCTGATTTACCACCAAGACGTGAATGTCGAGAAATATGGCATGAAAAGATATTTCAGGCAATGCCTCAAATAAAGCTTGTTCTTGCTATTGGCAGTTATGCGCAAAAGTGGCACATTACAGAATTAAAACATAAAACCGTTTCTGCAACTGTTGGTGATTGGAGAAATATTCTTTCCATTCCTCAACCTCGAGGCTATAATGTTATGCCTTTGCCTCATCCGTCATGGCGAAATACTTCTTGGTTACAGAAAAACCCATGGTTTAACGATGAGCTTATTGTATATCTGCGTTGTTTAGTGCGTAAATTTTTATAAATTAAAATATTGAGAAAAAATATGGATCGTCTTGACCGAAAAATTTTACATCTTTTGCAAGAAAATGCGACACTTTCTGTTGCTGATATTGCTAAAAAAGTGGGACTTTCGACCACTCCTTGCTGGCGTAGAATTCAAAAACTTGAAGAAGATGGCGTCATTCAGCGTCGTGTTGCTGTTCTTTCTCCAGAAAAAGTAAACGCACACGTCACTGTTTTTGTGTCTATTCGCACAAATACACATAGTCATGAATGGTTTAAGCGTTTTTCAAAAATTGTGCAAGAATTCCGTGAAGTCATTGAATTTTATCGAATGAGTGGAGATATTGACTATTTATTGCGTGTTGTTGTGCCCAACATTGAAGCTTATGATCTTTTTTATAAAAAATTAATTTCTAAAATTGATATCCGTGATGTCTCTTCTTCTTTCGCAATGGAACAGATTAAATATACAACAGAACTTCCGCTGAATTATATTAAATTACACGACAAGACGCATGAACAAAGCTCTTAAGATTTTTTATATCCGTCTTATGATCTTTTAGGCATTCAAACTTTCTTGTTAAAAAACCACCATTTGTGCATGTGTTAAAACAGCGGCTTTGACGATACCAGCTGCCATAGCTGCTCCTGTCCCTTCACCAAGACGCATCCCCAAATCTAGAAGTGGTTCTTTGCCAATTTTTTTTAAAAGTTTACGATGAGCTGTCTCAGAAGAAACATGTCCAACAAGGGTATGATCAAGAGCTTTTGGATGCATTTTATAAAGAACCGCTGCAGCTACTGTTGCCACAAAACCATCTAAAATAACGGGTATTTTTTCTATTCTTGCTGCTAAAATAGCACCAACCATAGCAGCAATCTCACGTCCTCCTAAGCGACGCATTATCTCAAAAGGATCATTAAAATAATCCTTATGCAAAGAAATGGCTGTCTTAACCGCTGCAATTTTACGCTGATAAAAATCACCTTCTGATTCCATACCATTTCCTGTCCATTCTTCCACTTCCCCTCCAAACAATGCTAAGCATAAAGCTGAAGCTATTGTTGTGTTTCCAATTCCCATTTCTCCAATACATAAAAGATCTGTCCCACCCGCAATGGATTCCATTCCAAATGCCATTGTAGCAGCCGCACTCCGCTCATCCATTGCGGCATCCTTCGTAATATTCATTGTTGGATATTCCAATGCTAAATCAAAAATTTTTAATCCAAGATCATAAGCAATACAAATTTGATTGATAGCAGCTCCACCAGATGCAAAATTTTCTACCATTTTTTGTGTCATAGATTGTGGAAATGGTGTAATATTCTCCTCTACAATACCATGGTTTCCAGAAAAAATAGCAACCAAAGGTCGCGTTACGATAGGTTTTTCTGTACCCCTCCACCCCGCATACCAAACAGCAATATCTCCTAGTTTTCCCAATGTTCCTTGCTCTTTTGTTAAGTTTTTTTGCCGTTTTTTTGCCAAAATTATAGAAAACTCATCAGCAACAGGTAAATTTGTAAGCAAAGCACGAAAATCATCAAATGGACTAGCGATCATAAGGATACCTTTTAAAATCTACAATGTTTATGAAAATCACGTCATATATACAGGATATAAATAATTTATTGTTTTTTTAACAGTGCTTTAAAAAAGTTAAATACTATGAAGGCAATAATTTCTATATTCTATTTTCTACCCCAATAACAAACGTGCAAGATTCAAAATGTTATTAATATCTTATGACTACCTTTACAGTGATACCCTTAAGTTATTTTTTATTTAATAGGTATAATCAGCATGCCGTTTAATATATAAATTCTAACATTCTTATTCATAATAAAAGTTATAAACTTTCAAAAACTTATAAAATTAAAAGGATCAAAATTATCGCAAAGAAATCAAAACGCAAAGGATCTCAACTTTAATATATGTTAATTGTCTGACTGTTATTAAATGAGAGCATAAAAAGCTTCTTTTAAAGTACATATATCTGCGTTTGGTTTTGTCGCATCATTTGATAGTATTTGCCGCCATCGACGTGCCCCACCCCGCCCATGAAATAAACCAATCATGTGACGTGTCACATGAGAAAGCCGCCCCCCCGATGCAATATGTCGAGCTGCATAATCACACATAACCTCAATAAGATCACTCTCACTCAGATTATTTTGCGACTCACCATAGAGTTCAAAATCAATATGTTTTAACAAAGTTGGATCATGATAAACTTGGCGACCAACCATGACAGCATCACAGAAAGTTAAGTGTTCTTTGATCTCATCAATCGATTTAATTCCACCATTTATCCCAATGAATTTATGAGGATATTGACGTTTTAATTTGTAAACCCTTTCATAATTAAGGGGCGGAATATTGCGATTTTCTTTCGGACTCAATCCTTGTAGCCATGCCTTGCGTGCATGTATCCAGAGCGCATCACATCCAGCATTCCAAACCTGATTAGCCAAAAGATCTAACGCTAACTCTTCATCTTGTTCGTCCACTCCAATCCGACATTTGACAGTTACAGGTATAGTAACCTCTCGTTTCATCGCTTCCACGGCATTTGCCACAATGTCTGGATGTAGCATCAAACAAGCCCCAAAGACACCTGCTTGAACACGATTTGATGGGCACCCGACATTAAGATTTATTTCGTTGTAGCCAAAATCCTCAGCAATTCGTGCAGCTTCTGCTAACTTTCTCGGATCAGCCCCCCCTAATTGTAATGCAACTGGACATTCTTTGTCGCTAAAAGCCAACAATTGTTCGCGAACACCATGAATGACAGCATCTGCTACCATCATTTCCGTATAAAGGAGAGCTTTTTTCGTTAAAAGACGATAAAAAAATCTGCAATGTCGGTCTGTCCAGTCCAACATTGGTGCTACTGCAAATTTTATAGGCGATGGAAGATTGTAAAATATCATGAGGGTATTACTCTCATGTCCCTATAGCTCTCTCTTTATACATAAAAAAATACTTACTTTTAGTTTACGGAAAATTTTATTCTCTTATACTATCATGAGTATAATAACAGCTCATTATTTTCAATTGATATCAAGGTTTACTACAATCAATCATGCCACAACACAATATCGCATTTCTCATAGATTAGTGTTCAGGTATATAAACATGAAAAAAGAAGATTTTTACTATAATATAAAAAACTCATTTATAAGTTCTTCTTACGCTCTTCAAGCCTCTTCCCTTACATGATTTAGTACAGCATTTAAGATAATAAATGCTAAACTAACACATTATAGAATTTTTCATGATCGATTTAATTTTCTTTAGATTTTTTTAACTCATTGTGCAAATAAACGATACAGAAAGTAGCTTTTATCTTCTCTTAAAGAAGAAAAAAACCTTATTTCACACGAATCTAATTATAAATTATTTTTTATCAATGAGTTCTTTTTGGTAATATTCTTAGATTTCACTTTATAAGATAGACAAATTTCATCTTAAATATTCTATCTAATTTTGCCATTTTGTGATTCTTGCAAAAAAAACTAAAATCAGGGTATAGACAACCATTGCCTTTTTAATATCTATAACTAATATCAGTATCTCTCGAAGGAAAATATTTTACAATATTGCAGATACAATCTGTAAAATGAAATGATCATAAACGTTGTTCAATCTCTTGTTGGCTTTGCATATAGGAAGAAAGAGTATCAACCTCTTGTTCATTAAATAGGAGCCCCAGTTTTGAACGACGCCATAACACATCTTCACATACTTTAGCCCATTCTTTTTCCATCAACCATTTTACTTCTACTTCATAAAGCCCATGTCCAAAATTTTTTCCTTTATTTGCCTTACCATGTGCAAAGATCACCAATGCTTCCGTACCGTAGGAGCGTGCAAGCCTGCGATGTGTAAAAGCATCTAAATCTGGCATTAAAAGAGCAATCCTATTTTCGATTGTATCTAATTTGTTATAGGGAAAATCACCCCCTGGAAGTACTGCCTTAGCCGTCCATGATGCTCCCTTTTTACCAAGCTCTTTTTCAACAAATTTCATCGCATCTTCAGCCAACTTACGATAAGTTGTAATCTTTCCACCATAAAGATTAAGTATCTTTGGTGTCGTTCCTGTTCCCATTTCTTTTAAAACATAATCGCGCGTAATTTCTTGTGCTTTTGAAGCTCCATCATCATAGAGTGGACGAACTCCAGAGTAAGACCAGACAATCGTTTCAGGCAACACTGGTTGTATGAAATATTCACTGGCTGCTGCACAAATATAATCAATTTCTGTATCAGTAATATGAACGTCAGCCGGATCTCCTTGATAATTACAATCTGTTGTTCCAAGTAAGGTAAACTCTTCTTGATACGGAATAGCAAATATAATACGCCCATCACCATTTTGAAAAATATAAGCACGATCATGAGTATAAAGCTTGGGAACTAAAATATGAGAACCTCTAACAAGCCGTACTGGTGGATGTTCTTTACAATCTAATATGCTTGCTAAAACATGATCAATCCAAGGACCTGTCATATTCGCGACATAAGAAGCTGTGACACTATATTCTTTGCTACTTAACTTGTCTTGAAGAAAGATACGCCATTTATTGTCTTCTTTTTTTAAAGAGAGAACTTCTGTTCGTACTTTTATATCAGCTCCCCACTTTTCTGCATCACGAGCATTGCCAATAACTAAACGCGCATCATCTACTCTTGCATCAGAATATTCAAAACCTCTCTGATATTCTTTCTTCAGTGTAGAGCAAAATTTTTGTGAAAAATTAATCGTTTTACTGCGCCACAATTTCTGATTCCAATTCCCTAAATAATCATAAATAAAAAGTCCAAAACGCAACATCCAAGCAGGGCGCAATTCTTTATGATAAGGAAGGAGAAAACGCAAAGGACGCACAATATGTGGAGCCATACGTAAAATAATCTCGCGTTCTTTCAATGCTTCACGAACAAGTTTGAACTCATAGTGTTCAAGATAACGAAGCCCACCATGAATAAGCTTTGTTGACGCACTTGAGGTCCCAGATGCAAGATCGTTCATTTCAGCCAATCCCACTTTAAATCCGCGTCCTGCTGCATCTCTTGCCAATCCACAGCCGTTTATCCCTCCTCCAATGATAAACAGATCATAATGTGTTGTGGTTTTCATAATTTCACTTTTCATTATTTAATTTTGTTTCTCAGTACTCAATAAAGCAACAGGAAAAAATAATACAAATGTTCTTCATTGTATTATCAACGTACTTTTTCCTAAAATAAACACGCACAAAAAGCTTTTGATACCCTTATACATCAAAACAACATTTGACAAATTAAAGAGAATTTTTTTATCTTTTACAAAACATAATCCTTACCAAGCCAAGGTTTATCATATGAAATCTTTTTAGAGAAAAATTGATGTTTTTTCTCATTCTTAAAGATACACTATAACTAAATGCTTCATTGCACATAGATAGCGCTTTTCATATAGTTCACTCAATGACACCCTAAAAAATGTGAAGGTATACAAATGAATTATCACTCTCAAAACTCGAAAATAACACTTTTTTCAAAAATTTTAGTCATAGTTATGTCGAGTATTTTAATCTTTTTACCTTCTTTATCAAACGCAACATCACACTCAAAAACAGTAAATGATTTAAGCTTAGAAAAGCTTAAATCACAACTTTTGGAAGATTCTAGCTTTTTATCTAAGCTTAAAGAAAAAATGATACCACATACTGATTCTCATCATATTCAACAAATCGTCAGAGAGTATCTTCTTACTCATCCAGAAATTATGATTGAAATGCAGCTTATTCTTCAAGATAAGCTGGAAAAACAGAATGAATACGAAAACCAAAAACAAACTTCTGTCATTCATTCATTAGAAAAAGAGATTTTTCATTCTCCTCATGACGCTGTTTTGGGAAACCCAAATGGTAAAAGAGTGCTTGTCAATTTTTTTGATTACAACTGTGGTTATTGTAAAATTTCCTATTCAAATATAGAAGACTTGATAAAAGAATATCCAGATTTAAAGGTTATTATCAAGGACTTACCAATTTTAAGCTCTGATTCTATGGCAGCCCATACTGTTGCCTACGCATTTCGAAAACAATTTCCAGAGAAATATCCTCAGTTTCACAAAACGCTTTTAATGTATCAGGGTCGTGCAAATGAAGCTAAAGCTATTAAAGTAGCTGTTTCATTAGGAGCAGATGAAAAAAAACTACATAATGCAATAAAAGATCCCACTCTGCAAAACGCTTTTAAAGAAAACATTCAAATTGCCTCTGCACTTCATATTACGGGAACACCTTCTTACATCATTGGTGATAAAATATTCATCGGCGCAGCCAGACAAGATATTCTAAAACAAGCGATAGATAATACACAGTGAATACCTGATCCGTTTTAGGAAGAATACTGTAAATGAGGTAATTTTATGCTTTCTCTTTTTTGATAACAGGCTTATAAGTGCAATTTTACGTAAAGCAGATACGAGTTTAAATTGCAAACTATAATGATTTAAAGGAAATAAAAATCTTTAAAGCCTCAAAAGATCTCATCCCTAATCTAGAGATATTCGGTCATAAAATGAGATAATGACGATCTTCATTGATCAAGGAGTTAGAAATAAAATGGCAACAAAAAAAATGGATTCGGCAAAAACCGCAATTGATACGAAAATTATTCGTGATCTTGCTGAAATTTTGAATGATACCAATTTAACGAACATTGAAGTTGAACAAGGGGAGCTTCGTATTTGTGTCTCACGCCAAAATACCTTAACTTCTTCTGAGCAAGCAATCTATGCTCCTGTTTCTACTCCTACTTTTTCTGTAACATCTTCTCCGGTCCCAACAACCGAATCTCCCATACAATCTATCCAAGAAGATAAATCCAAAAACACAATAACCTCTCCAATGGTTGGAACAGCTTATCTTGCACCTTCACCAGGTGCACAACCTTTTGTAGAAGTAGGACAAAATGTTTCTGAAGGAGAGACATTACTTATTATTGAAGCCATGAAAACAATGAATCAAATTTCATCACCACGCTCCGGTACGGTAACCACTGTTCTTGTCAAAGATGGCCAACCTGTTGAATTTGGTGAACCACTTATTATTGTTGAATAAAGCGAGGGGCAAACATGATTCGAAAAATCCTCATTGCTAATCGAGGAGAAATTGCTCTTCGCGTTTTACGTGCATGTAAAGAACTTGGCATAAAAACCGTGGCTGTTCACTCTACCGCTGATGCAGATGCAATGCATGTTCGTCTTGCTGACGAAAGTGTTTGTATTGGCCCTCCTCCCGCTCGTGATTCTTATTTGAGTATTCAGCAAATTATTGCTGCTTGTGAAATTACAGGAGCGGATGCTGTTCATCCAGGTTATGGCTTTCTTTCTGAAAATGCAAAATTTGCAGATGTTCTAGAAGCCCATGATATTACATTCATCGGTCCAACAGCTACTCATATCCGCATCATGGGCGATAAAATCGAAGCAAAGAAAACCGCCAAAAAACTTGGTATTCCTGTAGTTCCAGGTTCAGATGGAGCAGTCACTGAAGAATCAGATGCTTTACGCACTGCTCGTGAAATTGGTTATCCAGTTATTATAAAAGCTTCTGCCGGTGGTGGCGGACGTGGTATGAAAGTCGTTCATTCTGAACAAGAATTTTCTATAGCTCTCAAAACAACGCGTTCAGAAGCGAAAGCTGCTTTTGGTGATGACGCTGTTTACATAGAAAAATATTTAGAAAAACCCCGTCATATTGAAATTCAAGTCATAGGTGATGGTGCGGGAAATGCTATTCATTTAGGAGAACGCGATTGTTCACTTCAACGACGGCATCAAAAAGTATGGGAAGAAGCTACGTCACCTGCACTTAATGAAACTGAACGGAAAAAAATTGGAAATATTGTTGCAAATGCCTGTGCCCAACTTGGATATCGTGGAGCTGGTACTATTGAATTTCTTTATGAAAATGGCGAATTTTATTTTATTGAAATGAATACACGTTTACAAGTCGAGCATCCTGTAACTGAAGCAATTACAGGTATAGATTTAGTCCACGAACAAATCCATATTGCATCAGGCTGTAAACTTTCAGTAACACAAGATGAAGTCTGTTTTTCTGGTCATGCCATTGAATGCCGTATTAATGCAGAAGATCCCATTAACTTTACGCCATCACCTGGAACCATTACACATTTTCATACACCTGGAGGTTTAGGGATTCGTGTTGATTCAGGCGCTTATTCAGGTTATCGTATCCCTCCTTACTATGATAGCATGATTGGAAAGCTAATTGTTCATGGACGTACCCGTTTAGAATGTATGATGCGTTTACGGCGTGCTTTAGATGAATTTGTCGTCGATGGGATAAAAACTACACTACCTCTTTTTCGCGATCTTATTAATAATCAAGATGTTGCTGATGGTAATTATAATATTCACTGGCTAGAAAATTACCTTGCTCATCAATCAAAGTCTTCAGATTCGTAATTCGATAGCAAAACGGTGCATTCTTATAAAACACTCTATAAGATATCAACATAAGGATAGTTCCAACCTTGCTGTAAAAAGTGGAAAAAGGAAATAAATTGGTTATTTTTTATATAGTTTTCTTTTAATATGCATAAAATTTAATAATTTTCTGTTTTCCTTTTTGTTAGTTTGTGCTAACTCCTACATGGTTACGCCCTTATAGCTCAGTTGGTAGAGCACCTGATTTGTAATCAGGGGGTCGGGAGTTCGAGTCTCTCTGGGGGCACCATGCTCTTTTTTATCCAAAATAATTTATTGATTTTCCATATATTTTTTACAGTGAGGGACGCGTAAATAAAAGTTAGGGAATAGGATTTTTCAACCTATCTCTATAGGACGCCTCTTTTTTTGCAAACTTTCTCAAGAAGGTCTTTTAGATATGTCTAATTTTTTAGCCATATCTAAAAGGCGTTCTGAATGATCAATGCGAAGTTTGCGTAAGGTTTTACCAAATGGTGTAAGCATCAAAAAAAGTCCTATTAGAGAAGAAATATTTTCTTCTGATTCTAACAAATCTTTTTATGATTTTCTTCAATTATTGCGAATCAAGAGTTCTTTTCGGAGTGATTTTTTAGCAAAACCAGAGGTTCAAAGGGTCTCTAATTCTAAAAAGTCAAAATCCTTAAAGATCTCTCGAACCTCATCACAATCATTGAGACTCAAGACAAATTTGCCTTGAATGCCTTTGAGGACTTTTGCCATACTTACAAAATCATCTTCAACAAAATTCCCAGAGCTATAGCACTTCTTCTTTACAAGAGAAGGAGGGTCTAGGTAAAATAAACTGTCTGGTGCATCAAATAGCTCGATAACCCGCTCCCACGACAAATTTAAAATCGTCGTATCAAGAAGCTTCTGTCTAACACGTTTCATCCTCGCTAAAAGCTTTTCGGGATTAAATGCTATAGTTTTTTTTCTTCCAAAGCTAAAAGAGACATACTCTTTTTTCCCATACATCACACAACGCTGGAGAAATAAAAAACGTGCGGCTTTTTCAACTTTGGAAAGCTCTTCTGGGTCAATCGCAGCAAGGTCAAAAAACAACTGTCTTGAACAAACAAACCACTCCAATCGTTTAGCTAAATCATCAAAATGGTTTTGAACGCATTGAAACAGATTCGTGATCTCTCCATTCAAATCATTAATCACAGAATATTTTGCTGGTTTTTTATTTAGGAAAATAACACCAGAGCCTAAAAATGGTTCAACATAGGTTTCATGTTCAATACTATTTAAAATCGGTATAATTTTCTTACGCAGATAGTGTTTACCACCCATCCACGCAAACAGTGTTTGTGTAAAACTTTCCTCTTTCATAAGCGAAGTTCATTCCCTCAAGCTTTTGCAAGCCTAATCATTTTTTCATATTTTAAGGATAAATTTAGTGAGACTAGTTCTTTGAGAACCACTGCTTTAAATGTGCGAAGATATTATCTATCGCATCCATGAGGCGTGCAAAATCAAGGATCAACAAAAAGATAAAAAACGCTATCCATTTCATAAAGCGAGACATCATTTTCACGCTTTGATAGGTAAGTATCATTTCTTGAAGCATTTCTTTTTCTGCTTCTGTAAGCTCTATATCGTCTTGTGTTTTTTTTCTAGCCATGTTTCCACCCACACAAGCGTTGACCCTGCTTGTTATGCTTTAAGATCTCTCTTGCTAAGTTTGAGCTAATGGTGTTCAGATCTTGCCGGCTTAAATAAATAGGTAACCAACCAACACAAGAAGAAACATATTTATTTGTCGCGCAACCAGTGAGAGAGAGCAGCACGCATACCAGCATCACTTTTTTGATTAACTTCACTTTCCACCTCAAGCCGTGTTGTGGCTGCTTTTAAAGCTTTTTCTGTTTGCTTTTGTTGCTCTACTTTTTTTCCAAGAGTAAAAGCTTTTGCTAAGGCAATAAAAAAAGCGGCTAAAGCCGCACCTGTTACCATCAAGTTTCTTTTCATCCATAAGATCATAGGCGGTGCTCCTGAAAGCGTTTAGCAACAAAGAAAATGCCAGTACATGCCGCTAAAACCATAATGGCGGCTAAAGCCCATTGGATTGGTCCATTGCCCGCTAAAAACCCACCAAGACCTGAGAAAGAACCAATAATCGGTGCCAATGCTTCTGCTTTGAGAAACCCTGTTGGTTGTTTCGTTTCTACTGTTTGATAATTAGAAGAAACATAAGCCCCTTTCGCCCATAGCCCTGCCTCTGCTACACGCCGGTGTACGAGACCCTTGTAAACGTTTGCCTCCCGCTTTGGTCCATTTCTGCAATTCGGTTGGTACCGCTTCATAATCCCCCGATTAAGCCTTTTAAGCAATGTAGAGTTTTGGAAAGCTGCAATACCCACATTATAACAAAAGGAAACAAGAGCGCCGAACTGCTCGTCGCTTAAATTCACACAAACTGCTTTTTCTACCGCCCTCTCATATTGCCGCAAATCTGCTAAAAGCATGTTTTCAGCTTTTTTTTCTGTAATCACCATACCCTCAACAACTGTTGGTTGACCGGCTTTTTTCGTATGACCATAACCAATCGTCCATATGCCAGAAGCATCTTGATAAGCCTGCAAGCGCAAACCTTCCCACTTTTTTAAACAGTATAAACAGTCTTTACTTATTTTCCGTGCCATTGTTCAATTCACCTTATAAATATACCTTTATGAGTACTGCTCCGTCACCGCCGTCGCCGCCAATTTTGTCGCTTCCGTGTTTCCCATCAAAATATCCACCGCCGCCGCCATCCTTAACGCCACCACCTCCACCGCCCCAAGCCCATACTTCGATATCGGTGTCAGCAGTAATACCATCAGGCAATGGAATATCTCCGCTTTCTGTCATCAGAATTTCAACAGGTTTTCTAACCCCGCCACCATTGTTGCTACCGCCGCTGCTATTGCTACTATTTGCTTTGATTGAAGCCATCAGTTTGGCTGGTGAGATAAGTGCATCCACTGTTTTTGTGCCATCAATCCAGTCTTGTTTGCCAAGAGGTTGAATGAGATCAACTTTTTTCTGTACACTATGTGCTGTATCTTGCGCTTTATCGGCTGCTGTTTGCGCAATATTTGCCTCAGCTTTTGCACTGTCTCCCGTTTTTTGTGCTGTCTCAGCCGTTTTTTTTGCATCTACTGCATAAGCTTTTGCATCATTTGCTGTTCTTAATGCACTATCTGCAACGTTCTTCGCTTCACTTGCAACATGAATCCCTTGTTGTGCAACATCTTCAACTTTATCAATTTTTGCAATCTGTGCACGTTCTGGAGGAGTTAAGATAAGATGCTTTTTCCCTTCCTTCATATTCTCCATATCAAATACATCTTTTTCTATTTTATCTGGATCATAAACTGATTTTGACATACCAAAAGACTTTGAGCCTACAAAATAACGAATGGTATTTTTGAGATCTACCGGAGATATGGGATAATAAACACCTTCATCTCCCCTCCGCCATTTTTCCATCGTTGGCTGCGTAGAACTCAACCATCGTAGCTTTGATCTTTCCTCTGTGGTTAAGATCTTTTTGGTAGGACCCTCGTTCATATTTTCCATAGAAAATGCATTTGCCCCCACATTGTCGGGATCATATGTAGCAGCCTTCATATCGCCAATCCCTAAAGGCGATATTTTTACCCAGCCAGCGCCTGATAAAATCGCATTCTCATGCGCTTCACCACTTGCTTCAATATCGTGAATTGTGACCTTATTTTTGTAAGCAAGAGCTCCAATATCTCTCTTTGCAATAGCATCATCAGCCTTTTTTCCTTGAGCAGCGGTTGCAAAATATTCTACCTCATAAGCTGCTGCACTCCCCACTGAAACAGGTGCAAGAGCCTTACTATCTAAAACACCTTCTTTGACTTCTTCTTTTGTTGCTGGTTCAAGCTTAAATATATGTGTGTGATAGGGTAATGGCATCGCGTTTCATTCCTTAATCAGTTCGTTGTCTTGTTGTGTGAGAGAGAGGACTGCAATTCATCAATAAGTTTTTGCATGATCTCTATGCGTTGATCTGTCGTTTCTTTATATTCTGCCAAAGCGCTTAAAAGATCATGCTGTATGTCGCTTTTGACAAGATCAAGTACCTTATTTAAGGGTGCATGAACCATTCGATTGCTTGCATAAAAAAGGACGCGGATTTGCTCCGCGTCCGCAATATCATCAATAGCAGACGGATTATTGATCATTTGAAAAACTCACGATTTTATGGCATAAACAACCGGTACATTAACAGGGCGTGTTTCTGCCTCGCCCGTTGAAGAAATCGTTACCTTATGCGTGTGCACTCCAGCAGGTTGTGTATCTTTTGTATAATATGAATTACCAAAAGCAGGATTTCTGCCACCTATTTGACCAACTCTTGTAACCATAGAATAATCATGCTTATGCGTATGTTGACCTGCCTCTTCAATGGTACAAGCATGTGTATGAGATTTAATGCTGTCTTTTTGCACCTCTGCGAAGTCTCTATTTTGATCTAAACCGCGCCCATTATCAAAGCCGCGCAAAAACATTCCTCTAAAGTCTGGAACTTTAAAGGTTGTATCGCTGTTTTTTCCCCATTTATCCCCTATCGCCTTGAATAATTGCGGATAATCCTTGCGTTCATAAGTAGCGCCATCACATAAAAGCCAGCCGTTTGGGACTTCTTGCATAGCAAAGGTCGCAATAAAACCACAAGGAAAGGTTTCGACCTTCGGTGGTGGAATGGGGGTAGGGTTTAAAAGATACCAGCCATCAAGACCTTTTGTTGATACGCCATCATTATAGACTATTTCATAAATACCATTTGTTTGTAACTCACCACCTGTCAATGATACTATTCCCGTGCTGGTGGCTTTATAGAGTGGCTTTGCTCCTATATTATTCATGTTTATTGTTGTCGTACCAATATTTATACCACGCGCCTTAAAGCGGATAATGATATCGTTTTTATATTTTGCTATTGGCGAAACCGTCGTCAACGTGATTGATGTTGTTTGTTCCTTTCCATTCACAATAAACTTTGAGTCAAGAGAACCACCATTATCGGCAAGATATTCACGTATACGCTGCATCATGACCCGCGCACTATCATTAACAGAACTAGGCGGCTGCCCTTCTGCCCAATTAATGATACTATCGGAATTCGCATTTTGATCAGCTGTGAGTGACCAGTCATAAATATCAGACATGATAAGCTCCCGTTCTTCTTAATAGCTCTTCGCGCAATTGCTCTTCTTTTTGCCGCCCATAGGAACCAACAGATTGCCGCCTAGAAGGATCAATAAGAGGTGTTAAATCTGTCGGTCCCCCAGTCGATTGTGAGAAACCCGCCATGACTGGTTGCTGTAACATTTGTTGCTGTACCATCTGTGCCTGCTGTTTTTGTCGTTCTCCATTCTCTCTCATTAAATGAAGCAAACCGGAAAAGCCCTTTTTAAGAGCACCTGCATCAATACCTTGTGCTTGCAATGGTGTGGTTTCCATAATCTGTCCTGTTAAATTGTCTCTGCTTTCAGGTGCCATCATTCTGTTTGGGAATGGCGTGTCATATGCCATCAATTGGTTGCCCCCTTGATCACCTTGACCCACTTGATTACCTTGAAGTGTCTTTTGAAGCCTCTCAAACCCACGCAAAGGACCCACCTCGTTTGGTGCTGCTTGTCCATTGCTTTGGTTTTGCTGTATCGTTCTCTTCAAAGCATCTCCCGTTTTATTGTAAAGCCCATAAATATGATTCATAAAATCCCCTGCTGTAGCTTCCATATTGCCACCATTGAGTGTGACTGCCTGTCGACCTAAAAGCTGGCTTGCTGGAATATGTGGATTTTTGATAAGCTTTACTGCCCCTGCTGCTCCTTGTTGGTGTGCGAGGTAAAGCTCTGCCTCTGATGGCTCTCTGCCTAATGCTGTGACTAAATAACGCGTATTATCCTTCGTTAACCGTGCCATAGCATCGGTTGCTTGAAAGGGATCAAACTTGTCATTCAGTTGATAGTGTTTTGCTGTTGAATCGAGAAATTGATACAGCCCCCCTGCACTGCTGTTCTTATTTTTTGCATTTGGATTACCATTACTTTCTATCATAGCAACACGTTCAAGAAAGCTTTCTGGTAAACCATATTTTTGTGCTGCCTGTGAGATAGCACGCTTCACTTTAGGATGAAAATTGATCATTAGTTTATAACCGTTCTATCAACGCTGCTATTCAAAATAATGCCAACAAAATTAATGAATTTCGTATAATTTTCTCGTGTTATTAAGCGTTTCTTTTCTGCTTCATGAAACTTCTTAATTAATTCAATGGCTTTTTCTCTTGCTAACCCAAAATCTCCTTTTTCCCGCGCTGTTATAAGCGCTGCAATATCTCTCTCAGTATCTTTATGGACGCTTGAGAATTTGCGTCCAAATTCTCTTGCGAAATTTTTTACAACTGCCTTGATGAAAGCAATCTTTCCTATACCCATAGTCTGTTGTTTCCCCCTCTCTTCCACTTCACCTATATGGTTTGGCAAGCGTGCAAAAAGCTTTGTTCTTTCCACTTCTGGTCGCAACACTTTCATAAGCTGTTTTGCTTTATCCTCACCATAACTCCGCTGCAATTTTTCTTGACCATTTTTTGTGTCAAACAAACTCAAAAGATTGTGGTCAAAATTCTGTGCATTGCCTGCCGCATGTTCTACTTGCGACCGGATACCTTTTTGAAAAGCCTCTTTTTCCATCAACCCAAAATCCGAAAGTTGACTGTTGATTGTATCAAGATCAACACTCTTATTCAGTGCTTTTTTTCCTTGCTCCAAAGCATTACCGATAGTACGCTCGTCATAATAAATTTTCCGTGCTTTAGCATAATCTGGAGAGGACGTATCCAAAACGTCCAGAATGCGTTGTTTGAACAGAGTCAAATCTCGCGCATATCCTTGTTTTCCTTTGATGCGCGCAGAATTAATTTGATCATCCAAAACCTCTTTCATCTTATGTAAAATTCGCATATTCAGCTTTGGATATCCATTGCTCCCTATAACTGTTGCATCCGCTTCATTTGGCATTTGCGCAATTGCTTTTTTATAGGCTTTTTGGAAGGCAGGAGTTTCTTGCAACCGCGATAAATCTTCACGAACAGCATTAGAAATGGGAGAAGCTTTCGCCCTCTCATAAAATGGTTCAGCCTTTTTCTGTGCTTGTTTGATAATCTCTTGCTTTAAATTAAGCGTATCTACTTTTGGACCCATCACATCTGTCAACGCATCCTTTACCCGCAGTGCACTCGCATCTTGTCTTTCATTCAAACGATTACTTATGAGCGAATATGTATCATGGTCTTTTTTTGCTGCCTTAAAAGCTCTTTTAGCAAGCTCATCATGAAGATCAATAATCATTGAATCAGGACCTCGCTGTTTTAATGCTCTTTCAAGTTTATCAACACCTTCATCCCCTAAAGTTTGGCTTACATCCCTAAGCGCTCTATCGCTTACCTGAAATGCTTCTTTTTCTGGCATTAGCGCTGCTTTTGCTGCCATTTCAGCTGGGCTTATAGGTCCTCTCAATGCTGCTTTAAGTGATTTTGTCACAAAAGGTGTCACTTTTGATACGCCACTGGCAACAAATGGTGTTGCAACGCCTAGCCCTGCACCAAACCCAGCAGACATTAGAGTATCTGCAAGCCCTTCCCCTTCACCACTGCCTGCTATTCCACCATAAATGGCTCCAGTTTTTGCTGCACGCCCCAAGCTAAATTTTGCCGCCTCTTTACTTGCTACTGCTTTCATTGCTGCTTCACCTGCAGCTTTTGCCGCTGCCCGTTCCGCACCCTCAGCTAAAGCAGATTGCACCGCCCTTTCTCCTGCTGCTAAAGCTTTACTGGTTATTTGTGCTCCTGCAACACCAGCTCTACCTCCCAGCACAACATCAGCCCCAATTGCCGCACGAGCAGCAGCAGTAGCCCCTGCCGCGGGTGGAAAGAGGGCAGAAGCAATTACGGGTGCCGCAGCACCCGTTAAATTCCCCGCAAGAGATGCATAAAAATGATCTCGGTTCGCCGCTCTTTGATAATCACGCCATCGCTTTGTCACTTCATTATACTTTTTGACTGCCTCTTTATCTCCCATCCAATAAGCAATAGGACCCGCTTCTGATATTCCGGCTATTTCATCATCATAGCCCATAGTTAACCCGTGAAGAGCTCCCCATCCAAAAGCACCCGCAACACTTGGATGTGGACCATCTTCTTCTGTTTCCTCTGTTGCACCATTATTTCCTGTAACAGAACCACTTAGCCTTTCCTTATTCTTCGCGAAAAGCTCTTGAAGCTGTTTTGGTATATAGTCACTTATATGCCCAATGACTCTTGTGTTTTTACGATTAATAAGAGGGGGGATTACTTCAGCCATTGGTTTGTTTCTCCTTAATGCGTCCATCTCTATCAACGAACAACATGCCTTCCGGCAATGCTTCTATCTGTTTTTCTAGTGGATCATTTGACTGTGCATGATTTCCCTTATAAGCATCTTGCCCATAGGCGGCTCGAACGAGCTCGTTTGTTGCTTCTGCATCACCAAAAAGAATTGCGCGCGTTGCTGCATTGGATTTATTGAAAGTGTCAATAACTGTTTTTAAAGATTTCTTCATTTGCTCTGCAGAAAGATCTTGATACAGTGCTGCTACAGAGTTTTGCAATGCTTGCAATTCCATATTAGACAAATTCCCAAAGCCAGATGCGCCATTTGGTGAAAATGCTTTTGCTTTTCTCAAGGCATCAATCCCAATATTCGCCTTTAATGAATCAAGCATATGCCCGAAATCTTTTGCCTGAGAATTAGGAAGGAACGACATTATAGAACCCGTGAAACCAACAACATGCGGGTGTTCCTCAACAATTTTTAGCAATTCTTTAGATGCCGAGAGTATACGATTTGATCTGTCCTCTGTATCCAGAATTTGCATTTGTGTTTGTTGGTTTTTACGCTCCTTCTCTTTCTGTTTTTGAATTAATTTATGTTCTGCACCACTGCCTGCAATTGGCATCGCACGTATGCCACCAAGTGCTTTTTTATCCTTAATATACATATAACCTGCTTCAGGCTTTGACAGCATGCCATCAGTATTTCCCCCTAATCCAGAAGCAGTGGAACGCTGTCCTACTTGGACAAGGTATTGATTTATAATGATAATTCACTGTTTTGTATGTTGAATGAGAGTCTCGAATAACGTAGGATTCTCTCATTTCAAATCTGTTTATCTTGAATCAATCAAAACCACTCATTTGCACATAACAAGTGGGATGAGTGTATGGATAAAAACTGTATAAGAAAGGACTAAAAATGGCTCTTATGAACCGTCTTAATGCAAGGGCTGTCGCAACATTGGGAGCTGGCAAATATAATGATGGTGCCGGCTTGTTACTTCATAAGCGTAAAGATGGAGGTGCTCAATGGCTGTATCGTTATACCATTCATGGGCGCCGTCGTGAAATGGGCTT
>NZ_JBHIRU010000005.1:0-124157 GCF_042197425.1 Bartonella sp. AA126HLJHH
GCATCCTTTACATCTTTTACTGTACCAAGAATGCCCACATTGACAGAGCCTGTCACACCAGCAAAAGACTTTTCATGCTCCTCTGAATGGCTTTTATGGTGATCTGTCATGCCATCAATCGTCACACTTTCTCCACTCACATTGATATCTTGACCGGAAAGCAGATGAGAAGCAGTGATTGTGGTCTCTTTGTCTGATTGCGTGATAATGTTTCCCGTTGCCCCAAGGATAGAGGAGACCGTTGTGGTATGCGATTGAGATGTATCGGACGATTCCTCATGCAAAAAGCCACTTGATGACGATTGTGCTTGCTGGTCCAAGTGTTCTTGGGCGCCTTTTATGACAATCTTTCCCCCAGAATGAATGGTAATATCCGCTTGTTTTTGATCTCCCAGTGCTTTCTCTTCTGACGTTTCCTCTGCCTTACCGGCTATGAGCGTCGAGGCTACAACTTCCGTGTTGTTGCCTGAGGCAATGGCAATGCCTTTTTCTCCTGCTATACTTGAACCTACTACTTGGGTGGCTCCAAAAGTTTTATAATAGGATGAACTTCCCCCAAAAAAACCGCCATCTGTATAGCTAGATATCTCACGGTGTGAGCTATCCTCTGCATTATTGATCAGGACATCGTTGCTGGCTTTCAGCCCCACCTTGCCATCAGCCGCAATGGAACTACCTGTAATGCTAAGGTCATGCGGTTTGCCATCCTGTCCTGCAATGACAGTGGTATCACCTCCAGATTTTATCGAAGAGCCAACGGCATGAGAGGCTTGCATGTCCACTTTCGTGTTTTTGCCCTGAAGATGATACTCCATCTCATCGTTTCTTACCCCTATTGTTACCTCCCCTTGGGCGCCAAGAGCAACATTACCCTTGGCATCTATATTGGAAGCAGCAATATGGATATCGCCACCCGATAGAACAGTGGTCTCTTTTCCAGAACTTAGATGAGAGCCATTGTGCACCGCGACATGAGATGTTTGATCCCCGCGATGGCTATTGGCACTGTTGCGTGTGGCATCAATCGAAACATTCCTCTCAGCTTGCAAGAGGAGTTTATCCGTTGCTTGAACATCAGAGCCTAAAATATTCAAATCTTTTCCAGAGACATAAGTGGGCTTGATGTACTTTGAAAAATATTTATTTAAAAAAAATGTGTGAATACACAACAACAAGTGTATTCCGTTTAGGGCGTTCTGTTTTGCATGAGGAGTATGATCCCATTAAAAATGAAGAGATTAAGAGGAATAAAATAGAGAGATAATAAAATAAAGGCCCCGTTAAACGAGGCCTTAGTATTTTTTGTGCTGATAATTTCATTTTTACGAAATTAGAATTTGTAAGCGACACCTACACGGAAGTCATTGGTTTTGTAGTTGAATTCACGTGTATCGTTGGCGAATTTCTTTTTACCAAAATCGGAGTAACGGTATTCTGCACGTAAAAGAACGTTGTCGGTCATTGCAAAGTCAACACCGCCGCCAATAGTGAAACCAACCATTGTCTTCGTGTCATCAGCCCAAGTACCACCAGTCAAATCTACATTTTGCTTAACTGATGGGTTTTCAACCACACCAGCTTTCTGTTCAACTTTAACTCTCTCTCCTTTTCCTGTAACTGATTGAATACCCTGTACCTGCGCATAGGCAATACCACCAGCAACATAAGGCATAATGCGGTCAACAGCAGCAAAACCGATACGAACGCGTGTAGCACCAGACCATTTTTCTTTGTAACTGTGCTTTTCCGTTACCTTGTCGCCTTTTTCAAACTGTTGCTGACCTTTTAATTCAACCTTAGCTTTTTCAAGGGCAGCATTAAAATCTGCTGCATTTTTTTCAGTAAGAGTCAATTCACGGGCTGTTTTTGATTCTTCACGGTCTGCCCAAACTGCATCGGTTTCAACACCGAGAATGAGACCATTTCCAAGGTCTACGTTAGATCCGGCATAAATACCACCCATGAAACCAGAAGGACTAGGTGTGTTATCTTTTTTGAAAAGTTCTTTATCTTCTCCTGGAATAGTTACTTTAGTTTTACTCGAAAAGTTACCAACTTGACCACCAAGATAAAAGCCTGTCCAAGAAAACGAGGGGGCTGCTGCGATAACTGCTGGGGCTGTTTCACGAGGGATGATAACATCAGCAGCTTGTGCTGCAGAAGCTGAAATTAAAGCGGCAATAGAAGTTGCTATTAAAGATTTTGTATTCATAATTTTGCTCCTAAATTAACTATCAAGCGACCTTACAAGATTACAGATAGAAAAGCTGTAGTAAAAATATCACAATCATACAAATAAAACCCCAGAAAACAGCGTTTTTTTAAAAGTCAAGATCTCTTGAAAATTTAACTTTTTATTAATACTTTTTTATTCATAATTGCACTTTTGATGAAATTAGAACTTGTAAGCGATACTTACACGAAAGTCATTGGTTGTGTAGCCTAGTTTAAGATAATCCTTTTTAAATTCCTTCTTACCAAAGTCTGAGTAACAGTATTCCGCACGAAGCAGAATATGATCTGTCATCGCGAAATCTATACCACCACCAAGGATAAAACCCTCCATCGTTTTTGTTTTATTAAATACTGTAGCAGAAACTCTTTACTTGGCTTACCCATTTGCCAACTTTTTTGTTCCTGAAACTTTACCAACACCTTGTATTTGCGCATAAGCAATACCATCGCAAGATAAGGCATAATACTGTCAGCGACAGAAAAACCAACACAAACCCGTGTTGCACCAGACCTTTTTTCTTTGAAACCAATGCGATACACTGCTGTGTCACCCTTTTGAAACTTTTTATTTTCATCCAATGTAACACCAGCAATGCAACACCAGCATCTTCAAATTCATCATTAAAATCATTAAATTCATCAACCACAAGAATCTTTGAGACCGTCTTCGTCTCTCCTCGGTCTGCCCAGACTGCATCGGTTTCAACACCTAGAATGAGAACATTTCCAAGATCTACGTTGGAACCTAAATAAATACCACCGATGAAACCGGAAGGCATAGGTAGTGCATCTTTATCTGAAGTTTTTTCTTTTGTCTCAAAATCAAATACATAAACTTTGACTTGAAAAGTTGCCAACTTAACTACCAAGATAAAAACCTGTCTAAGAAAACGAAAGAGCTGTGATAACTGTTGGAGCTGTTTTACGAGGAATGACAATATCAGCAGCTTGTGCCGCAGAAGCTGTAGTCATAGCGATAACAAAAGTTGTTACTAAAGATTTTATATTCGTAAACTTTGCTCCTCATTTATTTACGAGCACAGTATTATACGACTACAAAAAAACGCTGTAGTAAAATGATACAATCATAGGAAACGAAAGCTGACGCAAGATAAAGTCATTTCATAACTTCACGTTTCATAAGAAATTGTAAGTTACAAGTATGTGTAAATTATTGATTTTATGGCATAATTGTTATCTGTCATTTATAAAAATCTTTTTAAGAAAATCTAAATAATATCTTTTACTCCCCTAATAAATATAGGGTATGTGATAATATAACAACAGAAAATAATAGAGGCCCTGTCAAAGACAGAGCCTCTTGGAAGTTTATTTCGTTTTTTACGAAATTAGAATTTATATGCAACGCCAACACGGAAATCATTGACTCTGTATTGAAGTTCAGCTGTGTCTTTAAAGTATTTCTTTTTACCGTAGTCTGAGTAACGGTATTCTGCACGCAACAGAACATTGTCTGTCATTGCGAAGTCAACACCAGCACCAAGGGTGAAACCAACAAGGGTCTTTGTTTCATCATATACGTTACCAGAAGCAACCAATTTACCAGAATCAGCAGAAGGATTAGCAGAAGTATCAACAGCTTTTTTCACTTCAATTGCGGAAATTCCTTGTATTTGCGTATAAGCAACACCACCAGCGATATAAGGCATGATACGATCAGCAGCAAAACCAATGCGAACGCGTGTAGCACCAGACCACTTTTCTTTCAGAGTAACACTTTCGGTGTATGCATCTCCAGATGCAACTTTTAGACCATCTTTCACTGGAATCTTAGCTTCTGTAAGGATTTTAGTAATATCTTCAGCAGTTTTATTGAATACTCCTCCAACCTTATGTTCACCGTAATTAACTGTGTCTTTTTTACCAACAAAAGAGACATCTGTATCCAAGCCAAAGACTACACCACTGCCGAGATCAATATTGTAACCTGTGTATAGACCACCGATCATACCAGAAAACTTAAAATCGTTTGAAAAGTTGTCAGATTTCATTGAACGACCACCAATCTGAGCACCAAGATAAAAACCTGTCCAAGAATAGGCAGGGGCTGCTGAGATGACTGCTGGGGCTGTTTCACGAGGGATGACAACATCAGCAGCTTGTGCTGCAGAAGCTGCTGCTATAGCGATAACAGAAGTTGTTACTAAAGATTTTATATTCATAAACTTTGCTCCTAATTTATTTATGAGCACAGTGCTACAAGATTATAGAAAGAAAAGCTGTAGTAAAAATGATACAGTCACAGAAAATGGAGGGCACATCCCAGACAAAATCGCTTCATAGCTTGATTTTGTACGAGAAACCTAAAGATATATATATAAATAACTTATTGGTTTTTAAATGTAATTCTTGTTTATTGTCTATGATTTTTTTTAAGAAAATCTGAATAATATCTTTTCACATCCACAATAAATTATGTATTGTGTGATAATATGGCAACAGAAAATAACAGAGGCTCTGTCAAAGACAGAGCCTCTGTTATTTAACTTATCATCTGTTAAAATTTGTAAGCAACACCAACACGGAAATCATTGGTTTTGTAAGAAGTCTCATATTTATCATTTGAGAATTTCTTTTTCCCAAAATCTGAGTAACGATATTCCGCACGTACAATAATATTATTGGTCATTGCTAAATCAACACCAGCACCAAGGGTGTAACCAACAAGGGTCTTTGTTTCATCAGACAGAGTACCAGAAGCGATTACTTTGTCTGAATCTTTATCTGTTATTGAAATCAACGCACTATCTTGAAGCTGTGTATAAGCGATACCACCAGCAACATAAGGCATAATGCGTTCAGCTGCAAAACCAATACGCACGCGCGTTGCACCAGCCCACTTTTCTTTAAAAGTGAAACTGTGGGTTCGTTTAGCACCAGGTTTAAGCGCATCTTTACCAATATTAATTGCAGCGTCTTTTAATACCTTGTTAATATAATTGATGTGTTCTGGGGCAATGACATATGTTTTTCCTGTCTTCGTGTCATCTTTATTAGACCACATGATATCTGTATCAACACCTAGAATAAGGCCATTACCAAGATCAACGTTGGAACCTGCATAAAGACCACCCATGAAACCAGATAGTTTAGGCAAAAGGTCATCAGGCGCTGGAATCTTGTTTCCATTACTGAGAATATCCATTTTCGTTTTACCCGAAAAACCACCAATCTGGCCCCCAACATAAAAACCTGTCCAAGAAAAAGTTGGAGCAACAATAACGGGAGCAACAGGTGTTGGTCTTGGGGGAACAATAACATCTGCTGCTTGTGCTGCTGAAGCTGAAACAAAAGCGAAAGCAGAAGCTGTTATTAACCATTTCATATTCATATTTTCTCTCCATAGCTGAATATTTATTTGAACACACCGTTTCATATAGAGCCCCATCTTCAGATATCTGTAGCAAAAATGATACACTTATAAAAAAAAACAAAAAGCCAATCAAAGTACCCTTAATTGCTTGATCTGTAATAATGAGAATAAAACTATGCCCATGCACAAATGATCTCTTTTCCTCACGTTTTCTCTCCTTTATCATTTTGATAAAAAAACTGCGCCACAGTACCCTCCGTGTAAAGCGTGTGCTATTGACATAAAAATATAATATATTGATTTATAATGAAAAAATATCTTTTATATTAATTCGTCTGCAATATTGACGATGCTCTTATCTTAAGCCTTTTTATATTAAAGAAACCAAAACCATCCCTCTGCACCTCACAAACAAGCAAGTGTGTGAATAAATAAAACTATTTAAAAGCTAACATGATGCCTCCTATTAATACTCTCAATATTGAATATTGAAGACCGTTACAATATTGAGAACAGCTAAATCTAACTGTTCCATTTAAATTCATACAAACAACGTTTTTAGCTTCATCCTTCGCATAACCAAATGTGAATAGCTCTTTGATTGTTTTTTCATCATTGTAAAGAATGCTTGTACCGCACAAAACAAGATCTCCACTACCCTATGGACTGCAACAAAATTACATGTAATTTCATCACGCTTGCTCTTTGTTTTTAATTTAGGAATTTATTCCTTTTTGACATATTTACGCTTCTGCTTAACTTTCTAGAAAATCTTTTCCAGAGCTTTAGCCCTATTTGTAGGCTATCATTTCATACTCTTTTTAGCTAAATTGAAAAAAATACCTAAAGACAGACAACCGGTATGATAAACATTAAAACTTATATAGAAATCTCCTTAAAGCTGAAAAAACGAGAAATCTTTCTTAAAGTTTTCACACCACACCTTGCTTTAAAAATCATGAATTTGGCAGAAAAAATATCTGATATTTTGAATCATAGACAAATGAATATTTTATAAATTCTGTAGTCGAAGCATAGCATGAAAGATCAAAAGTTTAACATTTTTGTTGCTTCACTCGATTTTGATGAAGTATCCTTTCAGATCCTCTCTGCAAACAGCTTAGTTTCTTGTCGAGAGGATTTTTCTTAACTCCTTACTTATGTGATTCACTTAACTAAAGGCTCTCTCTGGACAAGCCCTACTCTAAAAACACTTATCAAGGAGTTTTATATGCGCTGTATAGTTACGCTTAAAATGACAGTATTTACAGTATAACAGCGTAACCCAAAATCGGGAGGTTATATTTATCCAAACCCATGAATTTTGTAACGAGCGATTGCCATTATACAGAGTATTCTTACACCGAAATCCACCTCCCCATATCTTTTCCAAATAGTACTCTTCACCCCCTCCGTACATAATTATAATACCCTTTGCGAACAACTGCTCCTCCACTTTTCAAATGATAAAAAATATCTCCTCTCTTCAATTCCCGATCATACGTTAGACCTCTTGATGTTGTTTTCTTACTTTTTAATAACTCATTGGACTTCGTCCAAATAAGTCTGGTCGTTTTCCTTTCCCTGATCCTCTTTTAGGCTTTTTAAATCTTTTTTTACCAGAATATGATACAGGTACTAACTTAGCTGCTGTTATGCATTGGTTGTTATGCGTGCAAGAAAGTTCCATTTGAACAACTTCAGAGAAGATCTTGCTCAACTGTTCACTAGAAAAAAGATCTCTAGGAGGAACAATAGAAGGTATACCCTCTATTAACTTTTGAGAAGACAAGAAAGAAGCACCCTGAGCTACAGAGATTGAAGCAAACGTAGCGAAAGCCGTAATAAAATATTTTATATTCATAAATTTAACCTCATTAAATATCCATAATGGATTTTATCTAGTGTCTTCATTGCAAATTTCTAGAGAAAAATAGCATGTTTATAGATAAAAAGTGAGAATCCTCAAAAAACAAAGCTTTGAAGCATTTTAATTTTAAAATAAAAGAAAATTGCCCTGCTCTGCCAACATAGAAATTACTTATTGAGTAATAAATAAAGGCACGAAGTATCGTCTGAAAATAATAAACTATACGAACTTCATATAATATACTGATTTATAATGATAATTTAGCGTTATTCATATTGACTGAGAATCCTAAATACCATAAGATTCTCTCATTCCAAATCTTTTTCATGTTGAATCAATCAAAACCATTTGTTTGCACGTTACAAGTTGTGAGAGCTGTGTAGATAAAAAACACTAAAAAAAAAGACTAAAAATGCCTCTTATGAACCGTCTCAAGTGCTAAGGACTTACACAACATTGGGAATTGGCACAGTTGTGTGGATGGTAGCGGCTTGTTACTCCATAAGCATAAAGATGGTAGTGTTCAATAGATTTTATATTGGTATTGGAAGCTTTATTGTTATATCTTTTATGAGCGCCACCGTAAAATGAACTTGGGTGTCGGTTTCTTCACAAAAAGCACATGAATTAGCAACACAAATATATTCCGTTTAGAGCGTTCTGTTTTACACGAAGAACGTAAATCCATTAAAAACATGAGAAACAAAAGTATGGGGCAATGCGTAATCTCTATTATTTAACAGACATTGCTTTAAATACTTTTGAAAGTCGTAAAGCAGAATTAAAAATGATGGTAAAGATGAGATTGGTTTTTTACATTTACACATTCATATTCTCCCCCAATTAGGCTGTATACCGGTTTCAGAGATTTAAGTCTTCCAACCTACCGTATGTTTTCAGCCTCTCCTCAAAATTGCTTTGTTTCAAATAAAAGCTGTTACAAAAATAAAAAATATGAATTCGCAAAAGTACCTTTATTGCCTAAACTTCAAATGAAATAGCACTTAAGAATTTATTATAATTCTTATCAGAAAAGATGAGAGGATAAAATGCCCATAATGTACAAGCATTTTGTCCTCTCACATCAATAATTAACTCCATTTAAAAGCCAATTTTAAAGTTAGCTATGCGCAAAAATATCAACTTCCGCCCATCCTAAAAGATCAAGCCTAGCTCTCATAGGCAAAAATTGAAAGCATGCCTTGGCAACATTTTCTCGCTCTTCACGTCTTAAACGTTCTTCAAATATAACCTTTAAACGATGCAAATATAACACATCCGACGCAGCATATTCAATTTGTGCCTGTGATAACGTTTCTGCCGCCCAATCCGAAGATTGTTGCTGTTTAGAAATATTCACATTCAGCAATTCATTACAAATTTCTTTCAAACCATGACGATCCGTATAAGTGCGCGTGAGTTTCGAAGCAATCTTTGTACAAAAAATAGCCTCTGGCATAACACCAAATGTATGTGCTAAAATAGCAAGATCAAAACGCCCAAAATGGAATATTTTTACGACCGCTTTATCTTCAAGAAGCTTGACCAAATTAGGTGCATTCTTTTGTCCTTTAGCAATCTGTATAATATCGGCAGTACCATCTCCAGAAGAAAGCTGAACAACGCATAAACGATCACGATAGGGTTGTAATCCTAAAGTCTCGGTATCAATCGCAATGGCATCAGTTTTATAATTGTCTAAGTTTGGTAAATCACCTTGATGAACGCGAATCTCAGCCATTTACCCTCCTACTTGCTAAAGCAGCAAGAATACGCGCCCAAGACCGCTGCCCCTTATGAAACGATTTTAAATTATATTTTTCATTAGGAGAATGAATACGGTCATCAGCCAGTCCAAAACCAACCAAAAGAGTTTCCATACCAAGAATTGACCGAAAATCTGCTACAATTGGGATCGAGCCCCCCATGGCTGTCAAAACAGCAGGCACTTCCCACTCTTGTGATAAGGCATCCTTCGCCTCCTTGATAAAAGATGAATCATCAGAAATCTGAAGTGCCGGAGAAGAACCGTGATTCTTAAATTCAACCTTACAATCAGCAGGAATTGAGCTACGTACATAATCACGCAACGCTTGGCGTATTTTCTCTGGATCTTGTTTATGCACCAAACGACACGATACTTTTGCACTCGCTTGAGAAGCAATAACTGTTTTCATCCCTTCCCCTTCATAGCCGCCACTAATACCATTAATTTCCATGGTAGGACGTGCCCATACAAGCTCTAAAATGCTCCGCCCTTTTTCACCAGCTGGAACGGAAAGTCCTATAGGACCAAGAAAATTTTCAGCAGTACAATTAAGTGCATTCCATGATTGTAAAATCTGTGGAGGTGTTTCTTCTACGCCATCATAAAAACCAGGAAGTGTTGCCCTATTATTTTCATCGTGAAGTCCTGCTAAGATTTTCGTTAAAATACGAATGGGGTTAGCTGCTACTCCTCCAAAATAACCAGAATGCAAATCACGATTCGCTGCTGTGATAATAATCTCTTCTGCCATAATTCCCCGAAGAGAAAGAGCAATAGATGGTGTATCCGCATCCCACATTGACGTGTCACAAACCAATGCATAATCTGCCTTAAGTTCATCTGTATTTGCTTTTAAAAAAGGAATAAGGGAAGGAGAAGCACATTCTTCTTCTCCCTCAAATAAAACAGTAACTTTAATAGGAAGCTGCCCTGTTTCTTTCTTAAATGCACGACATGCTTCAATAAAAGTCATCAACTGACCTTTGTCATCTGAAGCTCCACGAGCACAAATAACTTTCTCTCCATCTCTCTCTTTTAAAGAAGGTGTAAATGGATCATCCTCCCATAAACTCAATGGATCAACAGGTTGAACATCATAATGTCCGTAAAACAACACATGCAAACAATCATCTGAAGGTCCAGGATGATGCCCAACAACCATTGGATGCCCCGGCGTATCACGGCGTGAAGCCTCAAAACCGATGCTTTTTAAATCCTCTACTAACCAATCAGCTGCTTTACGACATGCATCCTTGTAAGCCGAGTCTGTAGAAATCGATTGAAAACGTAAAAGAGAAAAAAGGCGTTCAAGGCTCTTCTCTATATTTCCATCAAGATGTGTTAGTACTTTATTCAGCATAAAAAAAACCTTTCAAGCCTTGTGTAATTATATTATAGATGCGATGACTTTAAGCCTCTTGTAAGATTTTGCAAGACACCTTATTCATTTTTGACATTGTGAGCAGTAAAAACTTGAACGTCCAGCCTGTAAAATGCGCATAATAGGCGCTCCACATTCCAAACATTGCTTGCCTTCTCGTCCATAAACTGAAAAAGCATGCTGAAAATAACCAAGCGAACCATCTATATGCATATAATCACGTAAAGAAGAGCCACCAGACAAAATGGCTTCAGAAATCACATTGCGTATATTTTGTGCTAAAGAATCTGCAAATTCACGTGCACGTGCCGTTTTTGATGCCAATGTAAATGCACCACGTTGTGGAGACAAACGACTCCGCCAAAGTGCTTCACAAACATAAATATTCCCAAGACCTGCAACAATAGACTGATCAAGTAAAACACCCTTGAGAGACATTTTTTTATTAACAAAAGCCTTTTGTAAATAACGACCAGAAAACGAATTACTCATAGGTTCAAGACCTAGCTTATTTAAAAGTGGATGTTCATAAAGCTTATCCGTATCGACTAAAAGCATAAACCCAAAGCGACGCACATCATTATAAATAAGACGATAAACGTCACCATTCTTTGTCTGAATATCCATGACAAAATGATCATGTTTAACTAATTTACTTGACGCTGAACAAGCTTTTCTTAAAAAATCATTCTCTATACGCCATGAACCAGACATTCCTAAATGGCTTAAAATCGTTTCATCCTGAGAAAGATGAAATAATAAATATTTCGCACGCCGACCAAGTTCTATAATTGTTCTGCCAATAAGGCGCTCAGAAAAAGCCTCAGGAAAAGGAAAGCGCAAATCTCTACGATTAAGTTTGACAGATACTATCTTTGCATCAGTTACAACGGACTCAAGTCCACGACGAACTGTCTCTACTTCAGGAAGCTCAGGCATTACTCTTCTTTAATAATTATACACTTTCCAATCGTATCACTGATAAATTGACTTCTTCCCCCCTCAAAAAACGAAGACTTCCTCTACATCTACTAAACAAATTCTTGATGAGTCGATTTTACTTGGATTCCTACTCATGTGAATCATTTAACTAAAGGCTTTATGGACAAACCCTGCCTTGAATATATACCACACACTCTAAAATACTTAACGTATCAATAAAGCTTACATCCCACCCCACCTCAAATGACCGTGTTTTATGGTAACAAAATTAAGCCCATTCACCCTTACGAAATACAGGAACTCTTACACCATCTTGGGTAATGCCATCTATGTCAATTTCACCAGAACCAATCATCCAGTCAATATGAATGACACTTTTATTCCCACCACGTGCTGCAATCTCTTCTGACGTCAATGATGCCCCATCTAAAAAGCATTTGGAATAACACTGCCCTAAAGCAATATGACATGCAGCATTTTCATCAAATAAGGTATTATAAAAAAGGAGTCCACTCTTAGAAATTGGTGAAGAATGGGGCACAAGGGCAACTTCGCCCAACCGGCTTGCACCCTCATCACTTTGCAAAACCTGCTGTAAAACTTCTTGACCTGTTGATGCACGAGCCTCAACAATACGCCCGGCTTCAAAACGTATTTCAATATTATCAATCAGAGTTCCTTGATAGGAAAGGGGCTTTGTTGAGCGAACGAAACCTTCAACCTTATGAGCATGAGGAGTCGTGAAAACTTCTTCTGTCGGAATATTCGGATTGCAAATAACACCATTTTGAGCAACGGATGCACCACCATGCCATTCATGATCATCTGCCAAACCAACAGTTAAATCAGTCCCTGGCCCTGTAAAGTGTAAGGCAGAAAAACGCTGCTCATTAAGCCAAAATGACCGTTTCTTCAAATGTGCATTATGAACAGTCCACGCCTGCACCGGATCTTCTCCTGTAACACGTGAAGCAGAAAAAATTGCATCGGCTAATTTTTTAATCGCCTCATTAAGTGGTAAAGAAGGAAACATTGCCTCAGCCCATCCTGCTGTTGGATAAGCAACAATCGACCAATTCATAGCAAAATTTGATATTTGCTTGAGTGCCGGCTGGTAAGCTATTGAAGTGGCTTTATTTAAACGTGAAACCTTATCAAAATCCTGATTGGAAAGGAGCAAAGGATTATCACCAACAATCGCTAAACGCGCTGCCCCATTTTCAAAAGCCTTTGCCATTCCCTCATAAAGCCAAGAAGGGGCACAATCAAAACTAGCTGTATGGGCATTTTCAAACCGTGTAAGCGATAACATATCATCACTAAAAATTGGTGTAATGACACCAGCACCAACCTTATAAGCATGATATGCAATACGCCGAACAAAAGGTAACGCTGAAACTGGAGCAGTTAAAACAAGATCCTGCCCCTCTTGTAAATTCAACCCCACTTTCACTGTAATTTCTGCAAGACGATTAAGCATTTCAGGCAAAATTGTCTCATGAATATCAAAGTACATTACCAATACCCTTCTTTAAATAGAATGCGTTCTTTATGTCGTCATATTATAAATTGTTTTTCAGATCCTTTGAGTTCGCTTTCTCTACGTATATTTATGCGTATCATTATCGCTAAAATTCACTTAATTCATAAACCGCAATGGGTATATCATCCTTCTTTGGTCATGAAAAACTTACTAGTTCCTGTGTCGTTTTTCTAACATTGCAACAATTGCATTTAACTGATCAGATGAAGGTAAAACCATAATCGTTTTATTTTCCTCTTTCCTAGCTAGATGTTGAGGTGCATAGGCAGGGATAGGAACTTTATCAAGCTGTACCATAGCAAAAGGCGCAGGATGTGCCATCTTGGACTGTGCTACTTCTGTCGAAGGAGATGTACTTTTCTCTGCCTTTACGCCCCTACTCTCTAAGCCTTCATCTATAAAGCTTGGCGCATGACCAGAACGTTCTTGAGCAAAAGCATAAGCAACATCATAAGGGCGATTATTTGTAGGAACTTGAAGCTCTCCATCACGTGATCGTTTTTCATAAAAAGCATTTCCCCCTGCAACCTGAACATAATGCATGTTTTTATACGGAAAAGACAAACCAGCGGTATGAAAAAACTTAGCGTGTTTAACTTTCTTATCTCGTTCACCCCGTAAAACGGCATCAGCCGCCTCTCTTACACGAGCAACAGATGCTTTCTCCGTCATAGGACGCGTTAAAACACCAGGAGCAAATTGCCTATATTGACCAACAACACCACAAATCGTCTTAGGATAGGCGGTTGAATTAACACGATTCATAACAACCGTTCCAACGGCAATCATTCCTTCACGGCTTGTGCGATTTGATTCAAAATACATCGCTCGCATAAGACATTGACGCTCTGTCAATGGATATGTAACCGCTTTTGTCTTATTATTATTTATTTTTCCAGCATCTAAATGACTTGAAGCACATCCCACAACAACTAACGGCGCTACACAACAGGTAACAAAAACATTCCAACGATTTTTTTTCATCTTATGCAACACATTCCTATAATCTCTGAGATATTCAAGTCTTGAAATGAGCTTTAAATGTATCTCTCAATAAAGTACATAGCTAATTGTTACCACTCAGTAAAATTTTAATACAAGAGGTAATCAAAAAGTATCTATGCAAAATAAAAAATAAAAAACTCTTAATTTACAGATCGATATTGTTATTCTTCATGGTTCAATATAGGCTATAATAACCCACACGTTTCAATTACAATAAAGTAACACTATCCACTTCTTCTACATACGAAAAAATAATACAGATATCCCCTTTAATATAAAATTTTAACAAAATGATCTGAAAGGAAATTCCCCTAGAAAACTCCCCTCCTGCCACAATACGAGTGATGATATCATCCAATATACAAATATGTCAAACCAAGAGTTAACAATCTGCCATGCTTCTCTGAAAAAGCTCTTTGTTGCTTCTTTGTGCTTTGCCATAAAATGGTTATCTTATTCTTCTTATAGCTGCACTGTAAGAAAATACTCATATATCTACAAACTTATTTTATACATATAAGAAAAATTTTAATCTATTTTCTTCTCACCTACCCCAACTTTATAAGTAAGGTCATCACGAGGACGATCAGAGGACATATGGTAACCCGTTATGATATAATGCAGCATTTCAGCAATATTAGTAACATGATCACCAATTCGTTCAATATTCTTTAAACAAAACAGTAAGTGCGTACAAACCGTAATATTGCGCATATCTTCCATCATATACGTCAAAAGTTCACGAAAAAGAGAAGTATACAAAGCATCAATCTTCTCATCACGCTCACGCACCGCGTCAACACGCTCTAATAGGCGACTCGTATAAGCATTTAAGACTTCTTTTAATTGATTGAGTGCTAAAGCTGTAATTGTTTCAAGCCCATGATAAACAGAAGCAGATTGACGTATTTCTGAAAGTGCAACAGTCCTTTTAGCAATGTTTTTTGCCATATCCCCAATCCGTTCAAGATCAGAAGAAATACGAATGGCTCCAATAATTTCACGCAAATCGACAGCCATCGGTTGGCGTTTGCAAATAATAGCAACCGCTTTTTCATCAATGTCACGTTCTGCTTCATCTAAAAACACATCATCGGCAATCACTGTCGTTGCAAGTTGAAGATCACTACTCACAACCGATGCGACAGAACGTTCAATCATCCTTTCTGCATGGCTCCCCATTTCTGTAATCCTTACTCTTAAATATTTTAGTTCTGCATCATAAGAACGGACAGTATGTTTCATAGACATATCTTACACTCCTCAATTCACCTATCCAAAACGCCCCGTAATATAATCTTGTGTCCGTTGCTCTTTTGGTGAGGTAAAGATCATTTCAGTCGCACCAACTTCTACCAAATGCCCTAAATGAAACATAGCCGTATATTGAGAAACACGTGCGGCCTGTTGCATGGAATGCGTTACGATAACAATTGTATAATTTTGCCGTAACGCATCGATAAGCTCTTCAATCCGTGCTGTTGCAATGGGATCAAGAGCTGAACAGGGCTCATCCATCAAAATAACTTCAGGACTAACCGCAATAGCACGTGCAATACACAAACGCTGTTGTTGTCCCCCTGATAAACTTGTTCCAAGATCATGAAGGCGGTCTTTTACTTCTTCAAACAAACCTGCCTGCCTCAAACTCTTTTCAACGACATCATGCAATTCAGAGCGTGTTTTAACTAAACCATGAATGCGTGGACCATACGCAACATTCTCAAATATAGATTTTGGAAAAGGGCTGGGCTTTTGAAAAACCATTCCAACACGAGCGCGCAATTCTACAACATCAATCCGTGTGTCATAAATATTCTCCCCATCTAAGGTAATAAGACCAGTTGTTTTAGCGCCTTCAATTGTATCATTCATACGGTTAAAACAACGCAAAAAAGTTGACTTTCCGCATCCTGATGGACCAATCAAAGCAGTTACTTGATGTTCAGGAATATCAAGTGTAATACCGTGGAGTGCTTCTTTATCTCCGTAAGAAACCTTCACATCCTGACCGCGCATTTTAATCTTCATTACAAAAATTCACCTTACAAAAATCTTATCAAAGCTGTTGTTTTATTAAAATTACTGGCGGCGTTCAAATCGTCGACGTAAAAAAACCGCAGAAATATTCATGATCGCAAGAAAAATCATCAATACAATAATAGCACCTGATGTCTTTTCAACAAAAGCACGCTCTGCTTCACCCGCCCACATAAAAATTTGAACAGGCAAAGCCGTTGCTGGATCCATGGGGGTCGTAGGAATATTAACAACAAAAGCAACCATTCCAATCAAAAGCAAAGGAGCTGTTTCACCCAAAGCCTGAGCGACTCCAATAATTGTGCCTGTCAAAATGCCAGGCGCAGCTAAAGGAACAACATGATGAAAAATCATTTGTGTTTTTGATGCTCCCAACCCCAAAGCTGCAGAACGAATAGAGAGAGGAACAGCACGCAGAGCAGAACGTGTTGCAATAATGATCGTGGGAAGAGTCATGAGCGCTAAAACAAGACCACCAACAAAAGAGGCTGAACGTGGTAATCCTAAAAAATTAACAAAAAAAGAGAGTCCTAAAAGACCAAACACAATTGAAGGAACAGCTGCAAGATTATTGATATTAACCTCTATAAAATCTGTAAATTTATTTTTGCGTGCATATTCTTCTAAATAAAGAGCCGTTGCTATGCCTATCGGAAGGGAAACTAATAAAACGATGCCTATCATATAAAGAGAACCAATGATCGCAACACCTAATCCCGCAGTCTCAGGACGACTTGAAGCGCCAAATGTAAAAAAACCAATATTAAATGTTTTATAAAGCGTACCATCATGCGCTAAACGCTTTATCCATTCTATTTGTCGATTAGAAACTTTACGGTTTTTTTCTGCTACACGCAGATCAATCTGTCCCTTATAAGCAGAATCAATATCCGCAGATGCCAAAACTTTAACTTTTTGCATTGTGCCAATCAGTTTTGGATTTTTTGTCACCATTTCACGCAGTTGAACACGGACACCATTTGAAAACATACGGTTAACGTCCAAAAGAGAGGCTCGATCATTTTGATTGATATTAAGTTTCTTCGCTAAAGCATTGCGTACAAGAAGTGGATAATTCGCCGTCATGAGCACTTGTGGTTTTGTTTTACGTTGACCACTTGGATCAATGATCTTTTCATCCAAATAAATCGATAATGTCATTTCACTTTGAAAAAAAGCTGTATAACCCTGACTAATGATAGACCATAAAAGCGTAAATAAAAAAAATAAACCAATAAAAATGGCAATCAAACCATAGGCACGAAAACGACGTTCAGCCCAATACCGACGCTTGAGACTAATATTGCGACGAGGAAAAAAATCTTCATTCATTCATATTGTTCCCGATATTTACGCACAATATAAAGAGCTAGAATATTCATCAAAAGTGTCATAACAAAGAGCGTCATCCCTAAGGCAAAAGCCACCAGAGTTTGTGGAGAATTAAACTCAAAATCACCGGTCAATTGATTAACAATCTTAACAGTCATCGTAGTCATTGCTTCGAAAGGATTGAGTGTTAAATTTGCTGCAACACCTGCCGCCAAAACCACAATCATTGTTTCTCCAATTGCACGCGATGCCGTCAACAAAATAGCCCCCATAATCCCTGGAAGCGCTGCTGGTATAACAACTTTTTTAATTGTTTCAGATTGCGTTGCGCCTAAACCATAAGAACCTTCACGTAAAATGCGTGGAACAGCCGTAATAACATCATCCGATAAAGAGGAAACAAAAGGTATCAACATAATTCCCATCACAACTCCAGCAGTCAAAACACTTTGTGCCATAATAAAACTAACCCCGTCTGAGAGAGAAGCAGAGAGATCTCGTAAAAATGGTCCCACAACCTTCAAAGCAAAAAAGCCATAAACAATCGTTGGAATGCCAGCAAGAACTTCTAACAATGGCTTCACAATTGCTCGCAATCGCGCAGAAGCATACTCCGCCATATAAAGAGCTGAAAATAGTCCTATAGGTACAGCAAAAAGCATGGCAACAAATGCAATATAAAGCGTACCAGCAAGAAGCGGTATTAGACCAAATTGTCCTACTTCATCGCTGGAACCGCTCGCGGAAAAACGCGGATCCCAAACTGTTCCTAAAAAGAAATTTGAAAAGGATACAGACTGAAAAAAGCTTACTGTCTGAAAAAGCATAGAAAGCGCAATGGCTATTGTTGTCAAGACTGCAACAATAGATGCACAAATCAATCCAATAATAATAAAAGATTCAACTTTATTACGGGCACGTTGATGAGGCGCAATTTGCATCATTCCACAGATAAAACCAAAGGACGCAATAGCAAAAAGAAAAACATAACCTATAAACTTAAGCTTTTCAGAAGAGAATACCCACGACTGTGCTATTTTGAACACATCATCCGATGCTTCATCGGATAAAATCAATCCCTTCGCGAGTAATTGTGCCTGCACTTCCTTATAGGAAGCGGTAGAAAGATTCCCCTCAAAGCGATGAATCTTTTTGACGAGACTTCGAAGTGTCTCCCAAAGTAGATCGTGATTTACAGGCTCTGTTACATGCGCACTATACGCCCCCAGCTCTCGAGAGGCATTATATTCTAAATAAATTGTACTCCCAGCATCCCAAACAATTAAAAAAATAAAAGCTGGAATAACAGTAATCAAAAATGTCCACCAGCCATAATAATACGCACGAGAATGCATTTTATGTTGTCTGTATTCAAGAATGCGTGCTCGCATATAAGAAATACAAAAGCCACAAAATCCAAAAATCAATAATAGCAAAACAATGAAGGAAATGCGCATTTTATCTTTCAGTTTTTATAAAAAAATAGCACCCAAATTTCCTATCTCAGAAATCCAACAAATTTTCCCTGCAAATTATTTCAATGTCATTACTCGACCAGCAGAAAAATCAGAACGCTGTGCTTGACGTTCCTTTTCAGGAGAAACAATCAAACCATATTCAGCCAAAGGACCCTCTGGACCAATCATTTGATCAGAAAGAAAAAAATCAACATACTCTCGCAAACCTGAAATAATACCTAAATGTGCTTTCTTAATATAGAAAAAAAGCGGACGAGAAACCGGATATTGTCCACTAGAAATCGTCTCAACTGTTGGCGCAAAACCGTTAATATCGGCAACCTTTAGTTTATCAGCATTATTTTGATAAAAAGACAAACCAAAAATACCAACCCCTGTTTTATTAGAAGTTAGACGCGCAAATGTTTCAGAATAATCACCATCAATATCAACCGCTTTTCCATCCTTACGTACCGCAATACAAGCAGTGTGTATCTCCTTATCATCCATTCCTAAAGACTTCATCACTTCAACTGCCCCACTCTCTTTACACCCCTTAGTAAGTAATTTTTCCTCAAAAACTTCACGTGTCCCATGCTTCTCCCCAGGAATATACGCTGCTATCGTCCAATCAGGAAGAGCACTATTGACTGCACTCCATTTCAAAACATTATTCGGTTGCAACTTTCCGTCTATAATAATTCGAGCAGCAAGGGCTTTATAAACATCTACTGGCTGTAATTTCCAATCAGGTCCCTTAATATCAGTTGCAAAAACAATGCCATCATACCCAATACGTATTTCCTCAACATCTTTTACACCAGCATCAAAACAAGACTGTAATTCACTCGGTTTCATTGCTCGCGAAGCATTAACAATATCAACAGTGTTCTCCCCAATACCACGGCAGAATTCCTTAATACCAGCTCCTGTTCCTCCCGATTCGATAACAGGAACCTTAAAATGGGGATAAATTTCTCCAAATGTTTCAGCAACAATCTTTTGATAAGGTAAAACTGTAGATGAACCAGTAATCTGTATTTGATCGCGCGCATTGCCTCCATTTGCTGACAGCAGTAGCGCAAAAATCAATCCCACTCCAATTGATAATACTTTGTTCATCTATAAACTCCCTAAAAATTGGAAACAAAGCCTCTTAATTTATATCATACGGTCATTCTAGTTCACATTTGCAACATAACAAATATAAAAAACAACATGGATCATTTTTTTAAAACCATGTTTTTGTCCTCTGTCAAATAAATTCATTTGAACGCTTGAACTCAATAACATCCCAAAACAAATGAGCAACATCTGTACCGCAGAAGCGTTTAATTTCACGAATTCCCGTAGGAGACGTCACATTAATTTCTGTTATATAATCTCCAATCACATCAATCCCCACAAAAAGAAGACCGCGTTCCTTTAAGGCTGGACCAATGCGTTCACAAATCTCATAATCACGTTTTGTTAACTCCACATTTTCCGCGCGACCTCCAACATGCATATTAGAGCGCACATCTGTTTCTGTCGGAATTCGATTAATAGCTCCAACAGGTGTACCATCAAGCAAAATAATCCTTTTATCTCCTTTTCGTACTGCCTCTAAATAGCGCTGAACAATAAAAGGTTCGTGATAAATTTCTGCAAACATTTCCAACAATGATGCTAAATTACGATCATCTTGTCTTAAATAAAAAATACCAGCGCCCCCATTCCCATAAAGTGGTTTAACAATAATATCGCCAAATGTCTCTCTAAAAGCTGTTATTTCTTCAATATCTTTGGTAATTAATGTTTCTGGCATCAGATCAGAAAATTCAGTAACAAAAATTTTTTCTGGACTGTTGCGTACCCATGCAGGATCATTCACAACGAGTGTTTTAGGATGAATACGCTCTAACAAATGAGTTGTTGTGATATAATTGAGATTAAAAGGTGGATCTTGGCGTAAAAGAACCACATCCATATCTGTTAATTCCGTACGAACAGGCTTTTCTAATCGATAGTGGCTTCCCTCTTTATCATGTACAATCAATGGCTCTAGTCGTGCAATCACACAACCATCGTATAGAGATAAACGATCTGGTGTATAATGGAAGAGAGAGTGTCCACGTTCTTGGGCTGCTAAAGCGAGTGCAAATGTCGTATCTCCTTGAATCCGAACTGTTGAAATATGATCCATCTGAATGGCAATTTTCATAAATAAATCCTCTCTATCCTAAAAGCAGACTGGTCTATGCATCATAAACTTAGTAAACAATAAAAGAACTATGACAAGAGAAAATTTATGACACAAGAAACAGATATAAAATTAAACAACAAAGAAATCGAACGCTATGCACGCCACATCATTTTGCCTGAGATTGGTGGTGCAGGGCAACAAAAGCTAAAAACAGCACGTGTTCTTGTTGTAGGCGCGGGTGGTCTTGGTGCTCCTGTCTTAACCTATTTGGCTGCCGCAGGTGTTGGAACCCTTGGAATTGTCGATAACGACATCGTTTCACTTTCCAATTTACAACGCCAAGTTATTCATAAAACAAATGCAATCAACAAAAGCAAAACAGACAGTGCTGAAACCACTATAAAAGCAATAAATCCCCATGTTGTAGTTAAAAAACACACCCTACGCTTAGATAAAAGTAATGTGGATAAACTGCTCAATGCTTACCACATCATTGTTGATGGAAGTGATAATTTTACCACACGCTATCTTCTCGCTGATCACGCTGCCCAATGCAAAAAACCTTTAATAAGCGGTGCTGTAGAACGTTTTAATGGCTCATTAACGGTCCTTATGCCGTATAAAGACAATAATCCTCACTATCGCGATTTATTTCCCACCCCTCCAGCTCACGGGACTATCCCAACATGCGCTGAAACTGGAATCATCGGTGTTTTACCTGGCGTTATTGGGACCCTACAAGCAATGGAAGTTATTAAAATGATCACAAACATCGGAGAGCCATTAGTAGGAAAGATTCTTCTCTATAATGGATTATTAGCGCAATTTAATATTATTACTTATAAACGCTCAAATTATAAAGAAAATACCATAGTTATTAAGAAGCTTGGAGAATCATGATTATGTCCTCTCTTCCACTAATTTTTAGCACTCTCGCAATATGTATTGAAATACTAATTAATTTTATCGCAAGTCATCGAAACATTGTAACCAATGAAACCTATTAAATTTATCACAAATATGGCAAACCTTTTGTGAAAAAATAATTCTCTATAATGGATTATCAGCATAATTTCATGTCATCGTCTATAAATGGACAGAGACTCGTGGGAACGCAGCTGCTATCAGTATTCTTGTGTAAAAAATTTTCGACGTAGATAAAAATACAATCAGCAGAACTCTATTCAACTATTTTACTATTCACACATAAAAATTGTTTCACATGAAAGTGCTTACTTCAAACCATAACCTATAAATAAATAATTTAAGTCATATTTTAGTGATCGATACTATAAAAGGTTAATGATCTGTCCGTACATCTCTAACCTCAAGAGAAAACGTCTATTCATCGAGCATCATAAAATGCAGCTTAGGATTATTGCACGTATAAGAACAATCAATTGTCTCTGTTCATAAGAAAAATACATGGGACTTGATGTAAAAGTACATAGGGATTGATGTGTATAGAAGGATTGAGATAAACCTCATGGAGAGCTTTAATTACATAATTATTGCATTCAGAAGCAGAAAGCTGCGGCTCATGAATTGATAATCCTTCAGCAATAATTTCACAGACAAGTATATGTAGAAAAAGTGAAGCACACAAATCTTGAAAACCAATCCACAGACGACAGCGTAAAGAGTGCATTTTTATAAAAGATCTCTTTAAAATAAGCGAGTAAATATGCAATGTTAAATATGTTCTGTTTTGCGTGAGGGGCGTCCCCCCCTAACAAAACATCAATAAGAGCTCTTTTTATAAAACTGTGAAACTAAAATTACAAAAAAAATCAGACTTCTTTCTAAAATTAACATCTATGGTATAAGTTAATTTGGCTCGTTCGCTTTATTATTATCCATTGGTAAAGGAACAGGATGATCGGATAAACTGCGTAAATAAAGCAAGAGATCGGCACGATCTTGGTCATTTTTAATTCCACGAAAAGACATAATGGTCCCAGGAAAAGCTTCACGTGGAGAATGTAAATAACGATCTAACGTTACAAAATCCCATTTTTGATCAGAATGAGCACGTAATGCCCGTGAATAAGCAAAACCTGCTGCTGATGCCAAAGGGCGGTTAACAATCTCCCAGAGAACTGGACCAACACGCCCTGCTTCATTGCGTCCAGATGTGTGGCATATGGCACATTGGCGAAAAACTTTACGGCCATTTTCAAAATTGCCTTGTTGAAGGCGGCTATTTAGTGATAGGGAAACATCAGGTGCTTTTTGTTTTTCTTGAAATATATCATTCTTGGCAACTGTATGATGATATTGGACTGATGTAGGATGATCGTAAACTATATTGCTGAGTGTGAAAATCCCCACAATAGCGACCAGCACACATAAACAAGCACAAATAAAATAAATAAATCTCGAGCGATTCATAAAAACTCAAATGTTCACGATTTTATTACCATTTTTAGTTTAAGCTTTTTCTTTATAACACACAACATCTTCTTTATAACACACAACATCATAAATGCATCACAGATGACATTGGGAATCTTACAATGGCTCTTGAAACAATTATTCTTATTCCTGCCCGTATGGGCTCAACCCGTCTTCCTCAAAAAGCTCTCGCTGAAATTGGCGGAAAACCGATGATTGTTCATGTCGCAGAACAAGCCAAAAAAGCTGGAATAGGACGTACAATCGTTGCAACAGATCATAATGATATCGCTAAAGCTGTTGCAGATTATGGGCATGAATATATCATAACACGAGGTGATCATAAGTCTGGATCTGATCGTATTTATGAAGCTTTAGTGCGCATTGATCCTGAACAACGCTACAACGCCATTTTAAATATACAAGGTGACTTACCAACAATCATGCCTCGTGAAATCATTCGTGCGCTACGCCCTTTAGAAAATAGCTTTACTGATATTGCAACCTTGGGTGCCAAAATCATTGAAGAAAATGAAACAAGAGATCCCAATGTTGTCAAAATCATTGGTACACCGCTTTCTCAAAATCGCCTTCGTGCTCTTTATTTTACGCGCGCCAAAGCACCTTATGGAGAGGGTCCTCTTTATCACCATATTGGAATATACGCCTATAGGCGCGAAGCACTTGAGAAATTTGTATCATTCAAACCCTCACCACTTGAGAAACGTGAAAAACTTGAACAATTACGTGCATTAGAAAACAATATGCGTATTGATGTGGAAATAGTCGATACAATTCCCTTAGGTGTAGACACACAACATGATCTCGATAGAGTTTGTGAGATTTTAGCATGAAAATACTTAAAAAAACCAATAAAATTTCTTTCCAAGGAGAATACGGCGCTAATTCCCATATTGCTTGCTCCAATATGTTCCCCAATATGGATGCTGTTCCCTCTGCTACTTTCGAAGACGCCCTTAATTTAGTGGAAAGCGGGAAAGCTGATCTTGCTATGATCCCTATTGAAAATACCCTTGCGGGACGCGTTGCAGACATTCATCATCTTTTACCACAATCATCTCTTTATATTATTGATGAATATTTTTTACCTATCCATTTTCAACTCATGGTTTTGCCCGGCGTTACACATGACGAAATTAAAACCGTCCACAGCCATACGCATGCCCTTGCACAATGCCGAAAAATCATACGAAACAACGGTTGGAAACCTGTTGTTTCTGCTGACACCGCTGGAGCTGCAAAATTTATTAAAAAAAATGCTAAACGTTCACAGGCTGCCTTAGCACCTTTAATCGCAGCAGAACTCTATGGACTTGATATTATTGAAAGAGATGTTGAAGATAACCCTCATAATATTACCCGTTTTGTCATCCTTTCACGCTCCAAACGACATGTCCCCAAACCTCAAAATGGCGAAAAAATCATCACCAGTCTTCTTTTTCGAGTGCGCAATGTCCCCGCTGCTCTCTATAAAGCTATGGGAGGATTTGCAACGAATGGTATCAATATGACAAAATTAGAAAGCTATCAAATTGGTGGAAATTTCAATGCAACACAGTTCTTTGTTGATATTGAAGGACATCCTGAAGACCCGATGATGAAACTTGCCTTAGAAGAATTATCTTTCTTTTCTGCAGAACTGCGTATTATCGGTACTTATCCAGCACAAAACGATCGAACATCGTATATATAAAAGCAATTAAGCTGCTATCATTTTTTGTTGATATCAAAAAGCATCGTAAAAATTTCATAATGCAACGCATCTTGAAAGGGCTCATTTTTTCTACTCAACACCCTTCATAAACACTGAAGAAGAAAAAACAGCTCGTAATAGAATATATAAATTATTTTCATAATATTTTCTCACAAATTATATCATGATAAACCGCAATTCAACTCGTATAAAAACCAGTGTAAAAAAACACAGTAACCAAAAATAAAAACGCTTGTACCATCTATTTCCCTTTATATATTCAAAGAGAGCCTCTTGAGAAAAGTCATTTCCTCTGACAATATTCCAATAAAGATAACGAACTTCTAAATTAGCTCTCAAAACAATTCAAATTATTATACATAATAGAGCATTCGAATCTTTTAGATTAATATCATTCTAAACATGGTTTAAAACTAGAAAATGCAACTTAGCCCTGATTTTAGCGTTAAGTTTGAACTTGTATCTTTATAAAAACTGATTTATGATTCACCTCACGTTAGAAAAAAGGAGAGGATAATGAAAAAAGTCTTCACGCGAGGATTATTAGCCGCAAATATTCTCGCCTACTCTAGTGTTGCATTTGCTGGCTTTGGTGAAAAAAAATGGAATTTTGCGCGGGATGAAAGTGTTGTGATCACACCATCCTATACATTCCAGCAAGGAGTTGAATACTCTTGTAATACCTTTAAACCGAAGAAAGTATCCTTTACTTTATCATACTCTGCCCCTTCTGATTTAAACAAATTGAGAATTTTTGTTGATGATGAAAAGAAAATAACCCATGATAAAGAAAAGAAAATCTTTACCCTAAAAAATATAAAATCTCTTCATATAAGTTTTCCTTGGTCAGGACATTATATTTTTAAAAATATTACGAACAAAAAAGTTGTTGGAACAGATTGTGACACAGGAGGTTATGATTAACAATATTTCTATAACATCTAAATTTGAGTAGAGTTATTCTTTTTTTCAGGTGTTTTTTTCAAAATACGGCATAATGAGCTATTAAAACTAATCGCTGAAGAGGTATTTTATCCTAATATGACAAACCTTAAGCTGCTTATAAGGTTAGATATTAAAGAACTTTTGCGAAAACTAAAAGACTAAACTTAAATTGTTCTGTATTTTCTACTATCAGAACTATTTTTTTAATAAGAATATAACTTCTATCTTCGCAACTGCTTTATTTTAAGTAATATAAAGCACACCATACCCAAATCACTTAGATAAACAGAAAAGTAAAATTTGCTCTACAGATGCATTCCTCTCTGCACTTTAAGTCGTACTCATTCAGCTTTTTATAAAAATTATCTCGCTTTTCCCTCCTTATTAAAGAATATAATTATCTGAAACTATAAAATGTCGCTTATATCGAATAAGAACCATTTTTATGCTTATAAAATCAGTACCCCCTTATTTCTATAGCGTTTAATGTTGCATCTTCTCTTGCATGAGTACAGTCTCTTAAAAATATATGAAACCTTTTTCTCAAATAATGAAAATTCATATATTGATCCATCTTGTGATAAACATCAATGTTTTTTAATTAAAAGAACAAGCACGCAAAAAAAGAGCGATAACATCTACTCAGTATTTATATACGTTAAAAGAAAAAATATTACATATTTGATATTCTCATTCACTATAGAAATGAGGTGGTTCTCTTATAAGATATTTAATATATTGACTTATCATTATAAGAGTTCGATTTTTTATACTGAATTACAACCACAAATAAAGTAAGATCCTCCCATCTTAAATCTCATATTGAATCAATTAAAATCATTTCCTTGAAAGTTACAAATGGGAGTGATGTGTGAGTAAAAACGATTAAAAAAGGAATAAAAATGCTTCTTATAAAGCCTCTCAAGTGCAAGGGATCGCAACATTGGGAGTTGTTAAGTAGTATGAGGGCTAAAATTTATACTTTGTATTAAGCATAAAGAGGGTAGCGCAACAATAGATTTATAACTCAAGGGAAGCATGTATACTATTTATGAGTGGCGTTTGAAATATAGTTAAGAGTATTGAGCAATCGCTCTTTAAAAAACCTGTGAATGTATAACATTAAATGTATTCTGTTTGGGATGTTCTGTTTTGTATAGAGGAGCAACATCATTAAAGCAATATTTTATAATTATTTAAATAGCACTCTTCCCCCTAACTTTCGCATGTTAGCCAATTACATGATCTATATACTTTATTTGCTTCTTTAACTGTTGTAAATTTTTGATGATCCAATTTCGTAGTTTTAGAACAGATGTATCTATCCTAAAACTCTTACATGTTTCAGCGAATGAGATAATTATACATTCAGACTATCTTAAGCGAAAAAATATTTTCATACCAAATAAATATGCAGAGCTACTGCTATAAAAACTGGTAAATCCACAATCTCTTTGTTGTTTATATATCAATAAATTAAATGCAAAGGAAAATTCTTCGTCGTTCTTAGGATATTTTTCGTTTCTGATCTTGATTTTTCATTCCAAATCGACAATATGAGCTTGGGAGGTTGGTGGTGGACGAACTACTCGCCAACTGGGTCAGGTCTGGAAAGAAGCAGCCCCAACGAGTTCTGGTACGGGTCATCGTTCCAACCTCCTATTTTGCTGAAAAAATTATTTTTTATGCTGTCTTTTAGCGAGGTATTTTTAATCTTCAGAGCAGCATTTGTATGCAGTAAATAAAGGGGTTTTGTTATTTTTAAACAAATTGTCCCATAAATAATTTGATTAAGAAAAAATCCTTTTATATGAGACTACAGTATTGATCTATGCTTTTGTATTATCAAAATGTACGCATAAAGAACTTCGAAGTTGGAAATACTCATGGAAAATTTACCGGTAGAAACAGCCTATCGTGTTCTTGCTCGTAAATATCGACCCCAAAACTTCTCTGACCTCATTGGTCAGGAAGCTATGGTGCGTACTCTCACCAACGCCTTTGAAAAAGGTCGTATTGCACAAGCGTGGATGTTAACAGGGATTCGTGGCGTAGGTAAAACCACAACAGCACGTATTTTGGCACGTGCACTTAATTATAAAACAAAAGATATTGACCAACCAACAACTGTATTGGACTCTCTTGGTGAACATTGCACACAAATTATCGAAGGACGCCATATTGATGTTATAGAAATGGATGCCGCTTCTCATACGGGCATTGATGATATTCGTGAAATTATTGAACAAATACGCTATCGTCCTGTTTCTGCACGCTATAAGGTTTATATTATCGATGAAGTACATATGCTCTCAACACAAGCCTTTAATGGTTTATTGAAAACTCTTGAAGAACCACCTTCCCATGTGAAATTTATTTTTGCCACAACAGAAATTCGCAAAGTTCCTATTACAATTCTTTCGCGTTGCCAACGTTTTGATTTACGACGTATTGACTCAAAAGCTTTGAGTGCACATTTGCGTCAAATTGCGAAATATGAAAAGGTAGAAGTAGAAGATCAAGCACTCTCTATGATTGCCCGTGCTGCAGAAGGATCTGCACGTGATGCATTATCCATTTTTGATCAAGCAATCGCCCATAGCAATGGCAATGTTAATGCTATTGCGGTGCGTACAATGTTAGGATTAGCGGATCAAGCACGTATTATTGATCTTTTTGAATTTATCATGAGGGGCGATGTTGTCAATGCGTTACATGAATTACGCAGTCAGTATGAAGCAGGTGCTGATCCTCTTACTATATTGACAGAACTAGCCGATTTTAATCATCTGGTCACACGTTTACGTTTTACACCGGAAATAGTGGAAGATTTTTCTCTGACTGAAGAACAACGTTTAAGAAGTTTAGACTTTTCAAAAAAACTTTCCGTTCCTGTTTTATCCCGAAACTGGCAAATGTTACTCAAAGGTTTACAGGAAGTTAATCAAACTGCACGTCCTCTTCAAGCCGCTGAAATGCTTTTAATTCGTCTTGCTCACACGGCTGACTTACCAACTCTTGATGAGGCTTTAAAAAAGCTTACGCAAGAAAAAACGCCTCTCACACTGGTTCAAAACTCTTCTCATCAAGAATCTACAAATGCAAATAATATAACAAAAGAAACAATGGTCGGAGCCCATGCTTCCTCGAGCGTTTCAAATACATTAGCCGATCAATCAGATTTAAAAACATCTTTGAAAAACCAATTAGATCATTCCTTACAACTAGAAAATTTAGTTAAAAATCAAAACCATGACAAAATCAGCGCTCAAGAAGTAACAGAAATTCTAGAAACTTCTCAATCTACTGATCTTTCTGAAAAGATTGCAAATTCATCGTATTCTGTCATGCAAAAAACAGAAAAGATTACTGAACCTAAAACTCTCGTGATTAATTCTTTGCATGATATTGTTCAATTAGCCGAACAGCATAATGACGTTCCTTTCAAACTCCTTGTTAAAGAATTTGTTCATCCTGTTTCTTTTGAAGCTGGGCATATTACCTTGAGACTTTCTGAAAATACCCCACAATTTCTTGCTCATGATATAGAAAAAAAGATATCTCAATGGACTGAAAAACGCTGGACAATAACTTTTGTTAATGAAGGAGGTGGCCCAACCTTACAGGAGGAAAGTATAGCGATTCAAAAGACTCTTTTTTCCAATGCAGAAACAGATCCTGATATCGCGAAAATCCTCAATCATTTCCCAGAAGCAAAAATTGTCGATATTCGACTTAATAAAGAAGAAAATGATCTTGATTTACTCCCCAATACCTTTAAAAATGCTGATATTTTTAAAAATAAAAATGATATCAATGATGAATAAGGATACCTATTCCTATGCGTGAAATGATGAGCATGATGAAAAAAGCCAAAGAAATGCAAGAAAAAATGCAGAAGATTCAAGAAGAAATAGCTAATCTGCAAGCTGTGGGCACTGCAGGGGGTGGTCTCGTCCATATCACTTTAAATGGCAAAAATATTATAACAGCAATTCAAATTGATCCTTCATTACTCAAACCTGAGGAAGCTGAAATTCTTGAAGATCTCATTATGGCAGCTTATAATGAAGCAAGAACAAAAATCGAAGTCGCAATAGAAGAAAAAACCAAAAGTATGACGGCAGGGCTACCACTCCCATCAGGTTTCAAGCTTCCATTTTAATGAAACGGATTTTTCCCGTGGGACAAAAATATGTCTAAATACATTGCAGGACCTGAGATTGAACGTCTCATTCAGATTTTATCACGGTTACCAGGTCTTGGTCCACGTTCAGCGCGTCGTGCTGCGCTTCATCTTATCAAAAAAAAAGAGACATTGCTAGAACCTTTAGGAGCAGCTATACAATTAGCTATAGAAAAAGTCGGCATTTGTTCTGTTTGTGGAAATGTCGATACCATTGATCCTTGTTCAATTTGTACAGATTTGCGCCGCGATGATACAACAATCATCGTTGTTGAGGATATTGCTGATCTGTGGGCTCTTGAACGCGCAAAAACTTTAGCCGCACGTTACCATGTGTTGGGTGGACGACTCTCCCCCTTAGATGGAATAGGTCCTGACGAACTCAACATTGCCACCTTAATACAGCGTGTTGTACAAAACCCTATTACGGAGATTATTCTTGCTGTAAATGCGACTGTCGAAGGTCAAACAACTGCTCACTATATCACTGATCAGCTTTCTAATTTTCCAGTTAAAATTACGCGACTTGCTCATGGTGTCCCTGTAGGAGGCGAGCTTGATTATCTTGATGACGGAACTTTAGCAGCAGCTGTACAAGCAAGAACAAATCTTTAAAAATTTCTTTCTCTTACTTGTTATCTCGTTTTATTTACTATCATTTCTTTTTATGGGGAAAATATCCAAGTGATAAAGAAAAAACTCTCACTTTTAAACGACTTTGGTCCTGGTATTCTAGTATGTTTACTCATATCAGCCTTAGCTTATGGCTTAGAAGTCGTAGAAAAACAGCTTTTTGGACAAGCATGGCTTGAAAGCCTTGTTTTGGCAATTCTTTTAGGATCGATTATCCGTAGTTGTTTTCCTTTGCCAACATATTTTCAAAAAGGTATCACCTTTTGTGCAAAAACACTTCTCGAAATTGCTATCGTTCTTCTAGGAGCAAGCATTAGCATTAACGCAGTCCTTTCAGCTGGCTGGAATTTGCTTGCTAGTATCATATTCGTGATATTCGTAACGATTATCCTGAGCTTTGCCATCGGCCGACTTTTCGGGCTTTCTACACATTTGGCAATGCTGGTCGCTTGTGGGAATGCTATTTGTGGCAATTCAGCTATTGTTGCCGTTGCACCTGTCATAAAAGCAAAACATGACGATGTAGCCGCGTCAATTGCCTTCACTGCTCTTTTAGGAATTCTTATTATTTTATTTTTACCCTTTTTACATCCATCTCTGAATTTGTCATTTAGCCAATATGGTGTGCTTGCTGGCATGGTTGTGTATGCTGTACCACAGGTTTTAGCAGCAACAGCATCTGTCTCTTTTCTAAGTGTTCAAATTGCAACAATTGTCAAATTAGTACGGGTTCTCATGTTAGGCCCTGTTATTTTTACTCTATCAATCATTTATCGCCGATCAGCACAAACACGCTTGCGTTTACATACCCTCGTCCCATGGTTTATCATTGGCTTTATTATCATGATGCTTGTTCGCTCAAGTGGTCTTATCCCTGAAAAGGCTATCAATCCCATCAAATTTATTGCCCAATTGTTTACTGTTATCTCAATGGCTGCACTAGGATTAGGTGTTGATATCCGATCACTAAAAAAAGCAGGATGGCGCGTCATTTTGGCTTCAACCTGCTCCATAATTATTCTCGGTATTTGTAGCCTTATCATGATACAATTGAATGATTTAAATCATATAACATTTTAAATGTACATTGATTATTATTTTTTCAACGTAGTATGCAATCAACCCAAAGTCCTCCTTATTATTAAAATCAGTTCTTTCATAAACCAGAAAAAATTCTAAAATACTGCTCATTATTCTATACAAAAAATTGAAAGAGCTGATATTTAAGTGAAAACTGTTAAATTTGCTTTTCAGTCCATAATGATTTGCAACGGGGTAGTATCGAAATACGTAACTCATGCAAAACAATGCCATTTCTTTCATCTGCTCTCATTACGCTGAGGTTTTTATATAAAGACGGATAAAATATATTTTTATTTGGAAAAAATGTGGGGTCATAACTTTTCCTCTTTTAAATTACTTTTACTTACTATGTAATACAAGTGGCATCATCGTACTATTTGATAGCTTAAAAGTTGTGACAATCCTTACATTTAAACGATTCGTGAAAGGAGTTTTTATTCTTTTCTTCAACAGTTTTGATTCATACGCTAACTCCGCTTGTAATATACAAGCTAATAACTTTAATTGTTTCACCATAAGTAGACTTAAAATAAGAGAATCTTACAATACTCAAGGTACTCATTCAAAAAGTGATAAAAATAAGGATTAAATCAACATCTCGTTCTATCCCATAAAAAGATATTGTTGCTTATTGGCACTAGTAACTTTCTTACAAATGAAATATACGATAATGAAAAGATTAAAAATACAGCAGGACTTTTATTTATCGTTTTATTCAACTAAAATATTTTTATGCTTATCCTTGCTATAGATACTGCTTCAATTTATTGTGCTGTTGCGCTTATTCGTCATAAATCTGTTATTGCGCGTATCAATGAGCGCATGAACAAAGGACATGCTGAAAAACTTATTGGGCAGATTACACAAATAATGAAACAAGCCAATATGACGCTTGATCAAGTTGAGCGTATTGCTGTCAATATTGGACCTGGATCATTTACTGGTGTACGTGTCGGTGTTGCAACAGCGCGCGCTTTGGCATTAGCACTTGAAATACCTGCTGTTGGAGTGAGTGCTCTTGAAGCGTTAGCAGCACAAGTCATAAACAATAAAAGTACAGCATCGGCAATTACTGTTGTCATTGAAGCAGGGAGAGGGATGTTCTACCATCAAAATTTTCATAATGATCTCACACCTTTGGGAGAGCCGGGATTAAAAACAATTGAAAATATCCTCGAAGATTTGCCCAAAAAAACCCGACTGACTGGCCCAGCTGCTGATGTCGTTGTGGAGCATATTAAAAACCATAAAATATACGAAAAAATTGTCCTAGAAAAAATCCCCTGCGAAGCGGCCGATATTGTAAACTATGCTTATCTTGCTGCAAACAAACAATCAAAAAATTCACCTCGCCCACTCTATCTACGCAGCGCTGATGCAAAACAACAAACCAATTTTGCTTTACCACAAAAAAAATAATGCCCAAATTTTCATTGACAAAAAAGAATTTTGGAATTGCTCCGCTACAAGTTAATGATAGTGCTTCTCTTCATCAAATTCATCAGCATTGTTTTACCCCTTCTTGGGAAAAACAAGCTTTTGATAATTTCTTAACAGATCACTCTATCTTCGGATACAAAGCTTTTCTCATTGATCACTCTGATCAAATTTTAGGCTTTTGCCTATGCCGTCTCATCCTTGATGAAGCAGAAATCATCACAATTGCTGTTCATCCTCATTATCGTCAAAAAGGAATTGGTACCTTTCTTATCGATCGTACAGTTCACCATCTTCACGACAAGGGCGCCATAAAATTATTCTTGGAAGTAGAAGCCACAAATCTTTCTGCTTTGAACCTTTATCAACGCTTTGAATTTCAAAAAATTTCTGAACGTCTTGCCTACTACGCGTCAAAAAATGGTTGTGGTGATGCAATTATCATGCAAAAAACTTTTAAGCAAATAGATTGAGATTTGTGTAAAAAACATTTACACATGCGCTATGAATAAAGTAAATCCTAAAAATACGCCTCCTGTTGCTCCTAAAAAGGTTTTTATCAAAACCTATGGATGTCAAATGAACGTTTATGATAGCCAACGGATGACTGATAGCCTCAGTTCGCAAGGCTATGTGACAACACAAATTCCCAATGATGCCGATCTTATTCTTGTTAATACCTGTCATATTCGTGAAAAAGCAGCAGAAAAACTTTATTCTGATCTTGGTCGTTTGCGCGTTATGCGTCAAGAGCGCACACCTGATAAACCCCTGATGGTTGGTGTAACAGGTTGTGTTGCACAAGCTGAGGGAAGTGAAATCTTGCGCCGTGCTCCAACAGTGGATCTTGTTATTGGTCCGCAAATGTATCATCGCTTGCCAGAATTGTTAGAAAAAGCCAAACAAGGGAAAAAAATTATCGAAACAGACTATGCTGTTGAAGATAAATTTGCTCATTTGCCGCCCCATAATAAACATGCAGTAAGAAAACGAGGTGTTAGCGCATTTTTAACAGTACAGGAAGGTTGCGATAAATTTTGCACTTTTTGTGTTGTTCCTTACACACGCGGTGCTGAAATATCACGGTCTGTCGAGCAAATTACCGAGGAAGCCCTTCAACTCATCGAAGCGGGTGTCAAAGAAATTACGCTGCTTGGACAAAATGTCAATGGTTGGCATGGACAAAGTGCTGATGGCAAAACTTGGCGTCTTGGCGATCTTCTTTATCATCTCGCAAAACTCGATGGTTTAAAGCGTTTGCGTTACACAACCAGCCACCCACGTGATATGGATGATAGCCTTATTGCCGCGCATCGAGATCTTGATATGTTAATGCCTTACCTCCATCTTCCTGTTCAATCAGGTTCAGATCGCATCTTAAAAGCCATGAACCGACAACACAAAAGCTCTCATTATCTTCATCTTATCGAAAAAATTCGAACCGCACGGCCAGATATCGCCTTTTCAGGCGATTTTATTGTAGGGTTTCCAGGAGAAACAGATGAAGACTTTGAAGAAACCATTAAACTTATTCAACAAGTACAGTACAGTTCAGCTTATTCTTTTAAATATTCCCCCCGTCCTGGAACAGTGGGAGCCACAATGAAAAATCATGTTGATGAATCTGTAAAAGATGCCCGACTTCAACATTTGCAAGCCCTTCTCCTTGAGCAACAAAATGCGTTTTTGCGTTCTAAAGTTGATCAAAAAACGAACGTTCTCATCGAAAAACCTGGACGTCACTCAGGGCAAATGGTAGGGCGTTCCCCTTGGCTTTTACCTGTTGTTGTCGATACAGAAGCCTCTACAGGTAGCGTGATAGAAATTCATATTAAAAATGCAAGCTCAAACAGTTTTGTTGGTGAAGTGACAAATAGATAAACATGCCTCTAATACCTTGTTCAAAAATAAATATTTTGGAAAACTCTTTTATTTTAAAAGCAAATGATTACATCTAAAGCGTGCGCTTTTTGTAAAAATTGTCTTTTATAAAGTTTACTTAACAAAATGTGCAATATTTATGTAGATATGGAGAATAGGCTGAAAGCTTCAACCGAAAAAATAAAGCGTATTAAAGAAAAAGTAAATATGTCCCTTGAAAAGGCTGATACCTTGAAACAAACAAGCGCTTCAGATGTGAGCCAAGTTGTTTTGATTTTCGAAAATAATAAATATGCAAAAGCAGTTTTTGGTAAATTTGACGAAAATCTCGCTTATATCGAAAAAAAACTCGAACTTAGTATTCATCCGCGTGGTAATGAAGTCTTAATCCGTGGAAATATTTCTGTTATAAAACGTGCGCAATATGCATTGCAGCAGCTTTATGAACGTGCCAAAACACATCAAGAGCTCACTTTATCAGATATAAAAGGAGCGATTGCTATGGCAAATATACCAAAGAAGCAGGAAGAAGACACAATAACACACAAATCTGCAACGAAACGTATAGCAGCTCGGTTGAGTACCCATAAAAAAATAATTCATGCAAGAACTCCAACACAAGACGCTTACATAAGTGCTATGGAGCATACTGAACTTGTGTTTGGTGTAGGACCAGCAGGAACAGGAAAAACGTATCTTGCTGTTGCTCATGCTGCAATGCTTCTAGAACGTGGTATCATTGAGCGAATTATTCTCTCACGTCCAGCTGTTGAAGCTGGAGAACATCTTGGTTTTCTTCCCGGTGATCTCAAAGAAAAAGTCGACCCATATTTACGACCACTTTATGATGCTCTTTATGATATGATGCCCGCTGAAAAAATAGAACGCATTTTAGCCTCTGGTGTCATAGAAATTGCTCCTCTCGCCTTTATGCGCGGACGAACACTTGCCCATGCTGCTGTTATTCTTGATGAGGCACAAAATACTACGCCCATGCAAATGAAAATGTTCCTCACACGTCTTGGAGAAGGAACACGTATGATTGTTACCGGTGACGTAAGCCAAATTGATTTGCCTACAGGGCAAAAATCAGGTCTCATTGAAGCAATTCGCATTCTTTCAAATGTAGAAAATATTGCAATTGTGCATTTTGATGAAAAAGATGTTGTACGCCACCCACTTGTTGCTGCTATCGTTCGTGCTTATGATCGTGATTCCGAAATACAAAATAAAAAAAAATCATTCGCATGCGATGCATTAAAAAATGAATTTGATTCATCATGATTATTATTGATATAATGATTAAAAGCGCAGGGTGGAATGATGAGAAAATGCTTTATAATATCACTGAAAAAGCATTAATGGCAACTATGTATCATGTTTCATTGGAAAATGTTGTAAGCGAGATTAGCCTGCTTTTTACGGATGATGAACATATGGCACAAATCAATGCACAATGGCGCAACAAAAACAAATCTACTAATGTATTATCCTTTCCTGCTTTTCCACTTAAAGCTGGAAATCGACCTGGTCCCATGCTCGGTGATATTATTATTGCCCGAGAAACTGTTGTTTTCGAAGCAGAGAAAGAAGGAAAAACATTTCAAGACCATTTAATACATATGATTGTTCATGGTATCTTGCATCTGCTTGGTTATGACCATGAAACTGATGATGAAGCATATAAAATGGAAAAGCTCGAAAGAGAAATTCTTCAAAAGCTTTCCATAAAAGATCCTTACGCATAATTGTCTATCAATGATAAAATTTAACTTTTAAAATCAATATTACCAGCATACCATTTAAAGCCTCTTATTTATCTATTATAAAAAAGAAAGTCTAAAAGATTTCAAAACCATGGCAAACAAAATAAATGCACAAAATAATAATCAAGCATCTTCTAATAATGAAAAAGACCCCTCTCAGCAGACGAATCACACAGAAAAATATTCCCTGATGAATCATTTGTTTTCATTCTTACGGGGTCGAAATTGTGCATCTACGTCACTGCGCGATGATCTTACCGTTGCACTCACGACTAACAATGAAAAAGATACCGCCCTCTTCTCACCTGAAGAACGTACTATGCTGCATAACATTTTACGCTTACGTGAAGCACGCGTGGATGATGTTATGATACCTCGTTCTGAAATCGAAGCATTAGAAATAAACACCTCTCTTGGAGAAACCCTTAAATGTTTTGCAAAAATTGGTCATTCTCGTATCCCCGTTTATGCTGAAACTTTAGATGATCCGCGCGGCATGATCCATATCCGCGATATTCTTAATTACATCACTCGCTTTATTATCAACCCAACAAAAACCGAACAAAAATCCGATTTGCTTCAATTAAACCATACAGACTTGCATACTCCAATCGGTGAATTGGATTTGATCCGAACAGTTCTCTTTGTTCCCAGTTCTATGCTTGCAAGCAAATTATTAACACGGATGCAAACTACACGAACTCAAATGGCTTTAGTTATTGATGAACATGGAGGAACAGATGGTCTCGTTTCAATGGAAGATATTGTTGAGTTAGTCGTTGGAGATATCGAAGATGAACATGATAATGTCGAAAATGCTATCGTACGTGAACCAAATAATAAATGGCTCGTTGATGCAAGAACTGAACTAGAAGATGTGGAGAAAGCTCTTGGTCCTGATTTTATCGTAGGAGAATATGGTGATGAAGTTGATACTATTGGTGGTTTGATCGTCTCCATTCTTGATCGCATTCCTGCCAAAGGTGAAATTGTCGAAGCTGTACCTGGCTATAGATTTCGTATTTTAGAAGCTGATAAACGCCGGATCAAACGGTTGCGCATTTTTCGCATTCCCAAAAATGAAAATCTTGAAAACAATGCCATCCCTAAAGAATAGTCCAGCGTTTTTTAACAATTTCATCGTTTTTTTGTTCTCTGTTACAGGCTGGAAGCGCCAAGCATGGATATTTCTGTGTGGTGCTCTTACTTCTTTTGCACTTCCACCCTTTTATTTGACACCTCTTTGCTTTTTAACTTTCCCTCTCTTTATTGTTTTACTTGACTCAATACGGGCCACCAAAAACAATAAAAAACATTTTTTTACTTACGCTTTAAGCTGTGGAACCTTTGGTTTTAGTTATTTTATTTGCGGCCTTTGGTGGCTATGCAATGCTTTGTTAACAGATCCAGATTCTTTTGGTTGGGCAGTCCCATTAGCCATTTTATTCCCTCCACTCTACCTTTCTCTTTATTGGTTTTTTTCTGGTTTCATTGTCGGTTTATTATGGACAAAAGGAATAGCACGCTTTTTTGTTTTAGCCTTTGCATTAGGATTATCCGAGTGGTTGCGTGCGTTTTTATTCACAGGATTTCCATGGAATTCTCTTGGCTATACAGCCATGCCAACCCCAATGTTCATGCAATCTGATGCAATCGTAGGACTTTACGGAATGAATATTCTTGCTGTCTTAGCCTACAGTTTGCCAACTGTTTTATTAACGGATGAAAAAAAGAAAGTGGCACTTTCTCTTTGCTTATCACTTATATTCATTCACTGTGGTTTTGGGTTTTATCGTCTTCATACTATAGAAAACACAACTGAAGATCAAAAAAGTGCTTATTGGGTGCGCATTGTTCAACCGTCCATCCAACAAAATATAAAATTGCGTGATAATACACGAGAATCTATGTTGGAAGCACATATGAAGCTAAGTGCAACGCCAACAACCGATCAAAATTCAGAACCCGATTTTATCGTATGGCCTGAAGCTTCCGTTCCTTACCTTCTCTATGATAATTCATCTATCACAATGCGCATTGCCTCTCTTTTAAAACCTAAACAATGGGCTATTGTTGGAGCAATACGCGCCAGCAATGATCTACCTCATTCCCAAACACAATATTTTAATACAATTGCAGTCATTAATGCTCAAGGTAATATTTTAAATACTTCCGATAAACTTCATTTGGTTCCTTTTGGTGAGTATCTTCCTTATCAGAGTTTATTGAAAAAAATTGGATTGCGTACCCTTGCTGATAATATTGGTGGATATAGTGCTGCAAGTGTGCGCAAAATTGTTACAATGCCAAACGGATTTTCTTATCTACCCTTGATTTGTTATGAAGCAATATTTCCCCATGAAATGACTTTCAAAGGCTCCCCGCCTCAAGCAATTATTAATATTACAAATGATGCATGGTTTGGTGTAACACCTGGACCCTATCAACATCTTCAACAAGCACAGCTTCGTGCCGTTGAACTGGGAATCCCCCTCATACGGGCCGCCAATAATGGCATATCAGCTGTTATTGATTCTTATGGACGAATCGTTGTAGCTCTTCGACAAAATGCTGTGGGCATTATTGATTCACAAGTTCCATCATCCATTACCCCTATAGGAAGCAATGAATACAGAACTTTCTCTACTTTTATCTTATTCATCCTTATGCTATTGTGTCGTATTGGTTTTGGTTTTACAAAACAGCTTAAATGATTCAAGTGCCCTTTGTACGGTATTGTGTTGCGTGTACCAGTGATATTGGGAAAAAATATTACATATTGTTTTAATTATATGATAAATCAACTGCGCATAAATATGATGTTGGTTTAGAAGAAAAATGCTGGAAATAAAGAGTTGCATTATGACCGAAACTAGAAAAAAACCTGACCCTATAGATATCTATGTTGGAACTCGTATCCGTTTACGTCGTAATATTTTAGGACTCACTCAAGAGAAACTAGGTGAAAAATTAGGAATTACTTTTCAGCAAATCCAAAAATATGAAAAAGGAACAAACCGTATTGGTGCCAGCCGTCTTCAAGCGATAGCGGAAATTATGGATGTTCCTGTTTCTTACTTTTTTGATAAAGGTATTACCTCCCAACAAGTAGAGGGTTTTGCTGAAAGTGAACACAATTTTATAGACTTTTGTTCTAGCAGCGAAGGGATTCAGCTCATGCGCGCTTTTACAAATATATCTGATGCTAAAGTGCGTCGAAAAATTATTGACTTGGCAAAAGCACTTTCTGAGGAAGATTTGACAAATAAGTTATAAATTAAAATTATATCTTTTCTCTTTTATTCATATACATTTGCATTGACTATTTGCTGTAGAATTAGCAAATGGTGACGGCTTTAGTAAGCAATTGATTAAATCGTTGGTTTTCTTTTTTGAAGGAGTTCCTATGCCGCATCAAGATTATCTTTTTACGAGCGAATCGGTATCGGAAGGACATCCTGATAAAATTTGTGATCGTATTTCCGATGAAATCGTTGATATGATCTATAAAGAAGCTGAAAAGACTGGCACTGATCCATGGTTAGTACGCGTTGCCTGTGAAACTCTCGTCAGTGTCAACCGTGTTGTTATCGCTGGTGAAGTACGTGTTCCCGATACGCTATTAAAAAAAGATAAAAATAAAGAATTCATCTATGATGAAACTAGCTTTCCACTCATTAATCCTACACGTTTTCGTACAGCAGCGCGCCGTGCTATTCGTACCATTGGCTATGAACAAGCAGGCTTCCATTGGAAAACTGTTAAAATTGATGTTCTTTTGCGCCCACAATCAGCTGATATAGCAAGAGGGGTTGATAATGCTACGGATCGGCATGGTGAAGAAGGAGCGGGTGATCAAGGTATCATGTTTGGATATGCTTGCCGTGAAACACCTGATCTCATGCCTGCGCCAATTTATTATGCGCATAAAATTCTCAAACTTCTTGCCGCAGCTCGTCATAAAGGAGAGGGAGAAACTGGAAAATTAGGACCAGATGCTAAAAGCCAAATAACCATACGTTATAAAAATGGAAAACCAATAGAGGTCACATCCATTGTTCTTTCAACGCAGCATCTTGATGAAAGCTGGGATTCGAATAAAGTACGTACAGTGGTTGAGCCTTACATTCGCCAAGCTTTACATGACATTCCCATTGCAGCTCAATGCAGTTGGTATATTAACCCAACAGGAAAATTTGTCATTGGAGGCCCTCAAAGCGATGCCGGATTAACGGGACGCAAAATTATTGTGGATACTTATGGAGGTGCAGCACCCCATGGAGGCGGTGCTTTTTCAGGAAAAGATACAACAAAAGTTGATCGTTCTGCTGCCTATGCGGCACGCTATCTGGCTAAGAATATTGTTGCTGCTCATTTAGCAGAAAGATGCACCATTCAACTCTCCTATGCAATTGGTATTGCACAACCTTTATCTATTTATCTTAATCTTCATGGAACAGGAAAAGTCGATGAAAAGGTTATTGAAGAAGCCATCCGCAAAATAATGGACCTTTCACCTACCGGCATTCGAAAACATCTTGACCTCAATAAACCTATTTATGCGAAAACAGCTGCCTATGGTCACTTTGGTCGTAAACCAAAACACGATGGTTCGTTTTCATGGGAAAAAACTGATCTCGTGAAAACGCTTCAAACAATGATCCAAATCCCATGATTAAACATAATATACGTAAGAGTGAAGCATTTTTTGGACGCCGACAAGGAAAACAACTTCGAGACAGTCAGCTTACACGTATACAAATGCTTCTCCCCAGTTTGAATATTGATTTAAATGTCCCTCCTCCCTTAAACCTTACATCCTTATTTTCAAGCAAAGTAAGAGAAATTCGACTTGAAATCGGTTTTGGTGGAGGTGAACATTTACTTCATGAAATGGAATATTTTCCAAAAACCGGTTTTATCGGCGTCGAGCCCTTTATCAATGGCATGGCAAAAATATTATCGTCTCTTGAACAGCATCAAAACCATCAAAATCGTCTTCGCCTCTATAATGATGATGCTACACGCCTTCTTGATTGGCTCCCTGATAACTCGCTTGATGGAATAGACCTCTTCTATCCTGATCCTTGGCCGAAAAAGAAACACTGGAAACGACGCTTCATCAACATAAAAAATCTTAACCGTTTTGCTCGTGTTCTTAAAATAGGGAAATTTTTGCGCTTTGCTAGCGATATAGACAGTTATGTAAACTGGACTTTGTACCATTGTGCACAACATGATCACTTTGAATGGAAAGCAGAAAGCCCTCAAGACTGGAAACTCCCTTATCCACTATGGAGCGGAACCCGCTATGAAGCAAAAGCTTTACGCGAAGGACGAACGCCTGCCTATCTTACCTTTATCAAGAAATAAATGATCAAGCGCTTTTCTCATAAACAACTTGAAAAATTTTGAATTTAAGAGTATCAATAGTTAAATTCTTGGTCTTATGATGAAGAGTGGGCCGTTGGACCCGCTCTTTTTTAATATCATAAAACTGATGAAACTAACTTGGATAAAATGTATGAACGAAGCTGAAAAAATAAGCAATCTTGACGAACCGCGCCTATTTGAAGAAGATGGTATCGAAGCACAGGTTGCTGCTCTTGTCATACCACTACTTAAACCTTTAGGTTTTCGTTTGGTTCGTGTGAAACTTCTTGGTCAAAATGGTTTAACACTTCAAATTATGGTTGAGCGTGCCGATGGTTCTATGACCATAGAAGATTGTGAAACTGTTAGTCGAACAGTTTCTCCCCTCCTTGATGTACAAAATGTTATTGAACGCAAATATCATTTAGAAATCTCATCACCTGGAATTGATCGTCCATTGGTAAGAAAATCTGATTTTTTTCATTGGCAAGGGCATCTTGCAAAAATTGAAACCAAAATAACAATTGATGGGCGCCGAAAATTTCGTGGGACACTTACAAATATCACGCAAGATGGATTTATTTTAAACACTGATAAAGCTGCTTATGGAGAAGCCATGTATACCCCTATTTCCTTTTGTGATATCATAAATGCGCATTTAGTGCTTACCGATGAGCTTATTCGCGATGCATTGAAACAAAATAAAGATTTAAGTCAACAATTCATTGCCGAAGAGAACGCTAACGACTCTATACAGACGCTCAATTTCAAAAAATAATATCACTGGGAAATACCCATCGTGTGGCACAAAGAAGGAGAAAATTGATGGCTACAAGCGCTAACAGGCTTGAGATTCTGCAAATTGCAGATGCTGTTGCACGTGAAAAGTCAATCGACCGTGAAATTGTCATTTCTGCGATGGCTGATGCTATTCAAAAAGCAGCACGTTCTCGTTATGGTCAAGAAACCAATATTCGTGCTGAAATCAATTCTAAAACAGGTGAAATTAAATTACAGCGCCTGCTTAAAATCGTTGATGTCGTTGAAGACTATACAACGGAAATTACTTTGTCTGATGCTCTCAAACGTCAAGCAGAAGCAAAAATTGGTGATTTTTTTGCTGATCTTTTACCTCCTATGGATTTTGGACGTATCGCAGCACAATCTGCTAAACAGGTTATTGTACAAAAAGTACGCGATGCAGAGCGCGATCAGCAATATGAAGAATTCAAAAATAAAGTTGGTGAAATTATTTCTGGTACAGTTAAGCGTGTGGAATATGGTAACGTCATCGTTGATCTAGGGCGCGGTGAAGCTATTGTTCGCCGTGATGAATTAATTCCTCGTGAATCATTCCGCTATGGAGATCGCATTCGTGCTTTTGTCAATGATGTACACCGTGAAACGCGTGGTCCGCAAATTTTCCTTTCACGCACACATCCCCAATTTATGGTAAAACTTTTCACTATGGAAGTACCAGAAATTTATGATGGTATTATAGAAATCAAATCTGTTGCTCGTGATCCAGGTTCACGGGCTAAAATCGCCGTTGTTTCACGTGATGGTTCCATTGATCCTGTTGGAGCGTGCGTTGGAATGCGAGGAAGTCGTGTACAAGCTGTTGTTGCTGAATTACAAGGCGAAAAAATTGATATTATTCCTTGGTCGCCTGATGCGGCAACATTTGTCGTTAATGCACTGCAACCTGCTGAAGTTTCTAAAATCATCCTTGATGAAGATGCTGAACGGATTGAAGTTATTGTGCCAGATGATCAACTTAGCCTTGCTATTGGACGACGTGGGCAAAATGTTCGCTTGGCTTCGCAACTAACAGGATGGAACATTGATATTTTAACGGAAAAGGAAGAATCTGAAAATCGTCAAAAAGAATTTACTGAACGGAGTAAATTGTTTATGGAAGCCTTAGAGGTTGACGAAATGATCGGACAGGTTATGGCATCAGAGGGTTTTTCTTCTATTGAAGAAATCGCCTATATTGATCTTGAAGAAATCGCTTCTATTGATGGTTTTGACCATGATACCGCCGCTGAAATCCAAAGTCGTGCCCGCGAATATCTTGATCATCAAGAAAAAGAACTTGATGAAAAACGCAAAAAGCTTGGAGTTTCTGACGAATTGCGAACACTTCCTGGAATGACAAGTGCTATGTTGGTTGCTGTAGGTGAAGATGGTGTAAAAACAATAGAAGACTTTGCTGGCTATGCCGTTGATGATTTAGCTGGTTGGAGAGAACGTAAAGAAGGTCAAACACAGAATTTTTCTGGTATTTTAACCCCTTTTGACATTACACGCGCAGATGCAGAAGCTATGGTTTTAGCCGCACGTGTACAAGCAGGCTGGATAGACCAAGCTGATCTTGTTACAGAAAGTCCTGTAGAAGATGAAAATTCTGCAGAAAATGAAAAAACAGATGATTTGGATGTGGATACACTTTAAATGAACGAACGGACTTGCATTGTGACCCGAAAAAATGCTTCAGCACAAACGCTGATCCGTTTTGTTATTGGTCCCAATAACCAAATTGTTCCTGATCTTAAAGCGAATTTACCAGGGCGTGGCGTTTGGATTTCTGCCCATCACGCTGTTATTGAGAAAGCAATCAAACAGAAAGCTTTTCATAGAAATTTTAAAACAGATGTTGAGGTTGCACCAAATCTTGTGCATATTGTTGATACGCTTTTACTAAAAGCCGCTCTTTCAAGCCTTTCCATGGCACGAAAAGCGGGAGCAATTGTTATGGGAGCAACAAAGGTTGACGCTGCTATCCGCTCTGGTAAAGTTATTCTTGTACTTCATGCTAAAGAAGCAACAGAAGATGGGAAACGAAAAATTGCACAGGCCATCCATTCAATACAACAACAAACAAATCGGACTATAAAAACCATATCTTTATTTACAAGTGATGAAATGCGAGTGGCTTTTGGCTCTAATCCTGTAATGCACGCGGCCTTACTGGACACAAAAGCTGCTGAAGGATTTCTCAAAACAACATGTAAATTGATCAGCTATCGTGACGACAAGCATAGTAAGTCTAGTGAGATGACGGCACAAGCCGTGAAGGAAGTACAATGAGTGAAAATAACAACGACAAAACAACCGTCAAGAAGACACTAACTCTCAAGAGGTCTGTCTTGGAAACGAGCACGGTTAAACAAAATTTTAGTCATGGCCGTACGAAGGCTGTCGTTGTCGAAACCAAACGGCGTAAAATTACGCGACCTGATGAAAAAGCTGAAACCCTACAGCCCATTACAAAGCCGCATGTGGCCCCCCAGCGTTCTAAACCGCGTTTTGAGGGGAAAAAGCCTCAAGAATCTGTGACCAAAAGCAATCTTTCATCAACTGAAATGGAAGCGAGACTTCGCGCGTTAGAAGAAGCACATATCCAAGAAAAAATAACGCGAGAACAAGCCGAAGAAGAAGCAAGACGCGCTAAAGAGCGTGAAGAAATTTTACAGCAAGAAATTAAAGAAAAAGAAATACATCTCCAACAAGAAGAAGAAATATTGCCAGTACAGACTCCACCTGTTCCCCCTCTCATTGAACAGACAGATATTCCTATTGCGCCTAAACACACAACCGTGGTTGAAAAACGCAAAATAGATGACAATAAAGAGGAAGAACGGCATAGTCGACGTGCTAATCCTGCTAAGTCAGAAATACGTGTACCAAAAGTTGTCAAAGGAGCTGATGAGCGGAGACGTGGAAAGCTAACTCTGAATAGTGCACTGGATGAAGAAGGAACCGCACGTGGGCGCTCAATGGCTGCAATGCGGCGTAGACAGGAAAAGTTTAAGCGTGCACAAAATCAAGAACCAAGAGAAAAAATTTCTCGCGAAGTTGTTCTTCCTGAAACGATTACCATTCAAGAGCTTGCACAACGTATGACTGAGCGTTCTGTTGATGTGATTAAATTCTTGATGAAACAAGGACAAATGATGAAACCTGGCGATGTTATTGATGCAGATGTTGCCGAACTCATCGCTGTTGAATTTGGCCATACTGTTAAACGTGTTTTAGAATCTGACGTAGAAGAAGGTATTTTTAATATAATAGATAATCCTCAAAACATGCAGCAGCGCGCCCCTGTTGTAACCATTATGGGCCATGTTGACCACGGAAAAACTTCTCTTTTGGATGCTATTCGTAAAGCAAATGTTGTTTCTGGCGAAGCAGGAGGTATTACGCAGCATATTGGTGCCTATCAAGTAGAACAAAACGGTCAAAAAATTACCTTTATTGATACACCAGGTCATGCTGCATTTACCGCTATGCGTGCACGCGGAGCTCGTGTTACTGATATTGCTGTTCTCGTTGTAGCCGCTGATGATAGTGTTATGCCTCAAACGATTGAATCAATCAATCATGCGAAAGCTGCTGGTGTACCTATCATTGTTGCTATCAACAAAATTGATAAACCAGCTGCGAATGCACAAAAAGTGCGTACAGAACTTCTACAACATGAAGTGTTTGTTGAAACTATGGGCGGAGAAACTTTGGACGTTGAAGTTTCTGCTAAAACTGGTCAAAATCTTGATAAACTTCTCGAAGCTATCCTTCTTCAAGCTGAAATGCTTGATCTGAAAGCAGATCCTCAACGAACTGCAGAGGGCGTTATCATTGAAGCCAAATTGGATCGCGGACGTGGGTCTGTTGCAACAGTTCTTGTTCAAAAAGGTACATTACACCCTTCTGATATTATAGTTGCTGGAAATGAATGGGGTCGTGTACGTGCTTTGATTGACGACCATGGCCGCCATGTCAAAGAGGCCGTTCCCTCTACACCAATTGAAATTTTAGGCATGCAAGGAACACCACAAGCCGGAGATCGTTTTGCTGTTGTCACACATGAAGCAAAAGCGCGTGAAATTTCTGAATATCGGCAACGATTAGCACGTGATAAAGCTGTTGCGCGGCAAACTGGTTCGCGTGGTTCTCTTGAACAGATGATGACAAAATTGCAAACGACTGGTGTTAAGGATTTTTCTCTTATTATAAAAGGAGATGTTCAAGGATCAATTGAAGCAATCGCTTCAGCATTGGAAAAACTCGGAAATGACGAGGTTCGTGCGCGTATTGTACATTCTGGTGCTGGAGGAATTACCGAAAGTGATATTTCTCTTGCAGAAGCTTCTAACTCTGCTGTAATTGGCTTTAATGTTCGAGCCAATAAGCAGGCACGTGATTTTGCTAAAACACAAGGAATTGAAATTCGTTATTACAACATCATTTATGATCTTGTTGACGATATCAAGGCTGCTATGTCTGGATTACTCTCACCAGAACAGCGTGAAACTTTCCTTGGTAATGCTGAAATTCTAGAAGTCTTTAACATTACAAAAATTGGAAAAGTTGCAGGATGTCGTGTTACAGAAGGTAAAATAGAACGAGGAGCCGGTGTTCGCCTTATCCGCGATAATATCGTTATTCACGAAGGAAAGCTGAAAACACTCAAACGCTTTAAGGATGAAGTCAATGAAGTGCAAAGTGGTCAAGAATGTGGGATAGCCTTTGAAAATTATGAAGACATGCGTGCAGGAGACATCATTGAAACCTTCCGTATCGAACATATTAATCGCACATTATAAAATAATCCAATAACTTTACTCTGTTGTGAAATGAGAAAAGTTATTAGGTTTTATACACAATATCTCTTTTTCCTTATCTAAATGGTCAAAAAAGAGATCTTGTAGCAAGGATAAAACTTTGATGAAAAATGCAGGGACATCACAACGGCAACTTAGAGTAGCAGAGCAAGTACGTCATGCAATAGCGCATATATTACAGCGTGATATTTTGCTTGATGATATCTTAAAAGATATTGTTATTTCTGTCTCTGAAGTACGCATGTCACCAGATTTAAAAATTGCTACTTGCTTTGTATCACCTCTCAGCACTCTTAAAAATGCTTCTCATACCGATGTTGTTGATACCCTCAATAAACATAGTCGTTTTCTCCGTGGAGAAATCAGTCATGCGTTGCGACAAATGAAATATATGCCAGAACTGCGTTTCCGACTTGATAATAGTTTTGATAATTTTTCAAAAATTGATGCCCTCCTTCGCTCGCCTGAGGTTGCGCGCGATCTTCACCATAGTGATACAGATGAGGATTAAAGATATGGCGCGGCAACACAAGAAAAAGAGGCGTCCTGTTTCTGGCTGGGTCATATTTGATAAACCAAAAGGAATGAAATCAACAGAAGCTGTCTCACAAATCAAATGGCTCTTCCATGCTCAAAAGGCAGGACATGCGGGTACACTTGATCCTCTTGCTTCTGGTCTCCTTCCCATTGCATTGGGCGAAGCAACCAAAACCGTCCCTTACGTGATGCAAGGCAAAAAAACTTACCGTTTTCATATTGCTTGGGGGCAAGAGCGCTCAACAGATGATTTAGAAGGAGAAATAACGAAAACTTCTCTCATACGTCCAACACAAGAAGAAATACTTGCTCTTCTTCCTCAATATACAGGTGTTATTTTGCAAACACCTCCACAATTTTCAGCAATCAAAATTGCTGGAAATCGTGCCTATGATTTAGCGCGTGAAGGGGAAGTTGTTAAAATTCCGCCCCGTGAAGTGGAAATAGAAACTTTCAAGTTATTAGAAATGCCTACTAAAGAGCATTCTGTCTTTGAAATAACCTGCGGAAAAGGAACTTATGTGCGCTCTTTAGCACGCGATATGGGACGTGATCTCGGTTGCTATGGGCATATTGCTGATTTAAGACGTATTGCCGTCGCACCTTTTGATGAAGAAGATCTCATTACATGGGAGGAACTAAAAGCGGCCATTCCGCCAAATAAAAACACTACAGATGAGAATAATCGTTCTTTTGAAAAAAACTTCTCAACACTCGATGGGCTCTTAATTGACACAAGCGCCGCATTGGATTGCCTCCCTCACTATATCCTTAATGAAACTCAAGCACAGAGAATTATAAGAGGCCATTCTATCCTCTTGAATCATCACAAAGCAGCTCTTGATGAAGAGGAAATTTGTGTCCTCTATAAGGAACAACTTCTTGCTATTGGCACTCTCGACAAAGGTCTATTTAAACCAAAGCGGATTTTCACAATTTAATCGATTCTTTTCCCAACCACCTTTTGCGGAAAGATATTTTTCTCTATCAATTAAGAAAAATATGGTGCTTTTCATTGTCTATATTTACCGTATTCATATCAAAATTTAAGTCAGTGCTATAAGCTAACACCACCACACACTTTTTCCTCTTAATGTCGCAACAATCCTTGCATTTAAAGGATTCATAAAAGGCTTTTTATTTCTTTTTCAATCGTTTTTTACTCATACTTTAGTCCTCGTTTATAATGTACAAGCAAAGATATGGACTGATTTACTCTAAATAGATTTGAAACGAGAAAAGCTTAAGATTTTCAGAATCTATCACTCAACATGAAAAATGAAAAATAACCATTATAAATCAATTCATTAAATATTGAAACAACAATTTTTTTATGATTACGCTAACAAATTGATCGAAATAATATTAATATATGTAATATTTACAAAAACTGTTTTAACCCTAAGGGAGATGATCAGAGGAAACTTTTAAAAGCATCTCATTGGCTTGAGGTATTGTTTGGCGTTCAATCATACGGTGCACTCTTATACCGTTAGGAGCACAATTTAAATGACGCAGACGTTTATTGACTTCTGCATCCGCTTTTGTGCGACGATGATTATGGCGTAAATAATCTACCCATGTTGGCATATGATAAGCCTCTGTCCAATATTCAGGTCTTTCAAGATCTCGTAAAAGGACCCACTGACGCGCACCATCACGTAATCGAATATGGCGTCGACGCGTCATCACTTTGAGAAACTCTTCGAGTTCATTTTCATGAATTTGGTAATCAATCATTATCATGATCGGGCCACTTCTTGCTTTGAGGTCGAGTAATAGTTCCGGCTCTCTAAAATGATCAAGAGGATTTAAATCTATCTGAGGAATTTCTTGAATTCTAAATTTTACCCCTGCAAGAGCACCAAAAATCAAGAATAAAGAACAAACGCTCAAAGCAATTGTTGGAGAATAACCATCAGCCAAAACTCCCCAGATTGCACTTCCAATAGCCATCCCCCCATAAGATGCCGTTTGATAAAGTGCTAAAGAACGTGCAACAACCCAGCGTGGTGTAGATAGTTGTACAGATGTATTAAACAATGATAATGCCAAAACCCAACATAACCCTGCAGGAAATAAAGCAATATGGCTTATAATCAGGGAACGGCTGATTCCCAATAAAAAGCAAGAAAAGGCAAAACCAATAAATGCACTTGCAATAATTGTTTCTGAACGAAAATGATGCCGTACAACTGCATTAATAATACCTGCGGTCATGGCTCCTAACCCAAAACAACCGAGCAATGTACCATAAAGAAGGGCACTTCCTCCAAGAACTTTATGTGCAACAATTGGCAAAAGTGCTAAAATCGAAATTGCTCCTATACCGAAAAGGAACGCTCGAACCATAATACTTAAGAGATTAGGTGACATCGCAACATAACGCAAACCATCTGAGACAGCTCCTAACAGCCTTTCTCGTGGCAATGAGTTGTTTTCATAATTCGACTTCCAGAAAAACAACGCACCAATAAGAGGAATATAGCTTATAGCATTAAACAAAAAAGCAGCCGATGCCCCTAAAGTTGCAATAATGGCACCACCAATAGCAGGACCAACACTCCGCATCAAATTAAAGCCAACACTATTCAAACTAACAGCAGCAGGAATATTTTCCCTGCTCACAATATCTCCTATCGTTGCTTGCCAAGAAGGATTATAAAAAGCTGTGCCACATCCAATCAAAAACGTAAAACATAACAAAAGCCAAGGTGTTAGAAATCCCATATAGGCTAAAACAGATAAACTCATCGATATGACCATCATCATAATCTGTGCACACAACATAATTTGACGCCGATTAAAATTATCAGCTAATGCCCCTGCCATCAAAGAAAACATAACAAGTGGTAATGTTGTGGCACTTTGAACGAGCCCAACCATGGAATGCGAAGAACTAATCAACGCCATTAACCACCCTGCTCCAACAGCCTGTATCAGCCCCCCTAAATTAGAAATAAGAGTAGATGACCATAAATTTCGAAATACCGAATTACGAAAAAGTTTTAATGTTGAAATGCTCTGCATCTTTTTCCTCCAACGGTATTTATCACTTTTGTTACCACATACACGCTCATAATCTTTGTATCAAAAGGATGCATAATTGTTTAAAACACTTCTCATAAAACTCTATTTAAATCAATATTTCAAAACAAAAGCTTTTATTTAAAGAAAGACTTCAAAATGCTGTCAAGGACTAGTATTTTAACCTTCTTTCCTATATAAGAACGAAAATGGTAAGAGTCTTCGACTTTTCCTGTTTTCTCACAGACCCTTGCTGAACGACATCTCGGCTATGGGTGGCTTTATGTTTCTTCGTTTTTGGAAAGGATAATACGATGTCGATTACAGCTGAACGTAAAAAAGCTCTTGTCGCAGAATACGCAAACAAAGTTGGTGATACAGGATCACCAGAAGTGCAAATTGCTGTACTTTCTGAACGTATTTCTAATTTAACAAACCACTTTAAATCTCACAAAAAAGATAATCATTCTCGTCGTGGTCTTTTGAAGATGGTATCTCAACGTCGGCGTCTTCTTGATTATCTTAAAGGAGTTGACCAAAATCGTTATCAGACACTTATAAAGAAATTAGGTTTGCGTCGCTAAAAGAAAAATGGAAGTGGTATTTAAAAAACACCCATTTTTTCAACGTGTTGCTTTTAATTAAAAATTTTAAAAACTGATAAGTTATTATGGGATAGAACTGCTCATCGTTTCGCATTTAAGCAGTTTACTTCTCTTTTCTTGCAACAAAGATAAAAAGTATGTTGTCCACCCCAGATCTTGGAAGTATGCTACGCAAAACCAGAATGTGAGCAATCAAAGATTTAAACACTGGTCATTAAGGATAAAAAATGTTCAAAACGCACAAGATAGAAATTGAATGGGCCGGGCGTCCGCTCACCCTTGAAACAGGGAAAATAGCGCGTCAAGCTGATGGTGCAGTGATTGCTACCTATGGAGAAACGATTGTCTTAGCTACCGTTGTATCGGCCAAAATCCCAAAACCAGACCAGGACTTTTTTCCACTCACCGTTAATTATCAAGAAAAATCCTATGCTGTTGGTCGAATACCTGGGGGCTATTTAAAACGTGAAAGTCGACCAAGTGAAAATGAAACTTTGGTTTCACGTTTGATTGATCGCCCAATTCGTCCCCTTTTCGTTGAGGGATATAAAAATGATACACAAGTTATTGTTTCCGTTATACAGCATGATCTCGAAAACAATCCCGATATCCTTGCGATGATTGCATCTTCTGCCGCATTGACCCTGTCAGGTGTTCCTTTCATGGGGCCTATAGCCGGTGCCCGCGTTGGCTATTGTAATGGACAATATATTCTTAATCCTCATATCGATGAAATGCCTGAATCAAAACTTGATCTTGTTGTTGCTGGAACAGAAAGTGCTGTTTTGATGGTTGAATCAGAAGCACAAGAATTACCGGAAGATATCATGTTGGGGGCCGTAATGTTTGGTCACAAAGGCCTTCAACCTGTCCTTGATGCCATTATAAAGCTTGCTGAAGTTGCTGCAAAAGATCCTCGTGATTTTGTTCCTGAAGATCTTTCTGAGCTTGAAAAAGCGATGCAGAAAATGGCAGAACAGGATATACGAAAGGCTTACACAATTACTGATAAGCAAGAACGTTATGCTGCAATTGATGCACTAAAGACAGAAATCCTCAATAAATTTATGCCAGAACCAGAAAAAGACTGTCAATTTAGTGCAGATCAAATTGCAACCGTATTTAAACAGTTGCAAGCAAAAATTGTTCGCGGAAACATTCTTGATACCCAAAAGCGGATTGATGGACGCAATCTTTCTACCGTACGCCCTATCCAATCAGAAGTAAGTATTTTACCCCGCACACATGGATCAGCACTCTTTACCCGCGGAGAAACACAAGCGATTGTCGTTGCAACATTGGGAACTGGTGAAGATGAACAATATGTTGATTCTTTGACAGGAATGTATAAGGAAACATTCCTTCTCCATTACAATTTTCCACCATTTTCAGTGGGTGAAACGGGACGCCTTGGTTCTCCAGGTCGTCGTGAAATTGGACATGGCAAATTGGCATGGCGGGCAATTCACCCCATGTTACCAACGAAAGAATCTTTTCCTTATACCATTCGTGCTGTCTCAGAAATCACTGAATCCAATGGCTCTTCTTCTATGGCAACGGTTTGTGGAACCTCACTTGCTCTTATGGATGCTGGTGTTCCTCTAGCACGCCCTGTTGCTGGTATTGCTATGGGCTTGATTAAAGAAGGAGAACGCTTTGCTGTTCTTTCTGATATTTTAGGGGATGAAGATCATCTTGGAGATATGGATTTTAAAGTCGCAGGAACAGAAAATGGTATTACTGCCTTGCAAATGGATATCAAAATTGATGGTATTACCGAAGAGATTATGAAAATCGCGCTTGAACAAGCCAAAGGTGGACGAATCCATATCCTTAATGAGATGGCGAAAGCTTTAACCAGTGCACGTGCTGAGCTGAGTGAATTTTCTCCACGAATCGAAGTTATGAATATTTCTGTCGATAAAATCCGTGATGTTATCGGCTCTGGTGGTAAAGTTATTCGGGAAATCGTGGAACAAACTGGAGCAAAAATTAATATTGAAGATGATGGTACCATTAAAATTGCTTCTGCTGATGCTAAAACCATTGAAGCAGCAAAACGTTGGATCCATTCTATTGTCGATGAGCCTGAAGTTGGTGCTATCTACCAAGGAACAGTTGTAAAAACTGCAGAATTTGGTGCATTTATAAACTTCTTTGGTTCTCGTGATGGACTCGTTCATATCTCTCAGCTTGCATCAGAACGCGTCACCAAAACAACAGATATTGTAAAAGAAGGTGACAAAGTTTGGGTTAAATTAATGGGCTTTGATGAGCGTGGAAAAGTTCGGTTATCAATGAAGGTTGTTGATCAAACAACCGGAAAGGAAATCACCGGTGATAAAGCGATGAATGAAGAAAAGTGCGTGGATGAAAAAAAACAACCTGAAAATAAGCGCCGCCGTAAGAAAGAAGAGTAAGTTTTTCCTCTTATCGTATCATGAAATGCCATCCCAACATTGGAGTGGCATTTTTCTTTGAAAGAGTCATATGTGTTATTATTTTTGCCTTTTGAAAATCATGAACTCCCGTATCCTGATCCAAACCAGTGTTGGCTAAGTTTTGGTTTAACAGAAATCCCAGCTCCAGAATGGGCACAAAATTTAAAAGTTATTACGCCTTGGCGACCAGATTTTTTAAAATTTGTCGATACTCAATTTCACTGCTCTCCTCAAATAGATAAAACTTTCAGCTATGATGGTGCATTTTTACATTTGAGCAAATATCGTGGTTTGAACCAAAATTGTTTTCTTGATTTATTAGAGTGCGTTAAACCCAATGGATGGATTGTAATCAGTGGGGATAAAATTGCTGGTGCTGCTTCAATGATAAAATGGGTCAAAACAATTGTTCCCATCACCAATAAATTGTCTAAAAATCATGGTCTTGTATTTTGGTTGCAAGTTCCTCAACAAATTGAGAGACATAACATTGCGCAATTGCGCTCACCACCGCTCACTTTTGGTAAATTTCAAACCACTTCTGGTATGTTCTCACACGGACGTATTGATCCAGGATCTGCTGCGCTTGCTTCTTATATGCTCAAAATTATTTCTGGAAAAACGGCTGATTTTGGTGCTGGATGGGGTTATCTTTCTCACGTTGCGCTTGAAAGAAGTGAAAAACTCACCGCTCTCGACCTTTATGAAGCAGACTACAATGCTTTGAGAGCAGCAAAACAGCACCTTAAATCCATAACAGCTCCTTTTCCAATTCATTTTTATTGGCATGACCTTGTACATGAACCTATCACAAATCTATATGACACAATCATTTCAAATCCACCGTTTCACACACAACAAACAACAGATGTTTCATTAGGAAAAAATTTTATTATAAATGCTGCAAAGTGCTTAAAGCCAAGCGGCAGTCTGCTTTTTGTTGCAAACCGCCACCTGCCTTATGAAACATTATTAAAAAATATTTTCCGCACAGTGTTGATACATGAACAAGCCCATGGTTTCAAAATTATCGAAGCACGCAGATAAACAGAACAAGCAATAACTTTCAAAGAATAAAACGTGAAAGATCGATATCAGCAGCAAGCTCGCCAATAGATTTTCTCACATAAGCAGCATCAATTTTAAACGATGTTCCAGCTTTATCAGGTGCAGTGAAAGAAATCTCATCCAAAACGCGCTCCATCACTGTTTGCAAACGACGTGCCCCTATATTTTCAATCCTTGCATTTAAATCTACAGCAATATCTGCTAAAGCATCAATTGCATCATCGGTAATTTCCAAATGAACCTCTTCTGTTGCCATAAGAGCAATATATTGTTTAATCAAACTAGCTTCTGGTTCCGTTAGAATGCGCCGTAAATCTTCCCTTGTTAAAGGGTTCAGCTCCACACGGATGGGCAAACGTCCTTGAAGTTCCGGTAATAAATCAGATGGCTTGGAAACATGAAATGCACCTGAGGCAATAAAAAGAATATGATCTGTTTTGATTTGCCCATATTTTGTAGCAATTGTTGTTCCTTCAACCAAAGGCAAAAGATCCCGTTGAACGCCCTCACGCGAAACCGCAACACTTGCTCCACCATCCCTAGTTGCAATTTTATCAATCTCGTCGATAAAAACAATACCGTCATTTTCAGCAACACGAAGCGCCTCTTGAATAATTTGCTCCTGATCAAGGAGTTTTTCAGATTCATCATCAATGAGCGGTTTAAAAGAATCCTTTACTGTCGTCTTACGGACTTTTGTACGACTGCCCATTTTGCCCAAAATATCTGATAAATTCATAATACCCATTTGTGCCCCAGGCATACCAGGAATATCAAAGGTTGAAGCACTATTGCTATTATTATCGGCGACTTCAATTTCAATCTCTTTCTCATCCAATTCACCTTCACGCAATTTTTTACGAAAACTATCACGGGTAGCAGGACTTGCTGTTTTACCAACAAGGGCGTCTAAAACCCGCTCTTCAGCATTCACGTGAGCCTTTTCTTTTATTTCATCCCGTTTCTTTTCACGCACAAGAGAAATGGCAATTTCAACAAGATCTCGAATAATTTGCTCAACATCACGTCCCACATAACCAACTTCAGTAAATTTCGTCGCTTCTACTTTCACAAAAGGTGCTCCAGAAAGTTTTGCTAATCGACGTGCGATTCCTGTTTTACCAACACCTGTTGGCCCTATCATTAAAATATTTTTTGGCATAACTTCTTCACGCATCGGCTCATCAAGCTGTTGCCTACGCCACCGATTGCGCAATGCAATAGCTACAGAGCGTTTGGCATCATTTTGGCCAATAATAAAACGATCAAGTTCAGAAACAGTCTCACGAGGGGAAAATACAACACACATTTAAATAGCTTTCTCTAAAGAAGATAATTCTGCATCCAATGTTTCAATCGTAAAATGATCATTGGTGTAAACACAAATTTTAGCGGCAATAGCCATAGCTTTACGAGCAATAGTTTCTGCATCTAAATCCAAATCCATGAGTGCACGCGCTGCTGAAAGAGCAAAATTTCCTCCAGAGCCAATTGCCATAACCCCATCTTCTGGTTCTAAGACATCACCAAGCCCTGTTAGAGCCAAAGTTACTTTCTTATCAGCCACGAGCATCATTGCTTCGAGACGACGCAAATAGCGATCTGTTCTCCAATCTTTTGCAAGTTCCACACAAGCACGCATAAGCTGATCAGGATATTGTTCAAGCTTTGTTTCCAATCTCTCCAGTAATGTAAAAGCATCTGCCGTAGCACCAGCAAAACCAGCAATAACCACTCCGTTCTTTCCAAGACGACGCACTTTACGTGCATTGCCTTTCATAATTGTCTGTCCAAGAGAGACCTGACCATCCCCGGCCATCACGACTTGTCCACCTTTTCGTACCGTAATAATTGTTGTACCATACATTATGTCTGGCTTATGTTCTGTCATAAGGAAACTCCTTAATATTAACTTTACTTTTTAATATTGATTTCTTTTCATACAATGTAAAACTCAATTACTATTGTCCTATTTAAGAACATATACAGCAAAACACAATGATTCAGCATAACTCAATTTGTTGAAAATTGGAAAAATGATATCATTGTTGTCAATGTAAATTACTGCTAAATAGCTTTATATAAACAGTTTGTGCTTTTTAGAGGAAAATTATGAAAAAAATAGCCATAGGGACCTTAGGTGGAACAATTGCAATGACTGCTGATAGTTTTGGTCACATGCAACCGACTTTAACTTCAGATAACCTCATAAAAAGTGTTCCTGATTTAAATAACGTTGCTGATATTCATGCACAAACATTAATGCAAATACCAAGTGGATCTTTATCGTTTCAAATGTTTTTTGAAATAATTAAGTGGGCAAAACAACAAATAAACGCTGGTGCAGAAGGTATTGTTTTAACACAAGGGACTGATACTCTGGAAGAAACAGCTTTTTTTCTTTCTCTTTATTGGAAGGAAGCCGAACCACTCATCATAACCGGCGCTATGCGCATGCCTCATGAAGCAGGCGCCGATGGCCCCGCAAACATTTTAGCAGCCACTCGTGTCGCAGCAGCCACACAAAGTCGTAACAGGGGCGTTCTCGTTGTCATAAATGATGCAATTCATTCACCTTATTGGCTCTATAAAAGCCATACCGTCAAAGTCGAAACATTTCAATCAGGTCTTGCAGGTGTTTTAGGAACTATTTTAGAGGGAAAACTTATTTATTTCAATGATCGAAAATTTTTTCCGACAACGTTTGATCTTCCCCAAAACCATGACCATCAAATTGCACTGCTCTATTCCTCTTTATCATCTGGTGCACAATTAATGAAACTATGCCTTGAAAGTGGGTATTATGCTGGAGTTGTTATTGCTGGTTTTGGTGCAGGACACTGTAGTTTTCAAGAAGCAGACCTTGTACAACAATATGCACAAAAAATACCAATCATTATTGCTAGTCGTTGTTGTAATGGCTCAACAACTCGTATAACTTATGGCTATAAAGGCTCCGAAATTGATATGATTGCTTCTGGTGCTCTCATGTCTGGTTATTTATCAGCCGTAAAAGCGCGTCTACTTTTATGGGCTTTTTTGGCGCAAGGGCACTCATTAGCACAAATCCGTGCAAACTGGAATGACTGGACTATAAGTTAATGAAAAATGATCTATTATCTTAAAAGAAGAGAGCATGCAAAACAAAATTTATATGAAAATAAAGCCGCTCATCTGTCTACTCTTAATCAATTGCTGCTGCAAAAAAATCTCGACAAATACAAATGATTGATACGACTATACAAAAAATTAATCAGAAAGATAATCTGGTCAAATCCGTTTCTGACCGATATTCACCCTATCGTGTTTTTACTGCACAAGAATGGTCAGAGTTTCGTGAAGACACACCTCTTACTTTGACTTTTGATGAAATTAAGCGTTTACGCTCTATTGATGATCCTATCGATCTTAAAGAAGTCCAACGCATTTATCTTTCTTTATCGCGTCTGTTATCATGCCATGTTGAAGCAGTACAGGAACTTTTTCACAAACGTCAGCAGTTTCTCCATCAAGAAGAGAGTAGAAAAACGCCCTTTATTATTGGAATTGCTGGTTCTGTAGCTGTAGGAAAATCAACCACGGCTCGCATTCTTCAAGAACTGTTGAAACGTTGGACATCTAGTCTTAAAGTTGATCTAATCACAACGGATGGTTTTCTCTATCCTAACGCAATCTTACAGCAAAAAAATCGTATGAATCGTAAAGGATTTCCTGATTCCTATGACATTAAAAAACTGCTGTGCTTTCTTTCGGCTATAAAAGCAGGTATCGGAAATGTTCGTGCCCCACTTTACTCACATATGACCTATGATGTTCTAGAAAATCAGACAATTACCATTGATCGTCCTGATATTTTAATTGTTGAAGGTATTAATGTATTACAAGTCAGTGATCTTCCTAAAGATGGAAAAGCTATTCCTTTCGTATCAGATTTTTTTGATTTTTCAATCTATGTCGATGCCGAAACAGAAGTCATTCGTCACTGGTATTTGGAGCGCTTTAAACGTTTGCGTAAAACAACTTTTCAAAATCCTGAATCCTATTTTCATCGTTATGCCCACCTCAATGAAAAAGAAGCCTCAAAAATCGCTGAGGATCTTTGGCAAACGATTAATTTAAAAAATTTACAGGAAAATATATTGCCAACACGACCACGGTCCAATCTCATTCTACGAAAGGGAAAAAATCATTTGGTCGAATATGTCGCACTTAGACGACTATAAGGATCTCATAACTATGCACCACCACATTCATTTTACCTCAACGCGTATCGATAACAGTTGCCCTATCATATTGGTAAACCAAAGAACTCTTGCCAACTTATCACTTGATGCGTCAACAACAGCATGGATAAAAGTTAATGACTTTACTGGTAAAGCAGGACAAATACTCTTTATTCCTCACGAAACGGGGCATTTAAAAAAAGTTTTATTTGGAATTGGCAATGGTAACGATCCTTTTATCACAGGACTGCTTGCTCAAAAGCTTCCTGCTGGTCAATGGCATTTAGAAGGTACAACCTCTGATGAAATAAATACCTATCTTGGATTGGCATTTGGTAGCTATCAATTTAATCGCTATCGTCAAAATTCTTCTTTCAAATCATTATCTATCCATGTCAATGAGGCGATTGATCTCAATGAGCTCCAACGAATTTATGAAGCTGTCTTTTTCGTCCGTGATCTCATTAATATTCCAGCCAATGATATGAACCCTGATACTCTCGAAAAAGAAGCTCGAAAACTAGGAAAAACCTACGGTGCTCATATCAAAAGTATTTGTGGAGACGATCTCTTAATCCATAACTTTCCGATGATTCATGCTGTAGGACGAGCAGGCAGCACTGCACCACGACTGATTGAGTTACTCTGGGGGCAAGAACATCATCCTAAAATAACGTTGGTGGGCAAAGGCGTAACTTTTGATACTGGAGGTCTCGATATTAAATCAGCCAATAACATGTTACTTATGAAAAAAGATATGGGGGGTGGAGCAAACGTTTTGGGATTGGCTAAACTTATCATGGATGCAAAATTGCCTTTCCGTTTACGCGTTTTGATTCCAGCTGTAGAAAATGCAATTTCTGGGAATGCTTACCGACCAGGTGATATTCTCAAAAGTCGTAAAGGTTTAAGTGTTGAAGTAGGTAATACAGATGCTGAAGGGCGCCTTGTCCTTGCCGATGCACTCGCCTATGGTGATGAAGAAAGTCCACAATTCATGCTTTGTATGGCTACTTTAACAGGGGCAGCGCGTATAGCACTAGGACCAGATCTTCCCGCATTTTATTGTAATGATTCAATATGGGCACAACAAATTTCTGAATCTGCTCACGCTGTCTTTGATCCTCTTTGGCAAATGCCCCTTTGGAAACCTTACCAAGAGATGTTATCATCACCAATTGCTGATCTTAACAATGTAACTGGAAACAGCTTTGCTGGTTCTATAACAGCTGCTTTATTTCTTAATTCTTTTGTTGAAAAAGCTGAACATTTTGCGCACTTTGACCTTTATGGATGGATTCCAAAAGAAAAACCAGGATACCCTGTTGGTGGATCAGCACAAACTATTCGTGCCCTTTATAATATTTTTAAAAAATGAATTTTGACACAAATATCCACAAAAATGGACAATTTTGCAATTTCAAGAACAGTTGCTATCGTTTTAAATTGTGTTCTTAGTTTTGTTTGAGGATAAAAATCTTACCAATACAGCTTTCATGAGTTTGTTTAAAGGTAAGAAATAACAAAATGGAAAGCAAAAAGATGATCTCTAAAGACCCAAGACTTCATGCATTCAGAGATGATCTAGCAGATCAACGTCTTGAAACAGAAATTACAGCTCAGCGCTTTGTTCAAGGTGAAAAAAGACGTGTTAATACAGCGGTCGCTGGACTTTTTAAAGAAAATAGTAAAAAAAGTGAAAGACAAACAGAATGCTTATTCGGAGAAGAACTTCTCATTTTTGAACAAGGGGAAACAATGTCGTGGGGACAATCACTCAAAGATGGTTATGTTGGTTATATTGATACAAAAGTTCTTTGTACATCAACCATAAAACAAACGCATGTGGTTTCAGTACCACGTACATTTAAATATTTACACGCTGACTTACGTGGACCAATAGTATCCCCTTTATCTATGGGAAGCAAAGTTAGTGTTGTTGATGAAATTGAAGTCCGTGACACAATGTATTCTATTCTTGAAAATGGAACAGCAATCATTACGAGTCATCTCAGCCCCATTGGACGCGTATATGAAGATTATGTCACAGTTGCAGAAACCTTTATCCGTACACCTTATCTTTGGGGTGGTGTCAGCGGTTTTGGAATTGATTGTTCGGGACTCATTCAGCTCTCTATGATGATGACCAATCAAATAGTTTTACGTGACACCGATATGCAGCAAGAAACTATAGGCAGTCCTCTTACAGATACTGATAAACTTCAACGAGGCGATTTAATTTTTTGGAAAGATCATGTTGCTATTATGGTTGATCACGCAAATATTATTCACGCAAATGGTTTTTCTATGGACGTTATGATTGAGCCCTTGGAAAAAGCAATTACGCGTATCGCTAAAAAAAATCAATATCCCATCGCAAAACGCCGTCCAATTCAAGAAACTTCATACATGCCTCCTATAAAAAATTAATTGAATGTTTTATTATTACAATATATTGATTTATAAGGATAATTATCCATCATTCACTCTGCGTCAAGCATTCTAAATATCGTAAGATTTTTTATTTCAAATCTGTTTTTATGTTGGATCAATCAAAGCCGCTTGTCTGTTCATCATAAGCGGAATTGATGTATAAGTAAAAATGATTACGAAAAGAAAAATATCCCTTCTGAATGCCCTCAAATGCCAAGAGCTATCGTAACTAACATTGGAACCAGCTTACTCCTTCATAAGCGTAAAGATAGTGGCGCTCAATAGATTTTATCTTATAAAGCTTTACCATTATACCATTCACGAGTGCCGGCACGAAATGGGCTTTGGAATATTGCGAGATGCCTCTTTTAAACAACCCCGCAAATATGCAACACAATGGCGTTCTATATTACGTAAGCGATATGCCCCTCTTAATCAAAAGCAACATTTTTTGAAATTTTTCCTATTATCGATATCTTATGAAATAAATACTCCTAATATCTCTCGGTGCCTCCAAGACAATCTCTCAATAATAATCGCGAAAAGTATAAATCCATTATCTACCACCATTTTTATGCTTATGAAGCGTGCAAAGGCATCATTATACACTTTGCCAATTCTCAATGTTGCGATAACCCTTGGCTATTGGAGAGTGTTCTTTCAGCACGTATTTTATTTCTTTCTTAAATAATTTTATCCACATGAATCTCCCCGCTTGGAACGTGCAAAAGAATGGTTTTGATTAATTTAACATAAAACAGACTTGAAATGAGAAAAATTTTTACGACTCTGGACTTCCCCATGCAACATAAAAAAATTATAAATTATCATTATAACTCAATATATTAATTTATATTTAAACAATATTTCCTTCTTATAACACATTAAAGAAGGTGATTTTTCAATACCTGAACCAATGGTTTATCAGCATCAGGCATAGGGTATTTATCAAGATCATTAATAAAAACCCATTCTAAATTTTGCCCTTCTCGTCCTTGCGCAACGCCCTCATAATGGTCACAAAGATACAATGGCATTAAGAGATGAAATGTTTTATAGCTATGGCTCGCAAACGTTAAAGGGTGTAAATTATTTGGTTGAACATAAATACCAAGCTCTTCCTCTAGTTCACGAATTAATGATGCTTCCGGAGTTTCACCTTGCTCAACCTTGCCACCAGGGAACTCCCATAAACCAGCCAGTGATTTTCCTTCAGGACGCTGTGTAAGCAAAACACGATTATTCTGATCGAACAGTGCACATGCAACAACAAGAAGAATGGAACTTTTCATACACATATCACTCCCCAATAGGGAACATAAAGATAACTGACTTTTCTATCATATCCCCTCTGCTCCTAAAAGAGCTCACATACCCCATTTGCTCTGAAAAATAATAAACTGTTAAATATAAAGTGCATCCATTAACTTCTGTAATCGCTATTGATCATAACGTACTCTTTTGTTAAATCGCAAGACCAAACCGTCGCCGTACTCTTACCCAAACCGATATCAACACGAATCGTGATGTGTTTACCTTGCATATAAGTACCTATTGTCTCTTCACAATACTCAGGATCTCGTACGCCATTCACGGCCACACGATGCTCACCAAACCAAATCGTCAATAGATCACGATCGACTTCAACACCGGCCTTCCCAACTGCCATAACGACCCGCCCCCAATTCGCATCTTCACCGGCAATAGCCGTTTTTACGAGCGGTGAATTTGCAATTGATAAAGCAATAGTTTTAGCTGCATTATTTGTTGTAGCACCCACCACATTAACCTCAATTAAATGACGAGCGCCTTCACCATCACAAACAACTTGTAGTGCAAGTTCATGCAGAAGTGCACTCAAGTGCTTTGAGAATACTTGATAACGCGGATCTGTTTTACATCTAATGCAGGGAAAATGTTCTTTCCCTGTCGCAAACAACATAAGCGTATCTGAAGTTGAGGTATCGCTATCAACAGTAATTGAATTGAAAGAACCCTCAACTGCCTCTGATAACATGGATTGGAGTGCATCCGAAGAAATGGTAGCATCACTAACCACAAATGACAGCATTGTCGCCATATCGGGTGCAATCATACCAGCACCTTTTGCAATTCCATTAATGGTAACACGCTCTCCCCCACAGTCAAAAGTGCGCGTCGCAAGTTTTGGAAATGTGTCCGTTGTCATTATGGCTTTTGCAGCTTCCAACCAATTTCCCTCTTCTGCTGTCTCTGTCATACTTGGTAAAAGATTGACAATACCCGATGCATCCATTGGCTCACCAATAACACCCGTAGAAGCTATAAAAATTTCAACTTCTCTAACCTTTAAAGCGTTCGCTGCTGCACAAATAATTGCATCGGTTGTGTGCTTTCCTTTGCTTCCTGTAAAAGCATTTGCATTTCCAGAATTCACAACAACACCCCTTGCAACCCCATGAGGAAGCGATGCACGACAATGCTCTACAGGTGCAGATGGACATTTTGAACGAGTAAAAACACCGGCCACACTCACTGGCTTATCGAATATGATGAAAAGAAGATCTGTACGATCTTTATATTTAATCCCAGCTTCAGCTGTTGCTATCCGTACACCAGATAATGGAGAAAGCTCTTGGATCTTTTGAGGCGACAAAGGAGAGATTTTCAAAACCACAATATGCTTTCTATAAAAAAATGAAATGATTGCAGATCAATAACCTCTCATAGAAAACTGCTAGGCTTTTTGAACAAAACTAACCTAGCAAATTATCTATTAAAGAGGCTATCTACTTATTTTTCCTAGCTATTCCGTATCTTCTTCATCAGATGTTTCATCGGGAAGTAGCGTCCCATTTTGATGAAGCGATTCCATGATTTTTGTAACATTAGGATCAGGGTATTTCACATCTATCTTGCTACGCAAATCAACAATCAGTTCTTGATAGCGCTTTTTTATTAGCTGTGTCCGCAACATCTCTTTAACATCATCAAATGCAGGCGGTTGTTTTACACGACGATCTTCTAATTTAATAATATGCCAACCAAAAGGACTTTCAACGGGTTGTTTTGTGTATTCGCCAACTTTCAAACCAAATGCGGCATCTTCAAAAGGCTTGACCATTTGACCATGGCTAAAATAACCAAGATCACCCCCAACGGCAGCAGAACCATCTGTTGAACTTTTCTTTGCAATCTCTTCAAAATTTTCGCCTTTATTTAAATGCTTAATGATAGCTTCTGCTTCTTTTCTCGTTTTGACCAAAATATGACGCGCTTTAACCTCATCCTCTTTAGGTAAAGCAGCAACTTCTTGCTTATAAAGAGCTTCCAAATCAGTATCCGATATTTTATCAACAATCGCCTGTTTAAAATAAAGCTGTTGAAGAACATTGTCACGCATGACTGCCATACGTTTATCGTAAGCTTCTGTCTTATCAAGACCTTTGCTTCTTGCTGCTTTTGCGAGGGCCTGCATATCTAAATAAGCTTTTAGAACCATCATACGGCGTTGTTCATCAGGAAAACGTGCTAAATTAGGATTTATTTCAAGCGCTAAATCATCCAATTGGCCTGCTGTAATATTTTTCCCATCAATAACCGCCATAACATGAGAAGGAGAAACGGCTTTTTCAGAAGTTTTCTCTAAAGTCTTTAAATCACTCGACGATGAATTCAAACCTTCTTGAGCACTCACCCCTAAACTTGTACTTGCCAATAAAGTTGATGCTAAAAAAAGCGTGATAAAGTTAAATTTCATAAATATACTCCTTAAAAATGAAGGCAGGTTCAAGATTCCAATTTTCTTTACCATAACACTTTAATCTTTAAACATAGAGAAATAAATTAGTAATTTTATTTTAAAAAAGTATAAAATTATCCTTTTATCTCAGTTTCTCCAATCCTATCTAATGCAGATGAAAAACATGATAATAGAGAAAAATGACATATTGTATCTTAAATTACTTTGTATTGTATCAGTTAAATAGCATACTTAAAGTTGACATAAAGCGCTTAGCCTCTTATCTCTACTTTATAATTAGAGTGAAAAATTGCACACCAGCAAGTATAATGGTACCATCTGCATTTCATGATGTCACTAATGATATCAGATAATTTGAAGAAAATGTAGAGTATGGGGAGAGCGTATGAATTACCCAACAAGAGTGACAACAATTAAAAGAAAGGGCCAGAGATGGTCAGTTTAGGTGTTTTTGCCCGTAAGTTTTTTGGTTCAGCTCATGAGCGACATCTCAAAGCACTCCGCCAAAAAGTTGCACAAATTAATGCTTTGGAAGAACAATTCGTAAAATTAAGTGATGAGCAGCTTTACCAAAAAACAGATGCCTTTCGTAAACGTCTTAGTGAAGGTGAAAGTGTTGATTTGCTCTTACCAGAAGCTTTCGCGACTGTTCGTGAAGCCGCAAAACGTGTTTATGACATGCGTCCTTTTGACGTGCAACTTATTGGTGGAATGGTCCTTCACGACTGCGGCATAGCTGAAATGCGTACTGGTGAAGGTAAAACATTAATGGCAACTCTACCAATTTATCTCAATGCATTGGAAGGTAAAGGCGTTCATGTTGTGACAGTAAACGATTATCTCGCCAGTCGTGATGCTGAAACAATGGGGAAAATTTTTAGTTTTCTAGGGCTTACAACAGGCGTGATTCTTCATGATCTTGATAGTGATGCCCGCCGAGAAGCCTATGCATGCGACATCACCTATGCCACAAATAATGAACTAGGTTTTGATTATTTGCGTGATAATATGGCTTTCGATCATAGTCAAATGGTCCAACGTGGACATCATTACGCAATTGTTGATGAAGTTGATTCGATTCTTATTGATGAAGCCCGTACCCCCCTTATTATTTCTGGTCCTCTAGAAGATCGTACTGACTTCTATAACCTTATTGATACATTTATTCCTGCCTTAACTCCAGAAGACTATGAAATAGACGAAAAACAAAAAACAACGACCTTTACCGAAGTTGGTACTGAAAAAATTGAAAAAATGCTCGAACAAGCTGGGCATCTTAAAGGTGAGAGTCTTTATGACATAGAAAATGTCGCTATCGTTCATCATGTCAATAATGCTCTAAAAGCTCATAAACTCTTTGCTCGCGATAAAGATTATATTGTTCGCAATGATGAAATCGTTATTATTGACGAATTTACAGGGCGAATGATGCCTGGGCGGCGTTATTCTGAAGGACTTCATCAAGCGTTAGAAGCTAAAGAGCATGTTGTTATTCAACCAGAAAACCAGACACTTGCTTCCATCACTTTCCAAAATTACTTCCGTATGTATAGGAAATTATCTGGCATGACTGGAACTGCAACAACAGAAGCCGAAGAATTCAGAAATATTTATGGTCTTGACGTTGTCGAAATCCCTACAAATTTGCCAATACAACGTATTGATGAAGATGATGAGATTTATCGAACAGCAGAAGAGAAATATCGGGCAATTGTGCGTGATATCCGTCAAGCTCACGAAAAAGAACAGCCTATTCTTGTTGGAACAACCTCTATTGAAAAGTCAGAACAATTGGCAGAGCGTTTGCGAAAAGAAGGCATTACCGATTTTAGAGTCTTAAATGCTCGCTATCACGAACAAGAAGCATATATCATTGCGCAAGCAGGAGTTCCTAGAGCTCTCACCATTGCAACCAACATGGCAGGACGCGGTACGGATATACAGCTTGGTGGTAATGTTGAAATGCGCATCCGACAAGAGTTACAGGATATCCCGGAAGGTCCAGAGCGGACAGCTAAAATTGAAGAAATAAAAAAAGATGTTCAGAAGCTTAAAGAAAAAGCTTTAGCGGCTGGAGGGCTTTACGTTATCGCTACTGAACGTCATGAAAGCCGTCGTATTGATAACCAGCTTCGTGGACGTTCTGGTCGCCAAGGCGATCCTGGTCGCTCAAAATTCTTTCTCTCTCTTCAAGATGATCTTATGCGTATCTTTGGCTCTAACCGTATGGATGGTATGCTGCAAAAACTTGGATTGAAAGAAAATGAAGCTATTATCCATCCATGGATTAATAAAGCCCTTGAAAAAGCACAAAAAAAGGTCGAAGCACGAAACTTTGAAATTCGTAAAAATCTGCTAAAATATGATGATGTCATGAATGATCAACGCAAGGTTATTTTTGAACAGCGTATGGAGGTCATGAATGCAGATGATTTATCAGAAATGATCCTTGAAATGCGTAATGAAGTCGTAGAGGATCTCGTAGAGGCTTATATTCCATCAGGGACATATTCTGAAAAATGGGATGCAAAAACTCTCGAAGAAGAGCTTCAACAACTCTTTAATCTTGAGCTTCCAGTGGAAAAATGGGCAAAAGAAGATGGAATTGCCGAGGAGCAAATTCTAGAGCGTGTATCAGATGCTGTTACAAAACTTGAAAATGAGCGTACTGAACGATATTCTCCAGAAGTTATGGCTTATTTTCACAAAGCAGTATTGCTCGAAACTATTGATACGTTATGGCGTGAACATCTGGTGAGTTTAGACCATTTGCGTTCTGTTGTTGGTTTTCGTGGTTATGCGCAGCGGGATCCGCTCAATGAATATAAGACAGAATCATTTGAACTCTTTCAAAGTATGTTGAAAAATTTGCGCCGAATTGTCACTTCTAAGCTTATGCGCTTTGAAATCATTCAACACCCCACAGAACCGGCCATGCCTGAGCAAACTGATGCTGCTTCTTCTGTCTTTAATGATCAAAGTCAAGAAAATGCTCCCACCTTATGGGCACGATCACAAGAAAATAGATTTGTTAATCCACAAGATCGTGACCCTAACGATATAACCACATGGGGAAAAGTTGGACGTAATGAGCGTTGTCCTTGCGGTTCAGAGAAAAAATACAAACACTGTCATGGAGCCTTTGTTTGAAAAGCAAACTATGCAAATGAATAAAAAGCGAAATTATGAGCAAGAATTGCGCACAGCTGGTTTAAGAGTAACACGTCAACGACGAGTTATTCTTGATATTTTGACTGATACAAATGATCATCCTAATGCATTTGAAATTTTTCAGCGTGCAAACAAAATAGATTCGAATATTTCACTCTCAACTGTTTATCGAACCATGAAAATATTAGAAGGAAATGGAACAATTCATCGCCATAGCTTTAGTGGTGGTCCATCTCGTTTTGAGCAAGCAGATGGGCAACATCATGATCATCTCATTGATATAGAAACAGGACAAGTTATCGAGTTTCATTCTGATGTTATTGAAAAGCTGCAAGAGGAAATTGCAAAATCTCTTGGCTATGATATTATTCATCACCGCCTTGAACTTTACGGAAAAAAAAACTCTTAAAAAAGTAATCATATATCATTAGATAAAATACCTTAGGCAAATCAAATTTTATAAAAATTTACCTTTAAAATATAATAGTTTTCATTGGCAAAAAAAAAGAATTGCTTTATTACCCCTCTTTGTATGATGCTATACAGTAATTCATTGCCAATATTATAACAAAAAATCATTGCAACAAAATATTATAAAAATTGTATTATGAAAAATTAGGCCAATATTATCATGGTTTCTTTGCCACAAGATCGTATGAGACAGCTTGAAAAGCGCTTTGAAATAATTGAAAGCCAAATGACGACGAATCCAAATGCTGAAACATATGTCAAATTAGCTTCTGAATATGCAGAACTACAACCCGTTATTACCTCTATACGCGCATTAAATGCTCTTTACGAAGAGATTACAGAATTAGAAACGATTATTAACGATAAACAAACAGATATAGAGATGCGTAATCTTGCCCAGGAAGAGCTATCATCGTTATATAAAAAAGTAGAGCAATTTGAAAAAGAACTCCAGATTCTGCTTTTGCCTAAAGATGTTGCTGATGAAAAAAGCGCTATTATTGAAATTCGAGCAGGAACGGGTGGATCAGAAGCAGCACTTTTTTCCGGTGATCTTTTTCGCATGTATGAACGTTATGCCCATGCTCACCATTGGAAAGTAGAAGTTATTTCACTCAGTGAGGGGGAAGTTGGCGGATATAAAGAGATTATTGCTAGCATTTCAGGAAAAGGTGTTTTTTCTAAATTGAAATATGAATCAGGTGTCCATCGTGTGCAACGCATCCCTGAAACAGAGACAGGTGGACGTATCCATACATCTGCTGCTACCGTTGCTGTACTTCCAGAGGCTGAAGATATTGATATTGATATTCGTCCTGAAGATATTCGTATCGACACAATGCGTGCATCTGGAGCAGGAGGACAGCATGTTAATACAACGGATTCAGCTGTTCGTATCACGCATATTCCAACAGGAATTATGGTCGTACAAGCAGAAAAATCACAACATCAAAACCGAGCACGAGCCCTTCAAATTTTACGGGCACGCTTATTCGATATCGAACGACAAAAAGCGGAAAATGAACGTTCAGCTTCCCGTAAGAGCCAAGTTGGTTCTGGTGATCGTTCAGAACGCATTCGTACCTATAATTTTCCACAAGGACGCATCACGGATCACCGTATTAATCTAACCTTGTATAAGCTTGATCGCATTCTAGAGGGAGATCTTGATGAACTTCTTCATGCACTCATCTCAGATCATCAAACAACACTGCTGATGGAAATGGATAATAATTGAGCAAATATTCTTTCAAGAATGTTATCCAACAAATGCAAGAAAAATTGCGCACGAAAGGGATTGCTGAAGCCGATCTCGATGCGAGAATACTCGTTGAATGGATAACAGGAATAAATGCTGCTGAAAGAATTTCTAAACCAGATATGCATCTATCTTCTGAGCATATTATACAAATAGAACAGGCTTTACAACGCCGTATTGCAGGCGAACCCATTTACCGTATTATAGGAGCACGAGAATTTTATGGTATATCTTTTACGTTGTCTCAAGAGACGTTAGAACCTCGCCCTGATACAGAAACGCTGATAGATCTTGTTCTCCCTTTTCTCCAAAAACAGATCAAAAACTCGAGAAAAATAACACTCCTTGATATGGGGACAGGAAGTGGCGCCATTGCCATTGCCATTCTTAAACAAATTCCACAATCCTATGCAGTCGCTGTCGATATTTCTGAAGATGCCCTTAAAACAGCGACAAAAAATGCAAAAAATGCTGAAGTAATACATCGCTTCACACCTCTTCTTAGCGATTGGTTTGATTCTGTCACTGGTCACTTTGATTTTATTGTTTCCAATCCACCTTATATTCCCGCAAAAGATATCAAAAAACTTGCAAAAGAAGTGCGCTTACATGATCCATTGCGCGCTCTTGTCGGTGGAAAAGATGGTCTTGATTTTTATCGAAAGCTCGCCCATGAAGCAGCCAACTACTTAAAAGAAAACGGCACTATCGCTGTTGAAATTGGTTACTCTCAAGAAAAAGAAGTATGCAATTTGTTTGAAACAAATGGCTTTCAATGTTTAGAAATGCGCAAAGACCTCAGTGGAATACCCCGCGCACTTCTATTTGCATGCAAACATTAAAATTCCCAATCATCATCCGTAGTAGCAACCGCCTTGCCAATGACATAAGAAGAACCTGCCCCTGAAAAAAAGTCATGATTTTCGTCAGAGTTTGGTGATAAAGCTGCCAAAATAGCGGGATTAACACGACAAACCTCAGGGGGGAAAAGAGCTTCAAAACCTAAATTCATTAAAGCCTTGTTAGCGTTATAATGAAGAAAAATTTTAACATCTTCTGTCAATCCAAGCGCATCATAAAGATCTTCAGTATATTTGCACTCGATGTTATAAAGATCAAAGAGCAGGTTAAAAGCAAAATCTTTAATTTCTTGTCTTTTGGCTTCATCAAGCTTTGCAAAGCCCAATTGGAATTTATAACCTATATAATAACCATGGACTGCTTCATCACGAATGATTAGTCGAATAAGATCTGCTGTATTGGTCAACTTAGCGCGACTGGCCCAATACATGGGCAAATAAAAACCAGAATAAAATAAAAAGCTTTCCAGCAAAGTCGAAGCAATTTTTTTCTTAAGTGGATCATTTGCTTCATAACGCTCAAGTACTAATCTAGCCTTTTTCTGCAAATGAATATTTTCTTCTGACCATCTAAACGCATCATCAACTTCTACCGTCGAACAAAGGGTTGAAAAAATAGAGGAATAAGAACGTGCATGAACCGCTTCCATGAAGGCAATATTCGTCAAAACTGCCTCCTCATGCTCTGTTATCGCATCAGCCAGAAGCGAAATGGCTCCTACAGTGTTTTGAATTGTATCGAGAAGCGTTAGTCCTGTAAAAACACGAATCGTTAGCTTGCGTTCTTCATCCGTTAAGCTTGACCATGAGGGAATATCATTGGAAAGTGGAACTTTCTCAGGTAACCAAAAATTCCCAGTTAAGCGGTTCCATACTTCAAGATCTTTCTCATCATGTAATCTATTCCAATTAACAGCACACACAACAGGATTTTTGATTGTAATCTTTGTCATATGATGATCTCCTATAAACTGCACGAAACACAGCCATCAACTTCTGTTCCACTTAATGCTACTTGCCGTAATCGTACATAGTAAATACTCTTGATACCCTTTTTCCAAGCATAAATTTGTGCGCGGTTAATATCACGTGTGGTCGCTGTATCAGGAAAAAATAATGTTAATGAAAGACCTTGATCAACATGCTGTGTTGCAGCAGCATAGGTATCTATAATTTTTTCAGGACCAATCTCATAAGCATCTTGGTAAAAATTCAAATTCGTATTATCCATATAAGGAGCGGGATAATAAACGCGCCCAATTTTTCCTTCTTTGCGAATTTCAATTTTTGAAGCAATTGGATGAATGGAAGAAGTGGCATGATTAATATAGGAAATAGATCCCGTAGGTGGAACTGCCTGCAAATTGCGGTTATAAAGCCCATACTCAATAACTAATTTTTTGAGTTCCTGCCAATCCTTTTGATCTGGAATAACAATATTATTCCGTGCAAAAAGCTCTTGCACAAGCGGAAATTGCGGTTTCCATTCTTTTTCAATATATTTTTCGAAAAAACGTCCATCTGCATAAGCTGATTTTTCAAACCCTGCAAACATTTCTTGACGTTCGTGCGCAATTAAATTGGAAGCCCGTATGGCGTGATATGTCACAATATAAAAATAGATATTGGTAAAATCAATCGCTTCTGGAGACCCATAATAGATCTGCTCACGCGCTAGAAACCCATGCAAATTCATTTGTCCCAAACCAATCGCATGACTTTCAGTATTGCCTTTCGCAATGGAAGGCACACAAGCAATATTGCTCATATCCGAAACAGCAGTAAGAGCACGAACAGCAGATTCCACGGTCTGTCCAAAATCAGGACTTTCCATTGCATTGGCAATATTCATGGATCCAAGATTGCAGGATATATCACTTCCAATCGTGCGATAAGTTAAATCTGTCTCCAGTTCACTCGCCTCACTCACCTGCAAAATTTCTGAACATAAATTGCTCATACTTATGCGCCCAGCTATCGGATTCGATCGATTAGCAGTATCCTCAAATAAAATATAGGGATAACCGGACTCAAATTGAATTTCCGCTAATGTCTGGAAAAAAACGCGTGCATTTATTTTCTTTTTACGAATCTTTGCATTATCAACAAAAGAACGATAATGCTCCGTTAAAGAAATATCGCTAAAGGGCTTACCTGTCACACGCTCGATGTCATACGATGAGAAGAGATACATATCCTCATTATTCCGTGCAAGCTCAAAAGTAATATCAGGAATAACGACACCAAGCGAAAGCGTTTTAATTCTAACTTTTTCATCAGCATTTTCACGCTTTGTATCCAAAAACTTCATAATATCTAAATGATGAGCATGCAAATAAACAGCTCCAGCCCCCTGTCGTGCCCCAAGCTGATTGGCGTAAGAAAAAGAATCTTCTAAGAGTTTCATCACCGGTAAAACACCTGAGGACTGATTTTCTATTTGCTTAATTGGCGCCCCTGCTTCCCGCAAATTCGTTAAACAAAGCGCTACACCTCCACCACGTTTTGAAAGCTGCAAAGCCGAATTAACCGAACGACCTATCGATTCCATATTATCTTCAACACGTAGCAAAAAACACGAAACCAATTCACCTCGTTGTTTTTTCCCAGCATTTAAAAATGTCGGTGTTGCCGGTTGAAAACGTCCTGTAATAATTTCATCCACAAAACTTTCAGCAAGAGCTTTATTCCCTTGTGCCAAATATAAAGCTACAAGACAGACGCGATCTTCATAACGTTCAAGATAACGTTTCCCATCAAAAGTTTTCAGTGTATAGCTGGTATAATACTTAAATGCGCCTAAAAAGGTAGGAAAACGAAACTTAAATGCATAAGCACGTTTAAAAAGCTTTTTAATAAAAGAAAAATCATAAAGCTCAAATAAAGCTTTTTCATAATAACCTTCTTCTATTAAGTAATCTATTTTTTCCTTCAGGTTATGAAAAAAAACTGTATTTTGATTAACATGCTGAAGAAAATATTGCCGCGCAGCAAGCCGATCCATATCAAATTGAATATGACCATTTTCATCATAAAGATTAAGCATCGCATTCAACGCATGATAATCAGTAATCTGATCCGATTTCTGCGATTGTCCTATACCAATTGTTTCCAAAATCTTTCCAATCCCTTTTTTACATAAATAACGTCTTCATCAGTTCCACGCAGCTCAAAACGATAAAGGCAAGGTACACAACATTTTTCAGCAATAATTTTACTTGCTAGATTATAATAGCGACCAAAATTACGATTCCCACCGCCAATAACACCACGAATTAATTTTCGGTTCTCAGCTTCATTAAGAAACTGGACAACGGCTTTCGGCACGGCCCCTCTTCCTTCGCCATCTGCATATGTAGGAACAACCAATACATAAGGTTCACCAACCAATGCAGAAGGCTTTTTTTTATCAATTTTGAAGAGTCGTTGCCCAAGCTGCGAGACAAAATGTTCTGTATTACCCGTTGCACTCGAATAATAAACAATAAGCCCCATTAAGCACAAAGACCACTAATCATATCTGGTCTAAAACCAGACCAATGATTTTCACCACAAACAACGACAGGAACCTGACGATACCCCAGAGATTGAACAAAACTGTATGCTTGTTCATCACAAGAAATATCAACAACACGATAATGAATGCCTTTTGCATCAAAAGCGCGGCGTGTAGCATCACATTGGACACAAGATGGTTTGCTATAAATAGTGATCGACATTTTCTTCAACTTTCACAATTCCAAACAATCAACCCTGAAAGGTCAATCTAATAATTTTATAGGTACTCAAGAATAACAAAAAATAGAAATTGTACGCAAAACATATGGTTATTTTCAAATAATACACAGCTTCCTGAACATAACAGAATTCCTCTCATCAAATAACTTCAAAAACTATGATGAGAATAAGCGATTATTCTACAACTTAAATGGCAAAGCCCCCTAGTTATAAAACAATCTTTTGCTTGCATTACAATTCCCTCCTGCTGTCTAAAAAACTAATGTTCTAAACTACCGTTTTTCAAGAGCTCTGTTTGCTCTTTTACGGCAAAAATCAATTACAAAAACGAAAGGAAATCCTTCCAAAAGAGACCCTTCAGTAAAAATACTGCTATACCTTTGGCCAATAAACTCTTTACAATAATGGAAATAACTTAGATACCAAACGAAACACACTAACACCCTCTCTTGTGCTTATTTAGAATCACCAATCATTTTGATACTATATATAGTATATACTCTCTCTCTTTCGTCAAGGTGAATTCAATTATTATTTTTAATTTTCCACGATCTTCCCACTAAAATTTTCAGTACTCAAAACTATGTAATAATATAACATTTTGTTGACAAACGTTATATTATTACATAGTTTCCAAAATAATAAGTAACGATGGTAAAAAATATGGATCTGTACTTCAATAAGACAACATTAGGCTATAGGAATAGAATAGCAATAAAGAACTTTTCAGCAAAGTTAAAAGCTGGTTCATTGGTTGCAATAACAGGTGATAATGGCGCTGGAAAATCGACACTGCTAAAAGCCATCGCCGGATTGATTAAACCTCTTAAAGGAAAAATTACAAAACCAAAAAAAAGCCGCATTGCTTATCTTGCTCAGCAATGTGATGTGGATAAAACATTTCCAATTGATGTGAAAACGCTTGTAAAAACAGGACTGTGGTCTTTTTGTGGATTATGGAAGAATCAGCGCCCTTATGATTCTAAGATTCAAAATGCTCTTAAAATGGTTGGGCTTACAGAACTCGCACCCCGTTCGCTTGAAACATTATCAGGCGGGCAATTACAACGCGCTCTTTTTGCACGTATCATTGTACAAGATGCCAATATTATTTTACTTGATGAACCTTTCAATGGTGTAGATCATAATACCCAAAAAGACCTTCTTGCTCTGATCACATACTGGCAACAGCAAGGACGCACAATTCTCACAGCACTCCATAACCCTCTCATCGTGCAAGAATTTTTCCCCCAAATGATTCAAATTGATCAACAAAACGCCTTTTATGGAGAAACAACACAGTTTTTAAACAACACCCTTCATCACGTTATGCCACCTCTCACATCCCATTCTTTTCCTATTAGCGCACAAAAACAAAATCTTCTCATCAATGATCCTCTCTTTCTTAGGTTATAAGACGTGTATACATTTTTTCTTGCCCCCTTTGTTGATTTCCAATTTATGCAAAACGCCCTTATCGGTTCTATTTTTCTGTCTATTAGCGCTTGTCCTGTTGGTGTATTTTTGATGCTCCGTGGAATGAGCTTGACAGGAGATGCTATCTCTCATGCCATTCTTCCTGGTGTTGCAATTGCTTTTCTGATTTGTGGTTTTTCCCTCATATCTATGACACTTGGTGGCATCTTCGCTGGTCTTATTGTTGCTTTAGCAACCATTTTGATTTCACGAAACAGCTTTCAGAAAGAAGATGCATCCATGACCGTCTTTTATCTTATTGCACTCGCGGCAGGTGTTATTATTATCTCACTGAAAGACTCAACAATTGAGCTGCTTCATCTCTTATTCGGATCGGTTCTTGCACTTGATGCACAAGCCCTTTGGTTAATCACTACTATAATGCTGATTACACTCTGCAGCCTTTGTATTTTTTGGCGTGCACTCGTTTTAGAAAGCTTTGACCCCCTCTTTTTTAAATCACTCTCTCCATTGAGTAAATATATTCATATTTCATTGCTTGGACTTGTGGTGTTGAATCTGGTTGGAGGCTTTCAATCACTAGGAACATTACTTTCCGTTGGTATTATGATGATTCCAGCCATTACAGCCCGTTTTTGGTTTTCACGGCTAGGCCCTATTTGCGCGCTTTCCACTCTTTTTGGAATCATTTCTAGCGTATGTGGTCTCCTGCTTTCTTTTCATCTTTCACTTCCCTCCGGCCCTGCTATCATCATTGCCGCAGGATTTATTTATCTTGTTTCCTGTTTGATAAGTCCACGTGGCTTTATTGTAACATGGTTTCCCCACCTCTTTTATACCTCCTCACTTTAAGGAAAAAAATGTGCCTAAGTTTGCTCAAAAATTTGTTCTTCTTGGAGCTTTATTGCTTGCCCTTTCTCCATTTTCTGCTTCTGCACACAATAAAATCAAAGTTGTTGCGAGCTTTTCTATTCTCGCAGATCTCGTAAAAAATGTAGGAGACAACCATATCTCTATGACCACTTTTGTAGGTCCAAATGCGAATACCCACACTTATGAACCTACCCCCCATGATGCTCAGGCTCTTAGAAATGCTCAAATTATTTTCATCAACGGGCTTCATTTAGAAGGATTTATTGATCGCCTCATTACAGCAAGTGGGACAAAAGCACTTCTTGTCGAAGTTAGCGCTAACATTCCTTCCCTCAAAATGAAAAATCAAGAACATAATGCCCATCACCACCACAGCGTTATTGATCCACACGCTTGGCAAACAATTCCCAATGTCAAAATCTATGTGAAGAATATCGCTGCTGCTTTTTGTAAAATCGATCCACAATCCTGTACCAGCTACAAAAAAAATGCCGAAACCTACATCCAAAAACTTAAAATAGCACAAGATACCCTGAAAACAAAAATTGCTGCCATTCCTAAAGATAAACGTATCATTATCACATCTCATGACGCGTTTGGCTATTTTGCCAAGGAATATGGTTTTACTATCCTTGCCCCTCAAAGTGCTTCAACAGAAGCTGAAGCAACCGCAGCCGATGTAGCCAAGCTTATCCAACAAATTAAAGCGAATAAAGCAGCTGCCCTATTCGTTGAAAATATCTCTAATCCCCGTCTCATAAAACAGATTGCAAAAGAAACAGGTTTAACAATTGGTGGAACACTTTATTCTGATGCATTGTCAAACAAAAATGGCCCTGCAGCAACTTATCTCGATATGATGGAACATAATGTAAATACCATCATTGATGCTATCACGAAACCTTAAAAAATCTTCTACGAAAGAGAGAAGAAAAAATTCATAAAATCATAGATCTATGATTATGTTACCAATAATACTCAATCCTCATGATTGGTGACAATGATATAAAACAAAGTTGATTTTACAGAAAAAATTTATACCCTATAGATGCTAAAATGGATCAAAGTTAAGATATAAGGTGCATAGTGCCATCATCTATGAATAATTTTCTCTCTCTATTTTTCTTATTCATTCTTTATAAGATACATAAATTATTACATCAGGAAATAGATAATAATAGATTGTTTTTTATTGATAAAGTACCTTTCTAAATGAGAAGAAATATGGTTAATAAATGGTTATTATCTCTTGATGTTTTTCTACAATGAAAAGAACTTTATTATGTTTGATGTTTGAAAATAATATTCTTCTTATAGACCATAAAAGTGCAAGATTTCATTATATGAGCGTTTCGAATATTCTCAACATCATGTGACAATGAACCATTACCAAAACTTTTAAAATTTTATTTTTAATCTCATCGGTTATACTCTGATTTTGTGAATGTAATCGAGAAAGTCAGAATACAACATTATCATGACGCAGCATAAAAGAGAGTCGTATCACATCAATTAATGCTTACTTATTATTTGTGCGCTTTCCTGTGTTTTTATTAAAAGTATGAAAATTCTGATGAGCAACAGTGAAACTTAGTTTTTGACCATAGTCGTGTGTCAAGCGTTCTTTTATTTCAATCGTAAAGATGATACCATTCCAACGCGTTAAAACATGGCAACCTGTTCCAATAAGCTTGATAAGCTCAATTTTTGTGTGAAAGACAGGCCCTTTATCTGGATGTTGGCCCAATAAGATTATTTCAGGTCTGAATGCTAAAAGATCAGTTTCTTCACCATAAGAAAATGAATGCCCTAAATGTTGTTCTAAGACATGGCGATCAAGAAAATTCATAGGAGGAGAACCAATAAAATCAGCAACAAATGTTGTTGCTGGAGTATCGTAAATTTCCATTGGTGTTCCAATTTGCTCGATAGCTCCTTTATTCAAAACGACTATTCTATCAGCTAATGTCATAGCTTCTAGTTGATCATGGGTAACATAGAGGCTCGTTGTTCCTAATGAACGCTGTAGTGTTTTTATTTCAATACACATTTGCGCCCGTAATTTTGCATCAAGATTTGAAAGAGGTTCATCAAAGAGAAAAACACGGGGTTGACGTACAATCACACGCCCCATTGCAACACGCTGACGTTGTCCTCCTGATAATTGTCGTGGTTTACGATCAAGAAATGGTTCTATCTCCAAAAGCTTTGCAGCATGTGCGATACGTTTTTTAATTTCTTCTTTAGGAGTTTTACGATTTTTAAGACCATATTCTAAGTTTCCACGAACTGTCATATGGGGATAAAGGGCATAATTTTGAAAAACCATAGCGATATCACGATCAGCTGGTTCACGATCATTGATACATTCGTTATCAATGCATAATTCACCTGAGGTAACTTGTTCAAGTCCTGCTATAATACGTAATAAGGTCGATTTTCCGCACCCTGAAGGACCGACAAGAACAAGAAGTTCTTTATCGGCAACAGTTAAGTTTAAATCATCAATGACCAGAATGCCGTTGTCATACTGTTTTTTTATATTTGATAACTGGATTATGGCCACAATTACTTCTCCGTTTCAATAAGGCCTTTGATAAAAAGCCGCTGCATGAAGATAACAACAAGAACAGGAGGAACCATGGCAACAACCGATACTGCCATGAGTATATTCCATTGAGGATCATGTTGAAGTGATTCGACAATAAGCTGTTTTAAAATAATAAGGATCGTTTGATGATTTTGATCCGTTGTGATGATAAGAGGCCAGAGATATTGTATCCATCCATAAATGAACATAATGATAAATAAAGCAGCGATATTGCTTTTACTAAGAGGAAGAAGAATATCCTTAAAAAATTTAACTGGACCTGCACCATCAACACGTGCCGCCTCTAAGAGTTCATCTGGAACAGTCAAAAAAAACTGGCGAAATAAAAATGTAGCGGTTGCAGATGCAATAAGTGGAATAATCATTCCACTATAGGTGTTGACCATCCCCAATTTTGCAACAATCTCATAGGTTGGAAGAATACGAACTTCGACAGGGAGCATCAATGTAACAAAAATAAGAACAAAAGCAGTTTTTCGGAAGGGAAAGCGCATGTAAATAATTGCATAAGCAGACAAAAGTGAAATAATAATTTTTCCAACGCTAATCCCAAGAGCCATAATGAATGAATTCATTAAGAGTGGCCAGAGGTTGGGCAAACCCAGCTGTGCAAGGCCATCACCAAAGATTGTTTTATAATTTTCCAGAGCATATTTCCCAGGCAAAAGAGGAAGTGTTCCTGAGTTAAATGCTGCTGAACTATGAGTTGATGCAATGATAGCAACATAAACTGGAAAGCAAATAATGATAATACCAACAATGAGAATAATATGGGTTAGAAATTTCAAAACAGGGCGATTTTCAACCATAATTTGTTTCCTAATATTGTACACGGCGCTCAATCCAGCGAAACTGGATAAACGTTAAGACAATAACCATCAACATCAATATTGTTGATTGTGCTGCTGATGCACCGATTATTTGATTTCTAAAGCCATCGTCATATACTTTATAGACGAGGATGCTCGTTGCACGCGCAGGACCTCCAGAAGTGGTATTATCAATAATACCAAAAGTATCAAACATAACATAATTGACATTGACAATAAGAAGGAAAAACGTCGTTGGTGAAATTTGCGGGAAAACCACTGTCCAAAATCGTTTAAAGGGACCAGCACCATCAATGGCGGCTGCTTCTATTTGAGAACGCGGAACAGACTGAAGACCTGTAAGAAAAAAGAGAAAATTGTAAGAAATTTGTTTCCAACTAGCCGCAATGACAATAAGAATCATTGCTTGAGTGCCATTAATACGATAATTCCATAGCACCCCTATTTTCTCGAGAAAAAAAGGGATAATTCCGATGGTGGGATGAAAGATAAACAGCCACAATATACCTGCCAATACTGGAGCAACAGCATAGGGCCAGAGCAAAAGCATTGTATAAGCCTTTTTTGCACGTATGACACGATCAACACAGACAGCTAAGAGAAGTGATATTGTCATTGAAGCGACAGTAACTGAGATGGAAAATACTGCGGTTGTAAGAAGCGATTGCCGATAAGTAGGATCAGAAAGAACGGTTAGATAATTCTCAAAACCAATAAAGGTTGTTGTAAAGCCAAAAGGGTCTTCACGCTCAAAAGATGATTTTATTGCTTGGGCAGCAGGCCAAAAGAAAAACAAAAAAGTCACAAGAAGCTGAGGAAAAAGCAATCCGTAAGAAAGTAGACTATTTTTAAAATATGCATGTTTTTCTTGCATTCGTAGGGCTCTTTAAATGTAGAGACTTTAAAAAAGTAAACAAAAAGGACTCAACCGTTTTTGTTGAGTCTTTAATGTTTAACAATAAAACGAAATTAATGATTAGATCTTTCAAATTCACGCAAGAGTTTATTTCCACGTTCAACGGTCTCATCTAAACCATCTTTCGGCGTTTTTGAACCACTAAGAACAGCTTCCAACTCTTGATCAAGAATGGCACGAATTTGTGGTAAATTACCAAATCTTATCCCTTTTGAGTTAACTGTTGGTGGATTAAGATTAATCTGTTTGATAGCTATATCCGCACCTGGCGTTTTTTCATAGAAATGTTGTTTTTTGCTCAATTCATAAGTCGCTTTTGTGGTTGGGAGATAACCTGTTTCCTGATGCCATTTTGCTTGATTTTCTGTTTTTGAAAGAAATTTAAGAAAAGCGGCTGCCCCTGCATATTCCTTTGGAGTATGTCCCTTAAACGCCCAAATAGAAGCTCCCCCAATAACTGAATTTTGTGGTGCTCCTTCTGTATCCTTATAGTACGGTAGCATACCAACCCCCACATTAAACTGCGCTTCAGAAACAATCCCAGCATGTGATCCTGAAGATTGCATAAAAATTGCACAATTTTGTGCCATAAACATTGGTGTTGAATCTAATGCACCTGCTGGACCACCGTAACGGAAAATACCTTGATCAGACCACTTTTTCAGGTCAGTCCACATACGCACTTGTAAAGGTCCATTAAATGTAAGTTCTGAATCAAGTCCTTTGAAGCCATTTTCCTTCGTTCCAAAAGGAACATTATGCAACGCTGAAAAATTTTCTATACCAATCCATTGAGCGGCATAAGCCATTGTAAAACCACAAGTCGCCGCTTTAGTCTCAAGAATTTTCTTGGAAAAGTTTTCTATATCTTGCCATGTTCTAGGAGGCTGTTCTGGATCAAGCCCTGCTTTTTTAAAGATATCTTTGTTATAATAAAGGATGGGTGTTGAAATATTAAATGGCATAGAGACGATACGTCCCTGTTCATCGGAGTAATAACCACTAATAGCAGGGAAATAATCTGTAGGATCAAATTCTTGTTTTGTATCAGCCATAAGTTGATAAAATGGGTAGATTGCGCCTTTTGCAGCCATCATAGTTCCAGTACCAACGTCATAAATTTGAGCAAGTACTGGCTGTTTCTTTCCACGAAATGCTGCAATGAGTGAAATCAATCCCTCTTCATATTCACCGCGAAATGAAGAAACAACTTTATACTCAGATTGACTTGCATTAAAATCGTTAATGAGACTTTCAGTTTGCTTTCCTAATTCACCACTCATAGAATGCCAAAAGCTGATTTTTGTCTGTGCAAAACTTTCTGTCATCCCCGCTGTGGACATTATGATAGCAACCGTGGCCGCTATGGAAAGATAAAAACGACTCATGCTTCACCCTTTCTGAAGTGATGGAATACAAACTACCCCTAAATTTATAGTATTACACATGAACATGCTATGACTGTTTTATTTCAGAAACATATTCTCTCATTTAAACAGGAACCACTTAAAGGTCAAATGAATTTGTTTAAATTTATTTATTTTCTTTTATAAGCTTTCTTATGTATTCACGAAATACGCGTTTGTAACTATCTGAAAAAAGTGAGATGGCTTAAATAAGCAAAGTCACTTGGTAAAAAGATATGGATCGTAAATATCATTCAATGACTATTTTAATATCTGGATTTACTTTTTTAAAAAGAATTGTTTATTCTTTTATTATTTGTCTTATAACTTTCGGCTTATAACTTTAACACGATGCTGCTACTGAATTTAAAGAAGAGACAAATAGAATTTTTTTAAAATTAAGAAAATCATTTTGAAGCGCTTAATAGTCTCTTTCCCTGTAACAAGGTCACACCCCTCACGCAAAACAAAATGACACTGTATGACCAATTTCCATGCTGTTAAAAAATCTTTCAATACATCTACATTTCATGATAGAACCTATAAAATAAGCCCTAAAGCCTCTCCATTAAAGTATATAAGACTTTTTGTATGCCATCATTTTTACACTTCATAAAAGTGCAAAACGACATCATCATGTGCGACCCTAATGCTTAAACAAGCCTTGCATTTGAAATATGTTAAATGAATATTTTTATTCTTTTCTCAATCATTTTTTATCCACACTCCAACCCTGCTTGTAATGTTCAAACGAATGATTTTGATTGATTCATTGTAAAAATATTTTAAATAAGAGAATCTTACGTATTAAGGTCTCTTACTCACATGAGTAAAATATTAATTATGATTATAATCAATGTATTATTGTTATATATTAGATAATTTTTCTTCTTTCATTACGCTAACTTTATGAAGATATATAGTTCCTTTTGTGTTGATGTATTTTTACCTTTGTGCACACAATTGTAATGCGAGATCAGGTTGATCTGTCGTAATATAATGTACAGGCATATCAAGCCAATATGATAACCGAGCTTTTCCATTAATTGTCCATACCCCTACAGTAAAACCAGCCTCAAGAGCAGATTCAATAAAGTTCTGTGAAACAATAGAGCCATCTAAACTTAGATCAGAATAACCTAATTGCTTCCATTCAGAAAAATGACGGTACATATCACCTTCAAAATTATCAACACATGGACCAGATGGTATTCCTGCTTCAATAAAAGGACGAAGGATAAAAGGATCAAAACTAATTGCAGAAACCCGTTCTGATAAATTTCGGCTTTTTATTAGCGCAAGCGCTTTTTGGGATAATATTGTTTCGCGCTCCACTTCACCGCATGTCTTGATTTCAAGATGCAATGCAACATTCGTTGGTGCTAAAAGATCAAGCACTTCTTCTAATAAGGGAGGTGCTTCTTGGCTTCCTTTTACGCAGAGTTGTTTGCGCGTTTCATTATCAATGTCGTGAATATACCCCTTTTTTCCAACCAATTGGTCTAGACGGAAGTCATGAAAGACAACCACTTCACCGCTTTTCAGCAAATGAACATCGCATTCAATTTCATCAACACCTAACGCTATAGCATTATTAAATGCTGAAAGGGTATTTTCAGAATAAAGATGAGCTCCTCCACGGTGTGCAACAATTTTTTTCTCAGACATGCAAAATCCCACACTCCTCAATTTTAAACGATATTGACTTACAGATTGCCAGATAAAGGCTTATATCATATGAAAATACACAATCATTTTTAAATGATTTTTTCTACACTTTTCGAATATCAAACCCTCAATCATATTTTATTCTTAAAAGACTTATCCTTCATTTTAATTATTCCCATTCAATAGTACTAGGAGGCTTTGAGGTTACATCATATACAACACGATTAATCCCTCTAACTTCGTTAATAATACGTGCTGCTGTCTTACTTAAAAACGCCATATCATAAGGATAAAAATCAGCAGTCATTCCATCTACAGATGTGACGGCGCGAAGAGCACAAACAAATTCATAAGTGCGACCATCCCCCATCACGCCAACAGTTTGAACTGGAAGAAGAACAGCAAAAGCTTGCCAAATTTCGTCATAAAGACCGGCTTTACGGATTTCCTCAAGATAGATAGCATCTGCTTCACGTAAAATTTCTAATTTTTCACAGGTCACAGTACCTGGACAGCGAATTGCAAGACCGGGACCTGGAAAAGGATGGCGACCAATAAACTGCTCTGGTAATCCTAACTCTCGCCCTAGCAAGCGAACCTCATCCTTAAAGAGCTCACGTAACGGTTCTACAAGTTTCATCTTCATCTGTTCTGGTAGCCCACCCACATTATGATGGCTTTTAATGGTTACCGTTTCACCAATAGCAGAAACACTCTCAATCACATCTGGATAAAGTGTTCCTTGTGCTAAAAACTCTGCACCTCCTATTTTTTTCGTTTCTTCTTCAAAAACTTCAATAAAAAGGCGACCAATTGTTTTGCGTTTTTTTTCTGGATCTGTCTCACCTTTTAAAGCATTAAGAAACACATCAGCAGCATTAACGTGAATAAGCTCTATATTATAGTGATCACGAAAGAGCGTGAGAACTTCTTCAGCTTCATTCTTGCGCATCAGCCCATGGTCTACCAAAATACATGTCAGTTGATCTCCTATGGCTTCGTGAAGGAGTACCGCTACAACAGATGAATCCACTCCCCCTGAAAGACCACAAATCACACGACTTTTCCCAACTTTTTGTCGTATCGTAGCAATTGCCTGCTCACGATAAGAAGCCATTGACCAACTACCTTTAATAGCAGAGATCTTATGAACAAAATTTTGCAAAAGTTTTGTACCATCCGGTGTATGGATAACTTCAGGATGAAACTGTACCGCATAAAAATATCTTTTCTCATCAGCAATAGCCGCATAGGGAGCTCCTTTTGAGGTTCCTATGACACGAAAACCTTCTGGTAAAGCTGCCACACGGTCACCATGGCTCATCCATACTTGATAACGAGAACCTTTTTCCCACACTCCATCAAAAAGGGCACTCTCTTCTTGAACTTCCAAAAAAGCACGCCCAAATTCACGCTCATGTCCAGCTTCAACCTTTCCTCCAAGCTGAACACACATGACTTGTTCACCATAGCAAATACCCAAAATCGGAACACCCGCCTCAAAAATTTCCATTGGAGCACGCGGAGAGCCCTCATCAATAACGGAATAAGGACTCCCTGATAAAATAATAGCTTTAGGATTTATGCGGCGCACAGCTTCTAAAGCCAATTGAAAAGGAGTAATTTCACAATACACTCCCATTGCTCGTACCCGTCGTGCAATAAGTTGTGTAACTTGTGAACCAAAGTCAATAATAAGAACAGTGTCTGGATGTGATATGCTCATAGAAAACCAATCAACAATTGTAAAAGAAAACTCATGAGAGTTATGATTCAATCTTTCTCTTTTCACAAGCCTGTTTTCTTAAGAAAAAGATTATTCTTGTAAAGTTTATGATAAAAAGTGCAAAAATATGGATCAATGTTTTTTTTGCAACACAGATAAAAAGAACCCATCTGTTTGTGTTGTGGCCGGCGACAAAGTAAGTCCATAATTTGAAAAAACTGGTTGCACAGGAGAAAAACTAAAATGTTTCTGCCAAAGCGCTGGCATATCTATTGGAGAAAAATGAGAATGTTGTTGAAGGAAATGGGAAATTTGTTCCTCATTTTCATCTGTAAAAAGAGAACAGGTAATATAGATTAGGCGCCCATTTGGCTTAAGATAAGCTATCGCTTCATTCAAAATATCCCTCTGTTCTGCTTGGCGTTGTTTCACTTGTTCTAATGTTAAACGCCATTTCGCATCTGGACGACGACGCCATGTTCCTGTCCCACTACATGGTGCATCTAGTAGAACTCTATCCATCTGGCCTATTAATGGCTTCAATTCTTCTTTTTGTGCTCGTGTTTGTACATTACGAACACCAGCACGTCGAAGACGATCAAAAATAGGAGCTAGGCGCACTTTATCAAAATCATAAGCATAAATTTGCCCACGATTGTTCATATCGGAAGCTAAAGCTAATGTTTTGCCCCCAGCACCTGCACAATAATCTAATACCTGCATGCCCTCTTGCGCTTCCACAAGGTGAGCAACAATTTGAGATCCTAAATCCTGTATTTCAAAGTGTCCTTTTTGAAAAGCTGGTTCCACTTGAACATTGGGATGACGATTAAACTTTTCAATCGGTGCAATTCTTAAAGCTTGCCCAAACCATGGAAAAGATTTAAGTTTGGTTTTTGCTAATTCTTTCAGCACCTTTTCTGGTGTTGCCTTTAGGTTATTTACCCGTAGGTCTAAAGAAGGACGCGTTGCTAACGCAGCCGCTTCAGTGATCCAATTATCACCAAATAAAGGACGCAGATGCGCTTGACACCATTGCGGAATATCACCACGAATATAGTCTGGAGCATCCACTAATTGCTGACCTTGCCACGATTTACGCTGTTTATCCCCTAATAACTGCGGTGCAAACCGATCTTCTGCCAATTCACCATCAATTTGCTCCAGCGTCATTTTTCCAGAATCTAATAAGGCACCAAAAACGATATCTCGGATATAATCACTCTCCATACGCCATTGTAAAGAATAACGTCGTCTTAAAACATCATAAACGATTGTACCAATAGCTGCACGATCACCTGCTCCAGCAAAGCGATGAGAAAGACCCCAATCCTTTAAAGCTTCTCCTACTGGGCGATGCTTCATTTCTATCTCTGTGAGAACATCTATTGCTGCTTGCAAACGCCCACCTAATCGCATTCATTTCTCCCATTAAAATAATAAAATTTTAAATCATCTAAAAAAATAATATTATCGCCTTCTTGCCAATGAAACCTTCTCAAAGCCATAAAAAATTTACATTCAATATTAAAATGATCTGATCATACTTTTTTATAAGATCCAATTTAGAGTATCTAAATTTTTCCTTTCATCTTCTGCCCATTCGTTTTTTATCCTTCTACCTCTTATACTAAAAGATACGTAGCCATCCATAAAAAACTTATTTCCGCCACGCATTACGAAAAAACCAAACTCTTTAATTTATTTGCGTAAAATAAAATTTACGAGGATTGTCTGAACAATAGAAAAAATCTTCTCATAAAATTAAACAAGTTCATCTTACGTTCAACAAAAAATTAACTTTTTAGAAAATGCTTGGAACCACTATTTGGCATGACCGTTTTTACTCTAATGGCAACTGCCAGACAATTTTAAAGGAGAAAATAATGACTTATAATAATGGAAAAACAACTTCGTCTAAAAGCGGTCATAATACAATGCCCTCAAACAACGGAAAGAAATCCGTCCAAAGTGATCAGACAAACACTCGCCAACGTGCGTCAAAGACTGGACGGAAGACAACAAAAAGCTAATTCTAATTTTATATAACTTATTTCATATAGTCTTAACAGAAAGGATTAGAGTTTTAACCTCTAATTCTTTCCTTTTTGGGATTATTACACCAAATTACAAACAGAAAAAAGCGCAGTCTCTCTTTCTGGTTCTCGGAAAATTTTATATTTATGCAATATGATATTAGGCTCTTGTATCTTTAAACTGGCCCACGATAATTTGGACTCTCTCGTGTGATAGAAACATCATGCGTATGACTTTCATGGAGTCCCGCATTCGTAATACGTACAAACGTTGCTTTTTCACGAAACTCTATGAGATCTTTTGCTCCAACATACCCCATCGAAGCACGAAGTCCACCAGCAAGCTGATGTAGAACTGATGCTATAGGACCTTTATAAGCCACCTGCCCCTCCACACCTTCAGGAACCAACTTAAGTTCATCACGAACATCATCTTGAAAATAGCGATCTGCCGATCCTCGTGCCATAGCACCAACAGATCCCATGCCGCGATAAGCTTTAAAGGATCGTCCTTGATAAAGATAAACTTCGCCAGGACTTTCTTCTGTACCCGCTAAAAGAGAGCCAATCATAGCAGCACAAGCCCCACCTGCTAAGGCTTTAGCAAAATCACCTGAAGCTTTTATCCCCCCATCAGCAATAACGGGAATGCCCGCTTTTTCAGCAACTTCTGCAGCATTCATAATGGCTGCAAGCTGAGGAACACCAACACCTGCAACAATTCGCGTTGTGCAAATAGAACCAGGACCAATCCCAACTTTTATAGCATCCGCACCACTGTCAATCAAAGCCTGTGTTGCTTGAGCAGTCGCCACATTACCAGCAATAATAGCTGGAGAAAACGTCATTTTTTTAATACGCTCAACAGTGTCTAATACACGCTGAGAATGTCCATGTGCAGTATCAATTACTAGAATATCAACGCCTGCATCAATTAATCGTTCAGCCCGCTCAAACCCATCGTTCCCTACACTACTTGCAGCTGCAACACGCAAGCGACCTTGTGAATCTTTGGCAGCGTTTGGATTTAATTTTGCTTTTTCAATATCCTTAACTGTTATCAGTCCGACACAACGATTCTGTTCATCCACAACTAATAATTTTTCAATACGATGATGATGTAAAAGATACTTCGCTTCACTGAGTTGAACATTTTCACGCACTGTGATTAAATTTTCATGCGTCATTAATTCATAAATTTTTTGTTTAGGATCCGATGCAAAACGCACATCCCTATTTGTCAAAATGCCAACAAGCCGTCCAGCAGTTTCACCTTTAGCACCATTTTCAACAACCGGAATACCGGAAATACCATGAGAGCGCATCAAAGATTTTGCTTCTTCAAGTGTTGCATCTGGTCCAATGGTGACTGGATTAACAACCATACCAGATTCAAACTTTTTTACTTGGCGAACTTCTTCTGCCTGCTCTGCAGGAGACATATTACGATGAATAACCCCAAGACCACCAGCTTGAGCCATAGCAATTGCCAAACGCGATTCTGTTACCGTATCCATTGCCGCAGAAAGCAATGGCAAATTGAGCTTAATATCCGCTGCAATGCGCGTACTGAGATCCACTTGACTAGGCATAACAAGAGAATGACCGGGTTGTAAAAGTACATCATCAAAAGTCAGTGCCAATGCACCTGTCCCCGTTTCAACAATCTTTGCCATATCAAAATTCCTTTTATAATAAAACACCGCAAGAAGCTTTAAAATACAACTGCGGTTCTCATACATGGTAGATTGGCAAAAAATTATGCCATGCTACAAACAAAATGAAAAGAAAAATAAATATTTTTTTAAGTGTGGTTTATAAAAATTTACAATTGTGATTCAATAGGTAACCAACTTATTATTTTTGCAAATGCGCGACGCCAAAAATTGCTTTCTGGCTCATAGTCAATGCTATATTTTTTTTCATTTTCAATAAAATCCCAATAAATACGATTATTATCACCAAGACGCAGATGATAGCTCATTTCCCCTGTGGTTTCTTCAGAAAACAACAAATCTAATCTTGCTGTAATGGGAGCACATTCAAAAAGAATGCCCATTTCTGTATTTAATGATGCTGATCTTGGATCAAAATTTAAAGATCCAATAAAAGCTGTTTTACGATCAATTAAAAAAGCTTTGGCATGTAAACTTGCCTTACTCGATCGAAACAATCGTAACCCATGAGTATTGCCTTCCGCTTTTAATTCATAAAGATTAACACCACTTTTCAACAATGCCTTACGATAAGGTACATAACCACCATGCACTAATGCTACATCAGTAGCAGCTAAAGAATTTGTCAGAATTTTGACATCAACACCCTTTGAAACCAAATTACTAAAATTCTGCGTGCCAACCTTACCAGGAACAAAATAAGGTGACGTAATCTGAACCGTTTTTTGGGCATTTCCAATAACCTTTGAAAGTGCCTTCATAAGCCAATTGCTTGCTTTTTTACGCAATGCTTTTTCTGGAGGGTCAGAAAGAACAACAACTTTGTCTGCTAAAAATAACCGCTTTCCTGTTTGGATAAAACAATTAAAGTTAATGTGCTCTTTGACATAATCTAAATAAACTTTTGCAACCTTGGAATCACGAAACTTTCGTAATTTATCTTTCCAATAGCTAAGATCACTTGCGCTTTTAGGAACAACCAAAGTATGAATTGGCAAAACAACAGCACTATTCCAAAAATCATCAAAGATACTTTCTACCTTTTTAACAGAAGGACCGATTAACATCAAATCTAAATCTCGAAAATGGGATTCTTTACCAGCATCAAAATAAGAATCTGCAAGATTACGTCCTCCTACAAAAGCGACCCTGCCATCAACAATAAAAGCTTTATTATGCATTCTACGTGTTACAGTAATTGCCCGTAATATAATTTCTAAACCACGGCGTAAACCACCTTTACGCGATCGCCCTGGATTAAACATTCTCACCTCAATATAAGGATGTTTATCTAGTGCAATATAAGCTGGATCACGTGCCTGAGCATTAATATCATCCAAAAGAAGCCGTACCCGAACCCCTCGATCAGCTGCCTCAACTATTTCACTTAATAATAGGCGCCCCGTTAAATCATCATCCCAAATATAATACATCAGATCAAGGCTACGCCCAGCCTCTGCAGCTCCTATTGCACGAACACAAAACGCATCCAAATTGCTGATAATGAGGGAAAGGGCATCTTTATCAATCCCCAATCCATTTTCTTTCTCAGCTAATTGACTGACGATACGATCAAGCTTAGTTTCATCTTTCTGAAGAGGTAACGCATAAGAACATTTCCCCCTAGCATTTTTCACAAAACGCCCATAGGTGTAGATTGCCAACATAGATGCAATAAAAAAAAAGAGGACAAAACCAATAACAATCTGTAAAAGAGTCAAAGAGGGCAAACTTTCTATTTTAAACTATCACATCATCAGTAATGCAAACGATAACACTAATCACTTTATCTTAATCGTATAGCAGATAAAATGCCACTTCTTGCTTAAGAGAGTATAAATTTAATATTGATGATACAAAAATTTTAGCGGTAGTATTTAAAAGTTTTTAAAAATGCTTCTCTGTTTTAATAAATGTAAACTTAACTAAAATTGTATAAATTGAAACAAACGATTAAAATAGTCACATAAAATTTATATTTGATTTAAATCTACAAAATTATCCTCTATAGATAAATTTTACAATAAATGATTATTTTCTTCAGCTTTCCCCCACGGACTTTATCAAAATCCACTCTATTTTTTTGAAACGCTTGCTTGTCATGAAGAGAAATTTGTTATGAATTTTACTTTCGTTCTTGATTTCTTATTGCTCTCAATTCTTCCATTTTTCTATAAAGTGTAGAGCGACCAATATGAAGGCGGCGCGCAATCTCACTCATATGTCCTTTATAATGTTTAATCGCTTTCTCTATAATATCAAGCTCCATTTCTGCAAAAGTACGTACATGCCCATCAGTATTCAAAAATTTTATCGATTCTTGCTCATTATCTTCTTGCATATTACCCTCAATGATATTGGGAACATTCATTAATGAATTTCCCATTAATTGCGGAAAATCTCGAACAGTTAATAACGGTCCTTCACTGAGTAAAATCGCACGAAATAAAAAGGTTTCAAGCTCATTTCTATTGCCAGGCCAATCATACTGCATAAGCAAGGAAAGAGCAGAGCCTGCTAAACCATGGACATGTGATCGCCCTGTTTCTGTGATAATGCGATCAATCAAACGTTGTGTGATCTCTGGAAAATCATCCCTTAATTCTCGTAAAGCAGGAACGCTAATAGACAAGTGAGAAAATTGTTCAAACAAACTATGCAAAAAAAAGTTCTCATTAACCAAGTCCTTTAAACGCGATGTTGAAATAGCGATGATCCGAAAAGGAAAAAAATCTCCTTTTGTATCCCTTTCCCTTTCTTTAAGGTAATGAGCAAACCGTTTTTGCTGTATGGGCTCAAGTCGATCAATATCACAAAGGCAAAGTGTCCCTTTTTCAAGAGAAGAAACCAATGGTAGGAATTCTTTAAACCACTGCTGATTTTCTTCTTCTGGATCAACGATGGCTGAACATTGAAAGCGAACAAAAACACCCTCCGAAAATAATCCCTCATGATGAATAATCCGAGCTAATGTCTCACGTCCTGTTCCAGCTTCTCCCTCTATCAAAAGATTCTGTAAAGAAGTTGCTGCTTGTCTCGATTGTTCTAATACTATCTGCATAGCTCTACTTTTTACGCAAAGATCAGAAAACCGTAAATGATTCTCTTTTTTTCGCCGAATATCTCGAACCTCATGCTCCAAGGCAGAAATAAGAGCAAGGATATCCAAAGTAACTCTTACACGTAATAATGTTACTGGATGGATCCAATAATCAATAGCTCCAGCTGTTAAAGCTTTCTGGAGTAAATGCTGATTCTCTTGTTGTGCTATAACGACAATAGGAACAGAAACACCAGCAACTCTAATCATTTTAATCAAATCGCTCACACTCAAATCACTCATAACGACATCAAGGAGTGCAAGCACAATGTTTTTACGCCTGTGTAAAAGATCAATCGTACGGAGACCATTTTCTGCTTCAATGACACGATAACCAAAACCTCGCAGCATAGAAGAAAGTTCTATACGTCTTCCATAATCTTCACTCGCAACAAGAATGGGACCAACCATAATGTCAATAATCTCCTTTGAGACTACTTAGCAGCTTAATATAAAAATTGTTGTAAACCATAAGAAATATTTTACCTCTTGTGTTTCACTTACGAAATTCATCAAGCTGTCAATTAAATACAACATTAAGGCATTTTTTTCCATTTTTTTGCTTTTTCATTGATTTTTATCAAATTTTTCATATTGACTCATGGGGTAATTTAATAATGTTATAGAAACTAGAGAGCAAAATAATCTAAATAGAGTGCAATAAATGAAACATACCTATCATATTTTATGTCTTACAATTACCGCCTTGCTGTTAAGTGCCTGTAACTTTTCGCGATATTATAACTCAAATATGCCAACTGGAATTGATGGAAAATGGGTTGATGAGAATGGTATTATTTCTTCTTTCCACAATGGTGTTTTTGAAACGCATGCAGCAGATACAGAAGAAAAACTATCAGAAGGAGCATATAATTATCTCAATGCCCAAAATATAGAAATTGAAATACGCTCTATTCTCCGTGGAACAATTTCTAGAGTCAATTGTACAATGTCATATGACGCCACACAACTTCTCTGCACCTCACATACAGGAGCACAGTTTTTCCTTAAGCGGAAATCTTAACAAAGTACAAGGGAAACCTCTCTTAAGAACAGAGGGAGCACACACATTAAGCAGGAGGCGATATCCTTTCTCCTCCTGATAGAAAATCCTCTCTAAAATACGCAAAGAGGCTGGTATAATCTTTACCCTGAAAATTTTCTAAACATTATGAAATGCGTAAAATAATCATTTTCTTCCACAAAATATCAGTAAAGCCACCTCACAATAAAATTGTAACTTTGTATCCTGCAATCTATTTCAACCTAAAATAACATTTTATTTGATAGGGAACTTTAATCTAAGCAGCTCCAATGCGCAAAAGATCATGAAAATGAACAATTCCTATCGGTTTTTTATCTTCAACCACAAAAAATGCACCAATCTGATGATCATTAATAAAAGCTGTTGCTGCACCAACAAGTGTATTTGGCTTTACAACTTTAGGAGCTTTGGTCATCACCTCGTCAACATTAAATTTTGATAAATTAAAATGAATGTTACGTGCAAGATCGCCATCAGTTACAATTCCGATTAGTTCACCTTCTTGATTCACAACACCAACACAACCAAAATGTTTTTCCACCAAAACATTCATCGCTTCAGTCATAGCTGTTCCCTGCATAACCAAAGGAATATTATCACCCTCATGCATAATATCACACACGTATTTAAGGCTTGCACCAAGAGAACCACCAGGATGATATATTTTGAAATCCGTTGCGGTAAAACCACGCATTTCTAAAAGAGAAACCGCTAATGCATCTCCCATTGCCAATTGCATAATTGTTGAAGTTGTAGGGGCTAAACCATGGGGGCAAGCCTCTTCTATCTTTGGTAGTAATAGCACAATATCAGCTTGCCGTCCTAACACAGAGTGCTTACTTGATGTCATCGCAATAAGGGGAATACGAAAACGCGCCGCATAACTCATAATACCACTTAACTCTTGAGTTTCACCAGACCATGATAAAGCAAGAATAACGTCATCAGAGCCAATCATACCAAGATCACCATGATTGGCTTCTGCAGCGTGCACAAAAAAGGCAGGTGTTCCAGTTGAGGCTAAGGTTGCTGCAATTTTTGTCCCTATATGACCACTTTTTCCAAGGCCAGTAATGACCACATGTCCACGCGCATTTCTAATAGTTTGAACAGCCGCTTCAAAAGAAGAAGAAAGACTTTCCAGCAGAGCTTTTTCAAGAGCTTCAAGCCCCTGCTTTTCACTAGCAAGTGTTTTAAGCGCTGATGCTACTGCACCTTGCAAAGCCATATGAGGAGACGGTATTGTCATAATCAAATTCGATCAATAAAATTAAGTGAGAGATCTATATCACTTTTCAACATTAATGGTTTCCAGTAAATTTTTCAATGAAGCAGAAACGTGGCTGTGCATATCAGCGCGTGCCAAAGAAAATGCAACGTTGGCTTCAATAAAACCAGCTTTAGAACCGCAATCAAAAGTGCGCCCTTTTACTTGCAAACCCCAAAAATCTTGCTCATTTGAAAGCCGTATCATAGCATCTGTTAATTGAATTTCATTTCCTGTTCCCCGTTCTTGAGTGGAAAGAATATTAAAAATTTCTGGCTGTAAAATATAACGTCCATTGATGTACAAATTTGATGGTGCCGTTCCTTGTGCCGGTTTCTCTACCATTTTTGTGATTTCAAAACCATTTGCAATCTGTTTGCCTTTCCCAACAATACCATATTTATGTGTTTCTCTAGGATCGCATTCCTGAACTGCTATAATATTCCCCCCACCCACCTTTTCATAAAGGCTCATCATTTCAGAAAGACAGCCCTTTTTCGCCTGTATCAACATATCGGGTAATAATAAAGCAAAAGGTTCCCCTGCAACTAATTCACGCGCACACCAAAGAGCATGCCCTAATCCCAAAGGTTGCTGTTGCCGAGTGAAAGAAGTTGACCCTGGTAATGGCTGTAAACGGTATAAGTGTGCAAGATCTTCTTTCTTTCCACATTCAGCAAGTGTCGTGTATAATTCAACTTGCGCATCAAAATAATCCTCAATGACTGCTTTATTACGTCCAGTCACAAAAATAAAATGCTCAATACCAGCTTCCCTCGCCTCATCCACAACATATTGAATAACAGGTTTATCAACAACTGTTAGCATTTCTTTAGGAATCGTTTTTGTCGCAGGAAGGAAACGCGTACCAAGACCTGCTACTGGGAATACTGCTTTCCGGATTTTACGCACACTCACCCTCCTCAATGAATTCATATAACTTTTTTGTTTTATTTATCATATGTTTTTACGAAATGGTAAAAAAGATATCTTATTGTTTTGATTATCATTATAATGGGCAATCAAAAATGTAAAAAGAGTCTGAGAATTTATTGAAAGGATTAAAACGAATTATTTATTTCAGTTTTTTCCTCTTCTTGATCATATTATCGATTAAACTAAATACAAAATAAAGTTATTGCACATCTAATGAATTGAATATTAATGGGGATTTCAAAATGCAAAAAACAGAATTGAAGACTTTCTCTTTTTTAGAAGAGAAGTCAATAGCTTGGAGAACTCTTTTCACTGTCTCTGCCGTTATTTTTTCTGCTTTTTTTATGTTTTTTATATCCCTTTCATATGCTGATAGCGGATTTAAACACTGGATTAAAGAATTTAAAAAAATAGCTATTGCTCACAATATTACCCCTTCTACGTTTCATATGGCGTTTAAAGGTGTTAATGCCATTGATCCTGAAGTTCTAAAAAGCGCCGCATACCAACCGGAATTTGTTGCTCCTTCCTGGAACTATTTCGATAATCGTGTCCATGATATCGCAATTGTGGAAGGACGGCGCCAAGCAAAAAAATGGAACAAATGGCTTCTTCAAATTGAAGAACGTTTTGGTGTTGACCGTAATATTCTGCTTGCTATTTGGTCAATGGAAAGCAATTATGGGAAAATTTTAGCGAATAAAAGTGTAATGCGTGATGCCATTCGCTCACTTGCAACCCTAGCCTATGCCGATAAAAAACGCGAAAAATACGCATATACACAGCTGATTGCTGCTATGAAAATTCTACAAAGTGGTGAAATTAAACGCTCTCAACTCACTGGATCTTGGGCCGGAGCATTGGGACATACACAATTTATTCCAAGCAGTTATCTCGCCTATGCTGTTGATATAAATCAAGATGGACGGCGTGATATCTGGAACTTTGTTCCAGATGCTCTGGCTACTGCTGCTAACCTTCTCCACAAAAATGGCTGGCAACCTAATCTTATTTGGGGAGTAGAGGTAAAAGTGCCACAGGGGAAAAACCTTCCTGAAGGCTGGTATTCCTTTGAACAATGGAAAAAATTAGGTGTAAAACACGCAAATGGGCACCCTCTTCCTACATCAGCTGAACAAGCAATATTAAAATATCCAGATGGAGCAAAAGGACCTATATTTTTAGTCACAAAAAATTTCTTTGTTCTGAAACATTATAATAATGCAGATCGTTATGCGTTTGCTGTTTCCCTTCTTGCTGATCGTATTGCTGGACATCTTGGATTAGTGCATGATTGGCAAAGACCTTTTCAGCCTATTACCTTCCAAGAGTGCAAAGAACTGCAATCTCGCTTAAGTGCATTGGGATATTATAAAGGAGATATTGATGGACAAATCGGAACAGCCTCTCGCAAAGCAATCAAAGCTTTTCAGCTGCATTACGGTCTAAAAGAAAATGGATATCCATCATCTCAAGTGCTTTTTATCCTTCGCAAACAATAATGGAGACTAAGGTTTTGTCTTCTTTTCGCCTGATATACTTGACATTATTGCTGTTTTCACTTTCTATTGTGGGGATCTTACAGCCATCTCCAAGTAAAGCAACGAACTTCTTCAAATGGTTATCACAACAAAACAAACAGACACAGCAGCCACCGCAAATTATAGAACAAAAAATAGACAAGCCGCAAAAAAAAATCGTAACACAAAAAAACATACAAAAGCTAAAAAATGAGAATGCAAAACGCATTCTTGTTGTAGGGGATTTTGCAGCCTCTGCTGTTGCCGATGCACTTAAAAAGTTTTTTATAAATAATAGCGATATCGTTATCATGAACAACACAATACCAGCTTCCGGCTTAGTTCGAACGGATTATTATTCTTGGCAAAGCAATATTTCTAAACTCATTGACCAAAATAGCCCCGATGTTATTATCATGATGATCGGTGCAAATGATAATCAACCCATCACAGACTCTCATAACATGATTAACACAGATCAGTCAGAATGGATACGCATCTACAAACAAAGAATTATCGAAATTACTGAAAGTCTTCACGCCTCTGGAAAATCATGGATATGGATAGGTCAACCTTCTTTTGGAAATGACCTTTTGACACAAAAAATGAAAATTTTTAATGCGCTCTATAAACAAGAAACAGAAACAGCAGGAGGGTATTTTCTCGATATCTGGAGCGGCTTTAGTGATGAAGAAGGATTTTTTTCTTTTTCAGGCTATGATATTAATGGAAAAACAACCAAATTACGCACCAATAATGGCATGCATTTCACCCCTGAAGGAAAGAAAAAACTTACCTCTTATTTAGAAAAACCATTGAAAAATATTTTAAATTTTCACGCCTTTTCTCATGAAAATTCATACTCAACCGATAAAGCTATTCAAAAACTTATACAAGAATCAGAGAATCAAGAGCGGAGTAAAATTATGCGTCAGCTTCCAATGAGCCTCGATGATATGGTACAAAAAAACACTCACCTTTTAGGCAAAAGAAAGTCAAGTTTTATAAAAAAATCATGGTTTCCACCAAATGGGCATCAAAAAGATCGAGCTGATAATTTTTCTTTCCCATAATGTCTATTTAAAATACAAAATCTATTTTCCTCTATAAACAAAAAGCGAATAAGATAAAAAAACTCTGTTTACAGAGCTATAATGAAGAAAAAATTTGCATAAATCGCAACTGCACCTTTCGAATAATATGAAAACGGCATGGTGTTAACCATACCGTTATATCTTATAGTCCACGTTTGTTAATCATTGCCTCTGGTAAAGGCATTCGTCCCCGAAAAGCTTTATAAAGCTCCTCTGGATCACGACTTCCTCCAGCGGAGTAAATAAAACGTTTCAACTTATCAGCAAGCTCTGAATTAAAAACATCTTCCGTTTCTTCAAAAGCTTGAAAAGCATCAGCATCAAGGACTTCCGACCACATATAAGAATAGTAACCAGATGCATAACCATCCCCCGCAAACACGTGCATAAAATGTGGGGGACGATGACGCATAATAATTGTATCAGGCATTTGCAACTTTTCTAATTCTTGGCGTTCAAACACTGTTGGATCAGTGACTGTTTCGCCTTGATGAAAAGCCATATCCACTAAAGCTGATGAGATAAATTCAACGGCAGAAAATCCTGCATTAAATGTCTGTGCTACTAAGACTTTATCTATCAACTCTTGTGGCATAGGATGACCTGTTTTTGTATGTATAGCATAAGATTTTAATATCTCTGGTACTGTTAACCAATGTTCGTAAAGTTGAGAAGGTAGCTCAACAAAATCACGTGAAACAGATGTTCCCGACACAGATGGCCATGTGACATCAGAAAGCAAACCATGCAATGCATGTCCAAATTCGTGGAAAAGCGTACGTGCATCATCAAGTGATAAAAGAGCAACTTCCCCTTTAGGTGGTTTAGCAAAATTACAAACATTGTAGATAATAGGCTTTTGTCCGCCATCCAATTTATGTTGTGATTGCAAACTACTCATCCACGCACCGGAGCGTTTTGAAGAACGCGCAAAATAATCACCAATAAAATGCCCAAGTAGACTTCCATCAGACTTTTTTACTTCCCACAAACGTGCATCAGGATGCCAAAGTGTAACAGCGTTTTTTTCTTCAAATGTAATGCTAAAGAGTTTTTCGGCTACCCCAAAAGCCGCTTTAATCATAAGATCAAGCTGAAAATAATATTTAATCTCAGCGCTATCGAAAGAAAGTTTTTCAGTGCGAAGTCTTTCAGCATAATAACGCCAATCCCAAGCAGCTAAAGATTCATTGCTGCCCTGATTGTTGGCAAAATTTTGTAAGTCAATTTGCTCAGTAGAAGCTTTCGCTCTTGCGCGCTCCCATACAGGCATAAGCAAATCCATAACGGAATCAACACTTTTAGCCATAGTATTATCGAGCTTCAAATCTGCGAAAGATTTATATCCCAATAATTTAGCCTGCTCATCTCGAAGCGCAACAATCTCTACAATAATTGTTTTATTATCATTCTTGTTATTATTTTCACCACGTTTAGCCCAAGCTTGGAATGCAACCTCACGCAAATCACGACGATCAGAGAATTTTAAAAAAGGTTCAACAATCGAACGTGCTAGTGTTAATGCATACGCTTCTTCATTGCCTCTTTCACACGCAATTTCCTTCATTGAAGCAATGAGATCTTGCGGTAAACCAGATAAGTCTGTTTGTTTTAAAAACAGAATCCATTCAGCTTCATCATTTAAGACATTTTGTCCAAAAGTAGCATTTAAAAAAGCAAGTCTTTCATTAATTTCCAAAAGCCGTTTCTTAGCTTTTTCATCGAGTTTTGCCCCATGACAAACAAACTTTTTCCACCATAATTCAAGAACACGTGTTGTTTCACTCTCAAATTTGCCCAACTGCGACTGTTTATAAAGCATATCTATTTTCGCAAATATCCGTGCATCCATCATCATTTTTGAAGAATAACGAGAAAGTTTTACAACGAACTCTTGCTCTAGCTGTTGAATTAATACATTCGTATGAGCACTGGTGCGTAAGAAAAATATTGAACAGACACGATCAAGCGCTTTACCGCAAAGCTCAAAAGGCTGCAAAAAATTCTCAAGCGTTGGTGGTTCTTGCACCATCGCAATTGCCTCTAGTTCTTCTTCTGCTTCTTGAAGTGCCTGTTCAAAAGCGGGTTTAAAATCTTCGTCACTTATAGAAGAAAAATCAGGAAGACCTGAAAATCCCTTCCAGTCCAGCACTGCTGCTTTTGTCATAATACTTTATGTCTCCATTATAAATTTAAACTGTAACAATTATCTTTACGACACAAATTGATAACATACTAAAACTATTTCGTGAGTTTCAAAACTACCTTTCAAAACGCTATTGAATAAAAAACCTGAAAATCGTAAAGTTCTTTCATTCAAACCATATTATATTGAAGCAATAAAGATTATTCGCTCGCACATCACAATAGAATTGCATATTAACAAAAACACTTGGAGAAAAGCATAATCTCCACTCTTTATAAAATATTGCTGTAGATTCTTTTGAAAATCGCAAACTGCATTAAAGAAATGATGGTAAAATCAGAACTGATTTTTACATTTACGTTTTTATATTATCCTCAAATTAAGCTGTATTCTCGTTTTAGTGATTCAGAAACTTGTTTATAACTTATAATTTACCCTTGACTTTACTTCAAATATTAACAATTGGGAATATAGCTGGGGAGTTTTTTTAAATCTTCCATAAACTTTTGTTTTTATCTCATCTATTATCTAGATTTACAACTCTCCAACTCTTCAGGAGGTACTTTATCATGACTGAAATCAAAACGGCCTTCGACTTCAAAAATTTTTCTCCTGAAGCTCTCGCTGAAAAGTTAAAGAACCAGCATTTTGCAGACTCTATTGATATCATCAATGAGCTCGATATCATGGAACGTGTAACTATTCTTAGTCTTCTGCCTCTTGATTATGTTATCGAACTTTTTGATAAACCAGAGCTTGAGCAACCTGCTGCCATCCTAGAACTTCTCCCTATAAATCGTGCTGTTGAAATTCTTGACGGCATGTCTGCTGATGCTGCTGCAGACGTCTTTCAAGAAATGAATAAGAAAACCCGTACACGACTTTATGCCTTGCTTAACCCCTTAACGCGCGCTGAACTTAAAAAACTCACCAGTTATCCTGATCATACAGCAGGAGCACTGATGACAACAGAGTTTATAGCCGTTCCTTCAAACTGGACCATACAAAAAACTTTGGATCACATTCGTGAGGTCGAGCGAACACGTGAAACAGTTTATACCAGCTATGTAATTGACCCCAAAACAGGTACTCTTCTCAAAGCTGTTTCCCTGCGTAACCTTATTCTTGCCTCACCTGATGAACAAATTCTTAATGTCCCTACCCATGACTCGCCCATTACAATATCACCTTTCACACATCATGAAGATATCGCACGCCTTTTCCAGCGCCATGATCTTCTCTCTGTGCCTGTAGTTGATGAAAGTAACCATGTCATTGGCATTGTAACCGTTGATGACGTGCTTGATACTATGGTCGATGAAATGAATGAAGATGCCTATAAATTTGGGGGTATGGAAGCACTTAATAAGCCCTATATGCAAATTAAGTTTCCTGAAATGATGAAAAAACGCGGAGGCTGGCTCGCTTTACTCTTTATCGGTGAAATGCTGACAGCAAGCGCTATGCAACATTTCGAAACAGAACTCGAAAAAGCGATTATTCTTACACTGTTCATACCTCTCATTATGAGCTCAGGAGGAAATTCCGGCTCACAGGCTACATCCCTTATTATACGTGCATTGGCTTTACGTGAACTCACGTTGAAAGACTGGTGGAAAGTGATCATTCGTGAAATTCCAACAGGACTATCCCTTGGTCTCTTACTAGGAATTATTGGTGTTACGCGCATTGCTCTTTGGCAAAAACTAGGTATCTACGACTATGGCCAACATTGGATTGCTATTTCGACAACAGTGGGTACAGCTTTAGTTGGAATCGTTACCTTTGGTTCTCTTTCTGGATCTATGTTGCCTTTTATTCTTAAAGGTTTAAAATTTGATCCAGCAAGTGCTTCTGCTCCTTTTGTGGCAACTTTAGTAGATGTCATGGGCATTATAATCTACTTTTCTGTAGCTTCTCTCATTTTGTCAGGAACTCTTCTTTAAACATGTAAAGTAAAAACTCTTACTTATGGAAAAATCTTGTCATGTAACCTAAGATTCTTTCCATAAGAGAATAAGCTTTATTATTTATTTTCTAGCACACCGCTCTATAGATAATTTATTATTTTTTTGAATAACAGCTCCGAATAACGTAATTTTACCTCATCATAAAGCTTCTCATATTAAATCGATTAAAGTCATCTTCTTGCCAGTCACAAACGAGATCGGTGTATGGCTAAAAACTATTCAAGAAAAAATAAAATACTTCTTATATCCTCTCTCGTATCAAAAACTGGCGCAATATTGACAGCTGAGAAAGAATAATAATGATGATACTCAACAGGCTTTATATTTCTTCACAAAGGCGTTAATAGTATACTATTCGCGTATGTTATATCATTTATGAGCCCTATCATGGAATGGATGTAGTGTACGTTAAGTAATCTCTCTTAAGTACATGAATATGCAACAAAAAGTATATTCTGTTTAAAGTGTTCTGTTTGGCATGAAAAGCATACTCCTATTAGAGAGTGCAATTAACAAAAGTGTAAGGCAATGCACTATCTCCATGGTTTAAAAGATATTACTTTAGATGCTTTTGAAATCATAAATTGGATTAACGGCAAAGATGGGAATTTTCTTTGGATGCCTTCATATTCTTTCTAAATAAGACTGTATTCCGAGTTCATAAATAAATCAAACAGATATAACTCTTGCCCTAATCTGGCATACAAAAGCTAGAACTTCTTATAAAATTCTTAATCATCTCAATATTTACCTCAAATACACGGTTGCATTAGATCTGGATTTTGATTGACAAGTTATGGAATAAGAAAAAGCTTTATTTAGAATAAAAATATTGTAAAGTTGTCAATAAATTGGCTATGGATTAAGAGATATTCCGGATTTTTATCAATCTCTTTGCAAAACAACAACAACAATATCGCTAGCTTTATACTTACTTACTCTTACAAGAATTCATATAAATTTCTTGTGTCATATTGATAAAAATCAAATTGACTGTGATTTTTGGGATAATTTTTAGCTCGAGAATAGAACATACGTACTATAAAAAACTTTTACGAAGCTTCAGAAATTGAAGCTCAATAGAGCCTTAAAGACTTGGATAAATAGTTTTGCCATAAAAATATTGCCTCCATCTTCCAAAATTATAAAAAAACATGTAAAAGATTTTTTAATAGTCAGGCAAAGAATGTAAAGACTTTGCCTCAAATGAAATTTCATTAAACGAAAAGAAGAAAATTTATGCAATTGCGTAACATTGCCATCATTGCCCACGTTGACCATGGGAAAACAACGCTTGTAGACGGGCTTCTCAAGCAATCAGGAAACTTCCGTGATAATCAGCGTACAAGCGAACGTATGATGGATTCAAACGATATTGAGAAAGAACGCGGAATTACAATCCTAGCGAAAGTGACATCTGTTGTTTGGAAAGATACTCGAATTAATATTGTTGATACACCAGGACACGCTGACTTTGGTGGAGAAGTTGAACGCATCCTCAATATGGTTGATGGAGCCATTGTACTTGTTGATGCTGCTGAAGGACCAATGCCACAAACAAAATTTGTCGTTGGCAAAGCATTGAAAGTAGGATTGCGCCCTATTGTTGCTATTAATAAAATTGACCGACCGGATGCACGCGTTGATGAAGTCATTAATGAGGTTTTTGACCTTTTCGCTGCTCTTGACGCAACCGATGAACAGCTTGATTTTCCTATTCTTTATGGATCTGGACGCGATGGATGGATGGCTGAAGCCCCAGAGGGACCAAAAGATCAGGGATTAGGTCCTTTATTTGATCTTGTGACGCAGCATGTCCCTTCTCCTAGTGTAGCAGAAGGACCGTTTCGCATGATTGGAACTATTCTTGAAGCGGATCCGTTTTTGGGACGAATTATTACAGGACGGATTCATTCTGGCTCTCTAAAACCCAATCAAAATGTCAAGGTTCTTGGACAAGATGGAAAACTTTTAGAAACTGGGCGTATTTCAAAAATTTTAGCATTTCGTGGCTTAGAACGGCAACCTATTGAAGAAGGAAGTGCTGGTGATATTGTTGCGATTGCAGGTCTACAAAAAGGTACCGTTGCTGATACTTTCTGTGACCCTACTGTCAATGAACCCCTTACTGCCCAACCAATTGATCCTCCTACTGTTACTATGAGTTTTCTCGTCAACGATAGTCCCCTTGCTGGAACTGAAGGCGATAAAGTAACAAGTCGTGTCATTCGTGACCGATTGTTAAAAGAAGCAGAAGGCAATGTCGCTCTTAAAATTGAAGAATCAGTCGATAAAGATTCTTTCTACGTTTCAGGACGAGGAGAATTACAGCTTGCAGTTCTCATTGAAAATATGCGCCGTGAAGGATTTGAACTTAGTGTTTCACGCCCACGTGTTGTTATGCAAAAAGATGAAAATGGAATAACTCTTGAGCCAATCGAAGAAGTTGTTATCGATGTTGATGAAGAATATTCCGGTACTGTTGTACAAAAAATGTCTGAACGTAAAGGCGAAATGGTGGAATTACGTCCTTCTGGAGGTAATCGTGTCCGCCTTGTCTTTTATGCACCAACCCGAGGACTCATTGGTTATCAATCTGAACTTTTAACGGACACACGTGGTACAGCAATTATGAATCGCCTTTTTCATGCTTATGAACCTTATAAAGGAGACATTGCTGGTCGTGTTAATGGTGTTATGATTTCAAATGACAACGGTGAATCTGTCGCTTATGCTCTTTTTAATCTTGAAGATCGTGGACCTATGATCATCGATGCGGGTGTGAAAGTCTATCAAGGTATGATTATTGGCATCCACTCACGAGATAATGACTTAGAAGTCAATGTCTTAAAAGGGAAAAAACTCACCAATATGCGCGCTTCTGGAAAAGATGAGGCCGTAAAGTTAACGCCTCCCATTAAAATGACATTAGAACGCGCCTTATCGTGGATACAAGATGATGAACTTGTGGAAGTAACCCCTAAAAATATTCGTCTCCGCAAACTCTATCTTGATCCTAATGAACGTAAACGTTTTGAAAAAACACGTACATCAATTTCAAGTTAATTTCATAATCTCTTTGGTAAAATATTTAATTGTATTGAGCCTCACTATATTCCAGAAAGGATGTCTCTATGAATATTAAGGAAATACCCGTAGGCAAAAATCCACCAGAAGATATTAACGTTATTGTGGAAGTCTCCCTTGGTGGGCAACCAATAAAATATGAGATGGATAAAAAGTCGGGTGCATTATTTGTTGACCGTTTTCTTCATACATCAATGGTTTATCCTGGAAATTACGGTTTTGTCCCTCATACGCTTTCGGATGATGGTGATCCTATTGATGTCCTTATCTGTAATACCCGTCCACTTATGCCTGGTTGTGTTATCAATGTTCGCCCCATCGGAGCTCTAATGATGGAAGATGATGGTGGTAAAGATGAAAAAATTATTGCCATTCCCACTACAAAATTAACAAAACGCTATATCAATATTCATGACTATACAGACCTGCCCGAGATTACACTCAAACAAATTGAACATTTCTTCAAACATTACAAAGATCTGGAACCTGGAAAATGGGCTAAAATTGAAGGATGGCGTGATAAAAACTTTGCGCATGAATTAATTAAGCAAGCTGTTGAGCGCAATAAAAAAATATAACGATTTTAATAGAATAAAGCCTATTTAAAAATAGGCTTTATTCTTTATTTTTTCTACGAGATGCAATCTCTAAAGGATTGCCATATCTGCTGTAATTCTTCTAAATGTGTCGAAAAGTAAAGTTGTTTGTAGCGAGATGTTGCGCCGCTTTTCAGAGAAATAGAAGAAGCTGAAATCTTCCACTGCTTCGCAAGAAATTTAATGAGAGCTTTATTCGCTTTTCCATCTTCAGGAACAGCACGAAGGCGTATAACCAGATATTGTTTTTCACCATCCCTACATTCAATCCCTATTATTTTGTCAACGGATGATTTGGGAATGAGATACACAAACAAAATCAAGTTATTTTTATCAACTTGATAAAACATGTATTCGCCTCAAGTAATATTTCTATACATATATGTTTGCGTAAACGCGCCACATGAAAACACGAATAAAATAAATAATAATGAACACTACAATAGGTGAAATATCAATCGTTCCCAAATTTGGTAAAATTTTCCGGATACGGCTTAGAACGGGATTTGTAAAACGATATAGAAAGCTTCCTATCAAAACAACAAAGCGATTGCGTGAATTTATGATATTAAAGACATAAAGCCAAGAAAAAATGACACTAGCGATTAAAATATCAATATAAATCTCAAAAATCAAATCAATCGTTCGAAGCAATGCATAAATCATGCGTCATCCCTTTCAATCAAGGAAACAGAAGAGCGTATAGAAAACCTTCATTAAAGCAGGTCTGTGTATCAAAAAATGGTTTTATATTTCAATACTCTTTTTTCTTGAATAAAAACCAGACATCTAAATTCTTCATCTCTCTATTTAATGACGATGCAGTTAGAAAACAAATATCAAAATTAAAAATAGCACATAAAATAGAAGAAACGGCAAAAAATCTGAATATCCCTTATAGGATTAATCTTAAATCTCATCGTTTTAATTATTAATTATAAAAAAACAAACTAACTAAAAACGGCCTTTTAAAGGCCGCTTCTAGTTTTAAAATTATTTCTGCAAAGCAGTCAAACGATTAAGAGCACTACTAAAACCATCTAGCTGAACAAATAAATCATTCAAAGCTGGTTCACCTGCAGCAGCAATTGTCATCGCCAACTTTAACTGTTTTCCAGAACGTAAAGCTGCTACGTGATTTTTGTCAAAAACGACAGGAACCACACAACCTGCTGGTACACAAGTCCGGATACCGGTTTCGATAACAGCTTTTCCCTCATCAACTTGTAAACGAACAGGCTTAGAAACCAAAATGCCAAAAGGAACTGTTAAATTACCAGATACAACACCCTCAGCATCGAGAGTAAGGCCCATAGCCACAACAACACGCCCCTGCTCATTCACTTCTTGACGGTGCATAAAACAAATTCTTTTCCCTTCTTGTATACCACAGTTAATAGTCCACAAACCGTAGGTTTCAGTCAAAGAAGAAGCTCCATTTGGCAATGTCGCTGCCGCATCTTTTGATGCAGGAGGCTTTGAACTTGTTGCAAATGCAACAGATGAAATACTCAAGAGAGTAAAAACTATAAGTAAATTAAATAACTTTTTCATTTTATATTCCTGTTCTTTACATAAAAGATAAACATGTTTATTATTTATTATAATATAAAGCATCTTAATAAAAAAAGCTTTCCCGTAATCATATAGCTTTTATAATGGTCTAAGGCTACCTCGAAATTCGCTGACAACTTTCGTATAAACGTGCTTTTTAAAAGAAACAGCAATCAACGGAAGGGTTTCTAGATCAATCCATTTCCATTGATCGAATTCCGCTTTATTGCCATCTGGTGGCGGATTAATCGCAATTTCAGAAAGCTTTCCTGTAAACTGGAAAGCAAACCATTTTTGTATTTGCCCACGATATTTATTTGTTAATGTGCACCCAATAAGTTCTTGTGGAAAATCATAATGGAACCAATTTTGTGCTTCTTTAATCAACTTCACAGATCGAATACCCGTTTCTTCATAAAGTTCACGATATGCTGCATCTAATGGTTTTTCATTTTCATCAATCCCTCCTTGAGGAAGCTGCCAACGATGAGATATTTCAATATCTGCATGAATGGGCATCATTAAACGACGCCCAACCCACACTTTACCCTCATGATTAAAGATAACAATCCCAACACATTTGCGATATGGAAGAATCTTCAAATTAATACCTGCATCCATTTAATATTCCTCAAAATCGCAAGCTATAGATATCAATTCTCACTTTAATACATCCTTATTGGGATCTGGTGGAAATGCTGCATTTGACATTTCACCTCGTAACAGTTTATAGGCCTCATTCAATTGAATATCATCTTTAGGGTCTTTGGGAACAAAAGCAGCTGAACCAGATCCTTTATTACTTTCTCTTTTTCCTTTGATATGTCCTTTTAATGCAGACTCACCAACTTTTACATCATAACCTTTATATTTTTCAGGGAGTGGTTGCTCTACAATAATATCAGGCGTAATCCCTGTTCCTTGAATAGAAGTGCCTGATGGCGTGTAATAAAGTGCTGTTGTTAAGCGTAAAGCCCCATTTTCACCCAAAGGAATAATTGTTTGAACAGATCCTTTACCAAAAGACTGCGTCCCTAAAATTGTTGCACGACGATGATCTTGCAATGCACCCGCAACAATTTCAGAAGCACTTGCTGAACCACCATTAATAAGAACAATGAGCGGTTTTCCATTGATGACATCACCTGGCTTCGCATCAAATCTTGTCACATCACTCTTTTTGCGCCCACGAGTCGACACAATTTCACCCTTATTGAGAAAAGCACTCGAAACATTAACAGCTTGATCTAAAAGCCCACCCGGATTAAGCCGCAAATCAAGGACGTAACCTTTTAGCTTATCTTCAGGAATTTTAGATTGGATATCTTTAATTGCCGCTAGAAGATTATTTAATGTCTGTTCAGAAAACTGGATAACTCTTAAATATCCAATATCACCCTCAACCCGATATTTCACCGCTTTTACTTTGATAATATCACGAACAATCTTCACTTCAAATGGCTTATCAACGCCAGAACGAATAATTGTTAAGGTAATTGGTGTTCCAGGAGCACCTCGCATCTTATTAACAGCTTCATTCAATGTTTGACCATTCGTTTGTACATCATCAATTTTTGAAATAAGGTCTCCTGCTAGAATACCTGCTTTTGAAGCGGGAGTATCATCCATTGGTGAAACAACTTTAATTAAGTTTTTTTCCATAGTGACCTCAATACCAAGACCTCCGAACTCTCCTTTCGTAGAATCCCGCATATCCTTGGCTTCTTCAGCATTCAAATAAGATGAATGAGGGTCCAGTGATGTGAGCATGCCATTGATAGCGTTTTCAATAAGCTTTTTATCATCTGGAACTGTAACGTATTGCATACGTACACGCTCAAAAACATCGCCAAATATAGCTAGCTTTTTATATGCATTATCTTCATTATTCGCAGCAACAGACTGCACCATAATCATTGAACAGGCGCCGAGCAATACCCCAGCGACCAAAAGAATAACTTTACGAATCATTTTGGCTCCTTCTTATTTTTTCAGTCTGCCACCAAGGAGTTGGATTTACAGGTTTCCCCTGCTTTCTAAACTCAATGTAAAGCATTGGAGAAGTTTTTCCTATATCCAATGCAACACTGTTTGAAATAAATTGCATTTCCATTATACCCAGAGGCTCACCTGAAAGAACAAACTGCCCCTGTTTTACATTAATTCTCGACATTCCAGTAAGAATGATATGATAACCATTTCCAACATTGAGAATGATTAAATGTCCGTAAGAACGAAATGGCCCAGCAAAAGCAACAAAAGCATCTACAGGTGATATAACAACAGCTCCTGACTCTGTTTCTATCGTTTCACCAAAGCGCGTAATCTGCGAACTTTTATTAGAATGACGTATTCTTTTTCCTGAAACAGGAAAAAGTAAAGAACCTTTTCGGCTTTCAAAATTGGACTGTTCTAACAATTGCAAACTTTTCCGTACCTGTACTGATGCATCAGAGCTAAATTTTGACTGGCGGTCGAGCTCTAAAATCAATTCTTCCAAAGACTGCGCTTTTTTAGCAAGAGCAATATTTTTTTGTTGCTGTTCTGTAAGTTCTTTTTCTGATTTTTTTTGTAGTTTGTTTTTTTGGTCTAATAAAAGCTCTAGACGTTTTCGCTGCTCTGCTTGATTTTGCAGTTTTGTCTTTAATGCCTTATATTCCGTAGTAATGGAATTACTCAAATTGGTCAACTCCTTGAGTTTTTCTGTTAAATCTCGCGTTTTCTCTTGCATCTGAGGAATAACAGTACCTAATAAAACAGAACTACGTATAGAAGCCAACGCGTCCTCTGGCTGTATCATAAGAGCAGGAGGCGGATTCAATCCCATACGCTCCAAAAGTGCAAGAACTTCCGCAAATTCAGCACGACGATTTTTTAAACTTTGATAGACTTGTACCCGCTTTTCTATCATTTTTTTAAGCTTTTCTTCCCTTTTAGCAATATCATCTGCTACTATACGTTCTTCTTTAGCCGCCTTTATGAGTGCATCACTCAAAACACGTTGATCTTTTTTTAAATGCTCAACTTGATGCATAAGAAAAGCAACACGCTCACGCGAAAGTGAAATATTTTGGCGAATTTCTCCTAATTCTTTATGGACTTCCGTACTCCTCATTGTATCTTCCGCATGCGATACAGAAAAGCAAAAAAATATACTCAAGAGCAGAATGACAAATATGACGCACTCCTCATATAAATATAGCATCTTTCTATGAAGAAGCTTTTTCATTTGCAAAAACCATGACACCTCATCGTATACATTAGAGATGCTTTAAATGGTGTCAGCTAAAACAATATTAATAAACATATAAATAAGTGCTAAAAATTGAACAAAAATATTAAAAACGATGATACGGATGATGATTTTCAATTGTTACAGCGCGGTAAAGTTGTTCTGTAAGAAGAATACGTGCAATTTGATGTGGCCACGTCATCAAACCAAAAGATAAAAGAAAATCAGCACGCTTCCTTATTTGTTCATTATGCCCATCAGGTCCTCCCAAAGCAATGACGACATCTCGAATGCCCTCATCACGATAACGCCTCAATTTTTCAGAAAAAGAAATTGACGAAATCGATTCTCCACGCTCATCTAACACAATTAATCGACATTTTTCAGGTAAAAATTCAATAAGTTTTCTCCCCTCTTCCTCCATACGTTGATAAACTGTTTGAGCACGACTTTCTGGTATCTCTTGTAACTTTTTTAAATGAAAGCCTACATCTCCAGAAATTTTAGAAAAACGATCCAAATAATGCTGAACTAATTTTTGCTCCGCCCCACTTTTCATACGACCAACCGCAAAAATAGAAATTTGCATTTTAATGATCTCCGAAGAGAAGCAAAGCCGTATCGTTTAAATCCGGCGTCATCCATATTTTTTCTAAATTATAAAAAAGACGAATTTCTGGACGAAAAAGATGAATGATAATATCACCTGTATCAATCAATACCCAGTCACCTCCAGCAAGCCCTTCTACACGCGCAAGCCCCTGCCCACTATCTTTCCAAGTATGTAATAAATGATCAGCAACAGACGATACATGACGCTGCGAATTTGCTGAAGCTATGACCATATAATCAGCCAAAGATGACTTCCCTCGAATATCAATAGCAACAATATCTTCTGCTTTTGTATCTTCTAAACTCTTGAGAATAACTTCAAGACTCTCACTAACAGAAAAAACTTTTTTTTCTTTTGAAGGCATAATATCGTAAGAGTGTTTGTGTGCAATGTTTTTCAGATCAATATCCTTTCTTATCGTTGTGGAATCTAAAAAAGAGACTTCTCTAAAGAGAAGCAGAATCTTATGAAATGTTCAAGAAAAATCATTCTTCTTCAAACGAAGGTTTGTTGAAGATTGAAAAGATAAAGGTCCATGCAAATAAGTCCAAACTGGTGGCTTGATAAAAGGTAATCGCTTACTTTCTCTCTCATCCAAACGAAAACGGCGATAAATATGTGCCATAGGAGAGGAAAGTGCTGACCAATTGCCTAAAGGACGATCAATAATCGCAATAGGAAGCATAGAGACGATATCATGCCATCGATACCAATGATGTATCGTCGCAAAACTATCTGCCCCCATAATCCATACAAAATTTACGCCACTGTAATGGGTAAGAATATGAAAAATCGTATCTACTGATACTTTGCTCCCTATAGCCTGTTCAAAACCTGTTAAGCGAATTTTTGGATGGTCAATAAGTTTAAAACTTAATTGCATTCTCTCCTCTAAAGAGAGCAAATGTGTACAATCCTTTAAAGGATTTCCTGGAGTGATCATCCACCATAACTGATCAAGATGCAAACGCCGAATGGCAATTTTTGCAACAAGAAGATGCCCCGCATGCGGTGGATTAAAGGAACCACCAAAAAGACCCACAACATTAGATCTTTCAACATGTGGCATACAATTTTTCCATGGAAAAAATGGTGTTCTCAAGCTCTAACCTGACCATTTCCTTTAACGTGATATTGAAATGATGTTAGCTGTTCAACACCTATGGGACCACGTGCATGCATTTTTCCTGTTGCGATACCAATTTCCATTCCAAAACCAAATTCACCTCCATCAGCAAATTGTGTAGATGCATTGTGTAATAAAATAGCTGAATCTAAATGATTAAAAAAATTCTTCACCACTTCTAAATCCTCAGCAATAATCGATTCCGTATGTCCTGATGAATAACGCTTGATATGAGAAATGGCTCCCTCAACACCCTCAACCGTTTTAACAGAAAGAATAGCATCAAGATATTCATGCGACCAATCTTCTTCAGAAGCTAATTTGACATCTGGCATAAGAAAAACAATATCTTCTGTGGCACGAATTTCACACCCCTTTTCCTGTAAAGCAGTTAAAACAGGAAGAAATTTTTTTAATGCTTGGCCGTCAATGAGAACTGTCTCAACAGCACCGCATATCCCTGTTCGCCGCAGCTTTGCATTTAAAACAATATTGCGTGCCATATCTAAATCTGCCGATTTATCAATATAAATATGACAAAGTCCCTCCAAATGAGCAAAAATTGGAACACGTGCATCAGACTGAACGCAGGCAACAAGGCTCTTTCCACCACGTGGTACGATCACATCAATCGCTCCATCCAATCCTTTGAGCATTTCCCCAACGGCAGCACGATCTGTCGTTCCAACCATTTGGATGGCATCTTTAGGTAAACCAGAGCGCTCTAAACCTTGTACCAAAGCTAAATGAAGAGCATGAGAAGAATGAAAGCTATCCGAACCACCGCGCAAAATCGCAGCATTGCCAGCTTTTAAGCACAAAGCACTCGCATCAACTGTAACATTTGGACGACTTTCATAAATAATGCCAATCACACCAAGAGGTGTTCGTACACGACTTATATGAAGCCCATTTGGACGCGTCCATTCATCCATCACTTGCCCAACAGGATCAGATAAACGAGCAACTTGGCGAACACTGTCTATCATTGCACGTAAACGCAAATCATCTAATTTTAGCCGATCAATCATTGCAGCTTTCAAATTATTCTGAGCAGCATTCTCTAAATCTTGACAATTCGCCCGTAAAATTTCATCTGACTGAGCCTCTAAACTTAAAGCGATCATTTCTAATGCATTGTTCTTTTGCTCAGAAGAAGCAACAGCCAATGCTGCAGCGGCATAGCGTGCTTTTTGTCCCATATCTTTCATTTTTTCTTCTAAAGTCATCGTAACATCCACTCTGCCAAAACAATAAAAACAAAAGTAACTTTTTTAAACAGAATTGATCAAGAAACGTACAATCATATCATTACGATGCACCATAGCAGAGCGCGCCTCATACCCAAGAATAGCTTCGATTTCTTCACTTTTATGTCCTATAATGCGTACAGCCTCATCTTTGTCATAGCTTACAAGTCCACGCGCAATCTCAACTCCATCTGTACCAACAATTGCAACCGTATCCCCACGCTGGAAACTTCCCTCAACGCCAATAACCCCTGCAGCTAATAATGATTTTCCTGATTCAAGAGCCCTAATGGCTCCTTGATCAATCGTCAAAACACCAGATGGATCTAAATGACCAGAAATCCATGTTTTCCAAGCATTGACAGATTTCTTACTTGCCGCAAAAAAACTCTTGCGTTCACCTTTGTCAATTGCAGCAAGAGGATTCATACGCTTGCCTGAGGTGATAATCATCGCCGTTCCAGCAGCATTAGCTATTTTTCCGGCTTCAAGCTTAGTCTTCATTCCTCCCCGTGAAAACTCTGAAGCAGCAACATCTGCCATTTTTTCGATATCATGCGTAATGGATGCAACAAAAGGTATAAATTCAGCCGTAGGATCACTATGGGGAGACTTTGTATAAAGACCATCAATATCGGATAAAAGTATTAAAAGATCTGCCCTCACCATTGTTGCCACACGTGCAGCTAAACGATCATTATCACCATAACGAATTTCAGTTGTTGCAACAGTATCATTCTCATTAATAACAGGCACAGCTCCCAAATATAAAAGCGTCTCAATCGTTGCACGTGCATTGAGATAACGCCTTCGCTCCTCCGTATCAAATAAAGTGAGCAAAATTTGGCCTGTTTTGAGCCCATGTTGAGCAAGCGCATCACCATAGGTTTTTGCTAACTCAATTTGCCCCAAAGCAGCACATGCCTGGCTTTCTTCCAATTTCAAAGCCCCCTTAGGAAGCTGTAGTAATGTCCTTCCTAAAGCAATAGCACCTGAAGACACCAATAATATCTCTACGCCTTTTTTGTGTAATTCAACAACATCATTGATCAAGCTTTTAAGCCATTCAACCCGTAAACCTGCCTGAGGATCAACCAAAAGGGCAGATCCAATCTTGACCACAATACGTTTATAGTGTGTAAGTTTTTGCGATCCAACAGCCATCTCAATCAACCTTGCTATCCCCACTGATCTCCTCTTTGCGTGACATTTCAATAATATGTGCACCAGCACGCAGCACATTTTCTAAACCTTCGCGGCTAACCGCAGAAAACATCATAACTGGTTGATCCGCTGCTCTTTGCAAAGCTTCCCGTTTAGCTTCACGCTCTTCAATTGTCAGAGTATCTATCTGGCTTAAAGCAACAATTTCAGTTTTATCACTTAGATTATTTCCATATGCCTCAAGTTCATGACGCACAATTTGATATGCTTTTGCTACATCTTCTTCTTGAGAAGAAATTAGATGAAGCAGTACGCGACAACGTTCCACATGTCCTAAAAAACGATCTCCAATTCCCACACCGTCATGCGCTCCTTCAATTAATCCTGGAATATCAGCCAAAACAAATTCACGACCATCAATACGTACAACACCAAGATGAGGATGTAGAGTGGTAAAAGGATAATCTGCAACTTTTGGTTTTGCAGCCGTTACAGAAGCTAAAAAAGTTGATTTTCCAGCATTGGGTAAACCAACAAGCCCCGCATCAGCAATTAACTTCAAACGAAGCCATATTGCACGCTCTTCTCCAGACAAACCTGGATTTGCACGACGCGGTGCCCGATTTGTCGATGTTGTAAAGTGAAGATTGCCAAAACCGCCATTCCCTCCTTTTGCAAGGCGATAGCGCTGTCCCACTTCCGTTAAATCACATATTAACGTTGTATTATCTTCTTCAAAAATTTGAGTCCCAACCGGAACTTTAAGGATGACATCATCACCCTTCTCACCCGTCATATTACGCCCCTTGCCATGTCCCCCTGTTTTTGCTTTAAAATGCTGTTGGTAGCGATAATCAATCAGCGTGTTAAGTCCATCAACAACAAGAGCCCAGACATCACCACCCCGTCCTCCATTCCCTCCATCAGGCCCCCCAAATTCTATGAATTTTTCACGGCGAAATGATACTGCTCCAGAACCTCCATTACCAGAACGAATATAAACTTTAGCTTGATCAAGAAATTTCATTGGAAACACTCACTGAGGAATCAATCTCTCTACCTCTATAGGCAATACATTAATTTTACCAGTTTTTCATCATTGATAACAGAAAAACTGTCACTATCGCTGATAACTCTTTGAGAAAAAAATCATCGCATTTAAATAGGTTAAGTAAAATTAAGTCTTCTTAAAAGAAGGTGCTATTCTTGTACTTTTGTTTTTCCCTTAAATTCAAGTGCTAGAAGATAAAGCTCTACTGATTCTGATCGGCTTGCGGGTGGTTTAACATGGTAGACTTTTTTAAAATGCTGTTTTAGTATCGTAAGAAGAGTGTTTTCTGCTCCTCCTTGAAAAGCCTTTGCTAAAAAATATCCCCCAGGCTTGAGAACCGAAAGAGCAAAATCAGCCGCAACTTCACATAAATAAATCGTTCTTAAATGATCCGTCTGACGATGACCTGTTGTTGGCGCTGCCATATCAGAAAGAACCACATCCGGTTTTGTCCCTAAAGTTTCAATTAATTTCTGCGGTGCATCTGTATGCAAAAAATCCATTTCCAACATGGCAACTCTAGGTAATGGATCAACATGTAAATAATCAATACCAACAACGCTAGGATCCTCATCACTTGACCCTACTATACGCTCAACCACCTGACACCAACCCCCAGGTGCTGCTCCTAGATCAATAACCTTTTGACCTTTTTTCAAAAACCTATAGCGCTCATTAATTTCAATGAGTTTATAAGCCGCACGCGAACGATAACCATCTACTTTTGATTGATGGACATAAGGATCATTCAGATGCCTCTCTAACCATCGTCGTGATGAAGCTTTAATGGTTCCTGCTTTCTTTTTTACGCGCTGATATAATTCATGTGACCCTGAACCTCCATAGCCACCTCTTGGTGTTTTTGTTGTTTTTTTCATCGTTATTCATTGTCTCCATATTTAATTCTCTAACGCTTGAAATCTCTGCTCTTTCTATGACGACACCATACTCCATCGCGTAACATCAGCTCTATCAAAATTCCTTCCCTTAATCCACGATCAGCAACTCTTAAACGCTGACTTGGCCAAACTTCCCGAATAACATCTAAAATTGCACAACCAGCTAAAACTAAATCTGCTCTCTCGCGTCCAATAAAAGGACTTATGACACGTTTTTCTATATCCCATGATAATAGGCGTTGTGTCATAAGTGTAATGTCTGCATCCTTCATCCAAATGCCATCCACTTTTTTCCTATCATAACGCTCTAAATTAAGATACATTCCTGCTAAAGTCGTAACCGTACCGGAGGTTCCCAAAAGATGAAACTTCGAACCTTGTGCTAACTCTCCTAATTTATGACGATCTGAAAAATTATTTAATAACCCTCGCACATAGCTTTTCATTTTTTCAAAATCGTCTAAGCTAATATCATTCCCTCCAAAACGTTCAGCAAGCGTAACAACACCAACAGGAAGAGAAGTCCAAGCGATAATTTGTCGAGCTAAACGAAAAGAACGCTTTTGAGAAACATCCAGTAGCACAATTTCTGATGATCCTCCTCCAATATCAAAAAGCACAATTGCGTCAGTATTTGGTTCAACAAGTGTACTACACCCTGTAACAGCAAAACGCGCTTCTGTTTGCCGATCAACAATTTCCAATTCAAGACCTGTCTCCTCCAAAACACGCTGAATAAAATGTCTACCATTTTCTGCAGAACGACAAGCTTCCGTTGCAATCAAGCGATAACGCTTAATATGCCTTTGTTTTAGCTTTAAATGACAAATCTTTAATGCTTCAATCGCACGATCCATAGCTTGTGTATTAAGAAAACCGTTATTTATTAAACCTTCTCCCAATCGTACAATACGAGAAAAAGCATCAACAACACGAAAATATCCAGGTTTACTGGGAGATGCGATAAGAAGACGACAATTATTTGTTCCGAGATCAAGTGCCGCATAAAGAGGTGGAGATTTTACTGGATGGAACCGTCGAAGAAAAGGTGCTTTGAGTTTTTTTGTTTTTTGAGTATCTATCATTATCTGATTATGAAACTCAAAAGCTGTCTCAGATTGAACAAAAACCTGTTTCTGTTCATAATGTTTTTTTCTCTGTTGTCTCTTTATATCAACAAGGACAGAGTATGCCTCTGTTCGTGACAATGCAGAAAGATTATTTGTATTACTACCGCACTGATCATACAACTGATCTGCTTTGGTATCGTATATTTCTCCTCGCTTTAACTCTTTTGAACCATAATTTAACGGGGTCATGTCCCTTATCCCTTGAGCGTTCCCCCAATAAATAAACGCGAAAACTCTTCTGCTCATTCCTAAATAAAGCAATAATGCAGCATCAAATGATATATACAAGAAATCATTCTTTCTTTTTCTATCATTAAAATTTTCTACACTAACATCATTCAGATTTTTGTATAATCTTTCGGTTGTTTCCGTGAAATCATGCATCTCTTTATGAACTTAAAACTATAAATTAATCGTTTACGTTCACATCAATTTTTATAAATTATGCTCTTTTCTTGATACCATTCACACGGAGCACACCTCTATTGTAACAAACCTACACTATCATACTATTTGCTGACTCTTAAGGTTACAACAACCTATACATTAGTACGGTTTATAAGAAAAAATTTTTTTAATATCGTTATCCACACACGAGCTTCGTCTGTTATATGCAATGAAATGGCTTTGATTATGCTGGAATAAAAGTTCTGTAGTACCACAAAATGCAATTACAATAGCTGTTATTTTGTGAATACCAATAAAAACTATCATTCAAAAAAATCTCTAGAATTATAAATTTATCTGAAAAATATTAATGCATAATCAGACCGCTTTAAAAATCCATTTGAAGCTTAAAAAAAGAATTTAGTCTACTCATTATTGTAAGGAATAAATCGAGTATTTCTCATCTTTTTTACTTTTAATAACTAACGAAATCATTCTTTAAGCATTACGGGAAACACTAACTTGATTTTCTATTAAATATAAAGAACTTACTGTGACTTTATATTCATAAAACTCTCACTCTTTCCAACAAATCACCTCGATATCATATTATATAAAACTTCTTACTTATTTGACCTTATAATTTACACTCAGAAATATAATACAACAATTTATGGAAAAATGACTCTTGTTAAAAATACTCGATGGATTCTAAGGACGGAAAGAATTAAGTGCTGCATTTAACCCTTTAAATGGTACAGTAAAAGAAAATACCTTACCTTCTTTAGTTTTATAGGAAATACGTACCTTATTGTTCTGCTCTATTTGTTTAGTCAAAACCGGCCCTACAGGTGATTGTGCCAAACAAACCGTTTCATTACATTGCGTATAATTAATAAGAACAGGTTTTTTAACATCTTTTACAAACATTTGAATCGGAACATTTATATCAGAATTTGGCAATGTTCGAAAAAGCATCACTGCTTGACCACTTGTCGTAGAAACAAGAGACCAACTAAAAATGGTATTTCCTTCTTGATCATGAACCGTCTGTGTTACATTACATATACCTTGCTTATGTTTAAGCTTTTGTTTTTCGTCACAAATCAAAGTCCAATCATAAAACTGCATAATAATTCGACGTGTTTCGCCAGGTTCTCCCTTAGGTATCGATAAGTGCGGTGGATGCACTGTATAAATATTATTGTTCTCGTTGGCAAAGCTTTCGCTCTTGCCTATTAAGGCAAGAGCAAACAGCAGAACCTTTACTAACATACTTCTCGTTTTTACAATAACAGCCATTTTTTCTATTATCATCTCAACCTCAGAGTAATTCCAGCACCTATTCCCCAATGACCTCCAGCACTTGTCACAGATACATTCGAGCGAATATTTCCATCTTCAGATGTATAACCAGCACCAATAGCAAGTGCAGATTGACTGCGCCATAAACCACTCCCAAATGAAACACTTAAAGATCCTGGTATATCATAGTAACGTAAGTTGGACACCGCTAGACCAATAGCAGCAGCTTGTCTTGCTTCTTTCCGAACATCCTGAATAGCATAATTCAATGTCTCAAACTTCATATCCGTATAGGATTTCGACTCGTTTACACCATCATTGACAAGACCACTAACTTTCTCATCCGTATACTTATTGGCATCTTCAAGAACTATCTTCATCTGCTCTTCAGTATAATCATGCAACTGACCGCCATTAACAGCTTGCTGAGAACCTGTTTCAATCTTGCCTGCCGCTACATTGTCTATCATAACAGGTTCGCTGTCATTGCCTCCTACTAACGTAATGCTATTGGTCTTTTTCCCATCACTATCTTTATCATAGTTAACAACGCCATCTGTTACGGCTACTTCAATATCTTTCACATGTTGATCTATCGTATCTACTTTGTCTTCAACCTCTTTTACCCTCTCATTCGTGCTCCAAAGCTGACCACCATTAACAACTTCTTGCGAGCCTTCTTCTATCTTACCATCCAATACATTCGTAATCTTACTCGACTTACCATCATGCTTCGCATCATACGCGCCTTCTTCTTCATTCCAATTCAAACCATTGCTCGCCACATTCTTCTCAACATCATGAATACGCTCGTTGATACTCGTCATACCATCACTGACACCATCAAAAGCTCCTGCTACATCATGATAGATCTTCTTTTCTGACGAACTACCATCAGAATTGAATTGCGCAACCTTGAATTCCGGAGCCCTCCATTCGCCACCTTCATAGCTAGCTCCTCCTCCTAAATACATCGCTAGCGTCTGATGCAAGGAATAAAGCTGTGAACCATTCACGGCTTCCGTCGAGCCTTCAGAAAGTGTTCCAGCTTTCACGCCAGAGAGACTACGTGTATCACCATTCATGTTTGCAATTGTGATTGCACTACCCTCTTTTTCACCACCTATCTTGATTACCTTCGTAGCATCATCCTGCTTAACAAGACTATCTCCTACAACTTTATTAATCTCATTCTGAAGCTCTTTATGAATATTCATGAATGAATCACCAACACCAGCAAAGGCAGACGCAACATCATCATAGCTCTGCTCTTCAACGGCACTGCCATCTTCTTTGACGATCTTAACTTTGAAGCTTGGAGCACTCCATTGACCTTCCTTATATTCAGCGCCACCACCTAAATAAGTTGCAACAGTCTTATTCGTATCAAAAAGCTGAGAACCATTGACCGCTTCACTTGAGCTTGCAGAAACCTCTCCATTGGAAAGAAACTTAATTTTACTGTTGCCTTTCTCATCACCCTCTCCATGTGTTGCTACAAACGCCTTTTCAGAATCACTCCACAACAACGCATTCTGCTTAATATTTTCAGTAACCTCCGTGTTGTTTTGAGTAAACTCTTTTTGAAGATTCTCAAAAGATGTTCCTACACCAGCAAATGCTTCCGATACAGTATCATACTTCTTCTCTTCAACTTTAGTACCATCCTCATTAACGATCTTAACTTTGAAACTTGGAGCCGTCCAAGCGCCACCTGCATAACTAGCATCACCACCTAAAGACTGCGCAACACTGTTACCTAGAGCATATAGCTGATTTCCTGTTACAGCATCGCTTGAGCTAGCAGTAATATCACCATTTGCAAGTGATGTGATTTTGCTGTGTGTCTTCTCACCATCTTTTTCTCCATGCAAGGCGACAAAAGCACCTTCAGCCTTGCTCCATGATAAAGAATCTTGTGCAACTCCTTCTGAAACTTCCTTAATACGAGCGTTGATAGTGCTCATGCTGTCATTAATGTCATTAAACGCACCTGCAACATTATTACTGCTCTTCTTATCACCTTTCGTACCATCATTGCTGAAAGTCTGAATTTGGAAATCCGGATCTTGCCATTCGCCTTTCTCATTATAACCAGCACCACCACCAAAATAGCCAGCAAACTGTTTTTGCAGATCATAAATCTGTCCACCCGTAATCGCATCACTCGAGCCTGATACTATAGAGCCAGCTGCAAGTGATGTAAGCTTGCTGTTCTCTTTATTGTCCCCATGCGTCGCTACAAACGCCTCTGCGTCCTTATCCCACAACAGCGCATCGCCTTGAACTTCCTGAGTAATATTCGTGATGTTTTCAGTAAGTTCATTAAACTTATTCGTTAGGTTGTTATTCACATTCTTGAAATTCGTATCAATACCTTCAATGGCTAAACCAACATCACCATAGGATTTTTCTACTACCTCGCCTTTTGCATCAACACTGGATAATTTATAGGTTGGATCCGTGAAAGTACCATCTTTAAAGCTTGTACCTCCACCTAAGTATTTCGCAATATCCTGAGAAACCTTAGAAATCTGACCGCCATTAACCGCATCATGCGAATTCTCACTAATCTGACCTTCGGCAACATTATGCAAACCTACAGGTGTAGAACCCTTACCTTTACCCAAAGTCACACTCGCATAATTAGTGCTGCTATTATCATCACCTTGTTTATCATAGTGAACAACAGCCGATTCATCAGACTGAAGGCTGGTAGAAAGATCCTTCAAACCTTTATCAAGCTGACCTTTGTTAACAGCTTCATTATCCTTTGTTGC
>NZ_JBHIRU010000006.1:0-102407 GCF_042197425.1 Bartonella sp. AA126HLJHH
TTGACCCTTGAGGGACGCCCTGAAATCATGGCGGATCAACCTCTCATCCTTCAAGGGTTTCGTGGGCAAATCAATGGGCCATGGAAAGCCGCAACCGTCACCCACCGCTATGAAAAACAAAGCGGATACACAACAGAAATCACACTCGAGGCACCAAACAAGGGAAAAGAGGCAGGAGAAAAGGAAAACTCTGAGAGACAGAAAATCAAAGGGACAACTTGACCCTTTGATCGGTGTTGAAGAGTATTGAGACCAAAATCAAAAGTTCGCATTTTGGTGTGGAGGTAAGGAATAGGTGCAACTTGCACCAATTGCTCAAAGAGCAATAGGATCAAGTTGATCCAATTGCATGAGTACAGCAATAGGGTAATGTTTACCCAATGTCTTAAAGGAGCAATGGTGCAAACATTGCACAATTGCATACTGAAGAGCAATTTGGTCAAGTTGACCGAATTCCTTAAACGCTTCCCTTTTTAATTAAACGCTTCCCTTTTTAATAATGTCCTGAATAATGTGCTTAGGATACAGAAAAATCATCAGTCAATTTATGCTAAAAGAGGTGAACACATCTTATATACGCTGCTTCTCAAATAATACGATTCCAACTCAATGATTGATCATCTCAAATTGCGATTTTGAGCAAAAAAGAAAAAGAGGCTTTAAATGATCTTTGAAAGGCCTTTGAAGACCCTTTGAGAACCCCTTAAAAACTCTTTGAAAAAAAATAAATTGGTACAAAACCTAGTGGCAAAATATACAAAACCTGCTGGCAAGCTACATACAGTAAGCTACACACACAATAAAAAAGTAATGGTAGCGGAGGAGGGATTTGAACCCCCGACACAAGGATTATGATTCCTCTGCTCTAACCTACTGAGCTACTCCGCCAAAATAAGCAATCATAATTGTCAATAATTACATCTTTTGCGGATATAAGGGGTAGAATAGTAAGATGTCAAGCATCGTTTTTAAGCTTTTCTCTTGTCATTCTATTTTATCCTCGATATGTAAAAGTGTAATTTTCATATGATAAAGTAAGGTAAGGCATGAAAATGGTGCCACGTGTAGCGGTTTTAGGATGCGGTCATTGGGGTGAAAATCATATACGGACACTCCACTCTCTCGGGGCTTTAGCAGCAGTTTCTGATATTGATAATGATCGTGCTGCTAGTTTTGCAACACTGTATGGTGTAGAGGTTGTTACACCAGATGATCTTTTTACTCATCGAGATATTGATGCGCTGGTATTAGCGTTGCCGCCACAATTGCATACGCAAAATGTGCTCCGTGCTGTTAAAAATGGTAAAGATGTTTTGGTGGAAAAACCAATAGCCTTGAATGTTTCTGATGCTAAACGCCAAGTTCAGGAGGCTGAGGCCTATGAGCGAGTTTTTATGGTGGGCCATATTTTGCGTTTTCATCCAGCTTTTGAAAAAATGTGTGAATTGGTGAAAAACGGAGATGTGGGAGATGTGCGATATATTTATTCTCATAGATTAGGCTTTGGAAAATTTCACACACACAGTGATGCTTTATGGGATCTTGCCCCTCATGATCTTTCAATGATTTTGGCGTTGACAGGATGTGAACCTTCCGAAATTCGCGGTGAGGGGGCTGCTGTCGTTGATCAGATTTCTGATTTTTCTCATATTCATATGATTTTTCCAAATGGTGTGCGTAGTCATCTTTTTACTTCACGCTTGAGTTCTTATCGTGAGAGGCGTTTAATTGTTGTTGGAACAAAGGCTATACTCGTTTTTGATGATATGGAACCGTGGAGTCGTAAATTGGCAATGCACCATTTTGCCGTTTGGAAAGAAAATCAAGAGTGGGCTTTTAGCATGGATGAGCTGAATTACATTGATGTTTGTGAAGATTTGCCGCTTACTTGCGAATTACGGCATTTCCTTCATTGTATTGAAACGCGTCAATCACCTCGTACAAATGGTGATGATGCTATTGCGGTTTTACGGATTTTAACAGCTGCTGATGTCAATTATAATAGATAAAAGAGATAGGTAGCGCTTTTGCATTCTTGTGATGATCAATGGAGTTAATATGCAATTCATCGACCTTGGGGCGCAGCGTGCGCGTATTGAAGATAAAATTAATTCTGCAATTGCGCATGTAGTCGCTAGTGGTAAGTATATTTTGGGGCCAAAAGTAACAGAATTTGAAGAGAAATTGGCAGAATATCTTGGCGTTAAACATGTGATTGCATGTGCTAATGGAACAGATGCTTTGAAGATGCCTCTTATGGCTAAAAATATTGGTCCAGGCGATGCTGTTTTTTGTCCTAGTTTTACATTTTCAGCAACGGCTGAAGTGGTTGCTTTGGTGGGGGCTAAACCTGTTTTTGTTGATGTTTTACCTGATACATTCAATATTGATGTTGAAAAACTTTCTCACGCTATCGAAATGGTAAAAAAAGAGGGACGTCTAAAGCCAAAAGCTATTATTGCCGTTGATTTATTTGGACTTTCTGCTGACTATGTGCAAATTGCTCAAGTGGCTGCAAAGGAAAATCTTTTTGTAATTGAAGATGCTGCTCAATCTATGGGGGGGAGAAGCGGTAATACTATGTGTGGTGCTTTTGGTGATGTGGCTGCTACAAGTTTTTATCCTGCAAAACCATTAGGATGTTATGGCGATGGAGGCGCTATGATGACCAATGATGATCATTTTGCAGAACTTTTACGCTCTATTTTGTTTCATGGTAAAGGTGAAACGCAATATGACAATGTACGTATTGGTATGAATTCGCGCCTAGATAGCATTCAGGCTGCAATTTTACTAGAAAAGTTTGCGATTTTTGAAGATGAAATGGAAAAGCGTGTGGAAATTGCTCAACGCTATTCCAATGGCTTAAGAGATATTGTTACAGTTCCAGAAATAGGAGAAAATATTCGTTCTGCTTATGCACAATATACGATTAAGGTAAAAGAACGGGATAAATTAAAAGATTTTTTACAAAAAAATTCTATCCCTACAATGATTTATTATAAAACTCCTTTACATCAACAGCCAGCTTATAAACACTTCCCTTATGTAAAAGATTCCCTTTCTGTTTCAGAGTCTTTAGGAGAGTGTGTTTTAAGTTTACCAATGCATCCTTACTTGACACAAACGGATCAGGATATGATTATCAAAAAAATAAGAGATTTTTATCACTCTTGAGAGCGTGTTTTTATCCTTAAAATTATGGTCAAAGCTCTATTGGTGATCCATCTTAGAAGGTATTTTTTGTTAGAGTGTGTGGCCAATATTTTGGTATTATTTCCTTTCTAGGACCTATGAAATGTTGTCCTTTAGAGCGGTGATATGATTAGAAAGTGAAGCTTCTAGACAAGAAGATATTTTTTAACAGAACGTTATGGGCTAAGAAACTTTGTCCTTTAGCTTAGCAAAAAAGTCACGTTTAGTAAAAAGGATTTGGGTTATGAAAGTTACAATGAACCTTTGTTGATTTTACTCTTCATTTAAGGTGTTTTAAAAGATAACTTATTTAACAGGGCTTTTGGAGAGAAAAGTTATTTTTTGGCGAATACGTGATGCTAGGTCATTTTTGCTTTTGGATTTTTGAATCAATGTGTTGATGGGTGATGTATTCCCCTCTTGTAGCGCTATTTGAGCTGCCAATGTTGCTGCAAGTTCTTTTGTTTCTTCTCGGAGTTCTTCTAGCAATTGGTGGTTAGCGGTCGTGTCCAGCTCATGAGTTTGGATTTTTTGTAAGCGTTGCTGATAGTGTGCGACTTTTTCACGCATCATTTGTCTTTCCTTTGGAAGTGTGTAGTGTGGCGATATTTTGTTTGATTGCTATCGCTTCTTTGGTGAGAGTATCTTTTGTGGGGAGGCATAGCCGATAAAATTGTTCTGTTACTTGGCTCAGTTGTATTTTTTGTTGGACATATTTTTTTTGCAAAAATTCGTACTTTTGTTGGTTGTTTGCTAATTCTACAGCATGTTGTGCACGAAGAAAATCGTGATTTGCTTCTATTTCCGCGAGTGATAATGGCATTTTCGCACAAACATCTTTATACGCAAAATGAACGGCTTTACGCCAAATAAAAGGAGATAAAAGCACCAGTAACCAGGAAGTGAAAGCAACTCCAAGTATAAAAAAAAGAAATGATTGAATAAGCATAATACCCCTTTTCAAATAAGAAACCGTTTAAAACGGATTCCATGTCGGTCTATGTGTTAATTTTAAATATCCTATATTGATACCAAGGCGTGCGCCGACTCCTGTACGTATTGGGATTAACAAGGTATTGTGGTATTTTAGGACATGAAAACCAACACCTGCAATTAAATAGGCCGAACCTGAAATACCACCATAGCGTCTCCATAAATTATTTATGCCATTAAGATTGTAAACTAAGATCATTAAACGGGAGCCTTGGCCGCCAAAATCCCATCCTACTGAGGGACCTTGCCAAAAAACTTTATGTTGACCATAGCTTTTGGTAAAAACCATTCCTTCGCCATAGGTTAATCCAGCAAAAAAGGCACCAGAAGCTTCTTCTCCTAAAATATAGGCATTGGGATAACCGTATTTTGAAAAAATATTTTGAATTGCAACAGCCAGACCACTGGCTGTTTTTCCAAAAAAAATATGACCAGAATCAATAATTTCTTGGAGTGAATAATGAGGTTCGTTTTGCTCTATTGGTTTTAGTCGAGCTTGTGTAGTGTTTATGGTGATGAATAAAAGGAAGATTAAAGATATAATATTTTTGTACCAGTATTTGAGCAGAGAGAGAGCCATGGAGTTTTCTCCTTTTATTAGTGATAAACAAAAAGATAATATTAGAATTTTCATTCTATTCAAATAAAAAATAAGATATAAGGTTATTTAAATTCTTGAATTTATTTCTGAATTTTTTAGCATGATTGTTAATGTTTCCTATTATGCATCAGATGTTAAGAGTTTTTCTTTAAAATAAAGTTTGTTTTTTTGAATCTAGGAGTTTTCAATCATTATGACGTTAGATATTTCTTTGAAGCCTATGGATCTTGCTGCTTTGCTTTGTAGTCGTATTTGCCATGATTTGATTTCACCTGTGGGGGCTATTCAAAATGCAATGGAGCTTTATGATGAAGGAGGAGCTGAAGAAGATGCTTTACAATTGGTGCGTTTATCCGTTGCGAGTGCTGCTGCACGTCTACAATTTGCGCGATTGGCTTTTGGTTTTGCTGGTGCAAGTGGAGGACAAATAGATACACGGACTGCAGAGCAGGTTGCTCAACAATATATGAAAGAAGAAAAAGCAACTTTAAAATGGCAAGCTTCTTCTTTATTGTTAGAAAAAGATGAAGTTAAACTTTTGCTTAATTTATTATTGATTGCAAACGCAACAGTTTCTCGTGGTGGTGAAATTGTTGTTATGATTTTGCAAGAAGAAAATAAACGTTCTTTTCGATTTGAGGTTTTCGGTAGAACTCTCCGTATACCCCCTCATTTTCTTGCGTTATTTCGTGGAGAAGTTCAAGAAGAGCTTATTGATGCACATGTCATCCAATTTTATTACACAATGTTACTTGCTCAGATGACAGAGATGAAAATAAATATTGATGAAAGTGATGGTTGTATTGTTTTAGAAAGTGTAAAAAAGCTTTGAATAAGAGAGAAGCGCTTAAGCTGTGTTGGGAAAAGTGGCTTCGATTGAACTTATGAGCGATAAGGTTATATGTGTAAATTGGGTGTGGTTACTTCTTAAGCTTTAAGCGCTTTCTATATGAGATTTTTAGTGTGCGAGTTCTCTACTTTTAACAGAGAAAAGATCTCGGGAAAAAATCTCGGCCCGCTACACTCCGAGATTTTACAATGTGCATGTTCACTGCTTAAGCGGTTTTTCGTACGTTCTCTTCAACTGGATCACGTAATACATAACCACGTCCCCAAACTGTATCAATGTAATTTACACTGGAAGAGACTGCTTCCAATTTTTTCCGCAATTTACAAATAAAAACATCGATAATCTTTAGTTCTGGTTCATCCATTCCACCATAGAGATGATTGAGAAACATTTCCTTGGTAAGGGTGGTACCTTTGCGTAAAGAGAGAAGCTCTAACATTTGGTATTCTTTACCGGTTAAGTGAACAGGGCGCCCTGCAACTTCGACAGTTTTTGTGTCAAGGTTAACGGTGAGATCTCCGGTAACAATAACCGATTGTGCATGTCCTTTTGAACGACGAACAACTGCATGGATACGTGCAATGAGCTCATCCTTATGAAAAGGCTTCGTCATATAGTCGTCTGCTCCAAAGCCAAAACCACGAACCTTGTCTTCAATGGCATTCATACCAGAAAGGATTAGGACAGGAGTTTTTATTTTTGCCAACCTTAGAGTCCGCAAGACATCATACCCTGACATGTCAGGCAAATTCAGATCAAGCAAAATGATATCATAATCATAGAGTTTTCCTAAATCGATACCTTCTTCACCCAGATCAGTGATATAAACATTAAAGTTAGCCGACTTTAACATCAACTCAATGCTTTGAGTAACTGCTCTATCATCTTCAATTAATAATACGCGCATTTTAGATCCCTCACTTTGCTCCTTCACGAATCATAAGGAGCATTTCTATTTTATATCAGTTAGCAAAACCACTGTTATAAAAACAATTCATTAAATCAAACACTTATAACAAAGCGTTTATGAACATTTCAGTAGTACGCGTAACAATCACTACTAAATTCCCCACTATCCATGATAGTGGTTAACAAAATATTTTTATTTTTGAAAGAGGCTACAAAATTATTTTAGAAAAATCCTATATTTTTTAACATAATAAAAAAGGAGGGCTTTTTCTATAAACTTTAACTTAAAAAAATTTGTAAAAGAGCTTTATAAATTACTTTTTTACAATTTCAGTGTTTATTTACTGAGCTTTAAACCTCTTCAGTTTATAATGGGGGAAAAGTTAAAGAAATAGTTATTGCTCTTTAAAGCAGATTGTATTTTCAGATGCTTTAATGCAAGGCAAAAATTATTATAATTTCAAGTTAATAGACTGTTTTTGTCGGATAGATATATAACTAAGAGATATTTATTGGGTGTGAATGCGAGTTTTGAGTTGGCGCAATCAAGGAGTAGTGAGTATGAAGCCACGAGAAAATATGGTGCGATTGAGGATGTTTCAAGTGCGTGGAAAGCGCCGTGAAATTGCACAGCTTGAGATGATGATCGCAGAATTTGAACGAATGGTGTTAGAGTTGGAAGCACAGATTACTCATGAAGAACGTAAATCTGGAAACAATGATGTTCACCATTTTGCTTATTCTGCTTTTGCGCGTGCAGCGCGGCAAAGACGTGATAATCTGATCAATTCAATTCGTGATTTAGAACTTCAAAAAACAAATGCTGAAATTGCTCTCCATGAAGCTAATACAGAGCTGCAACGTGCACAGCTTTTGGAAGCACGAGAAAAGAAGATTGCTGCGGATGATAAGGATATTTTGATTCAATCTAATTCAATGGTTGGCTAATTTAATGGCTGGATGATAAAAGCAATTATTGAAAAATCCATTCTTTCAGGTTTATCTTTTGGATATAGTATAAAACAGCCAAACTTTTATCAAGTTTGGCTGTTTTATAGATTGCTTTATGTTATTAATCAATGGCAACTTAATGCCTGTAGTGTTGAATCTTGGTCGTTCGTAATCCCGCTAAACCGTGTTCATCGATTAAACTTTGCCATGAAAGAAATTCTTCTACAGTCAAAGTATAACGGTGGCACGCTTCGTCAAGACTTAACAATCCACCTCTGACAGCCGCAACAACTTCAGCTTTGCGACGAATCACCCAGCGCCGTGTTGTTTGCGGCGGTAGGTCGGCAATTGTAAGCGGACTTCCATCTGGCCCAATAACATATTTCATTTGTGTTTTTATCAAGTTGCTCATTCGTATCCTCTACCTTTAGTCAAGGACTTGATTCGTTTATAGAGCATGAAATTTAAAAAAGAGCTAAAAGCGCTGAAAGAAAAAATTAATAAAGTGATTGGGTATGTAAAAAGAAGCTCAAGTTGAAGTGTGTAGAAGAGATTCTTGCAATATTTTACCGGATTTTTCAAAAGAGAAAAAAGGTTTTCTCCTAAACGATTACCATTATGCCTTATTTCCATCATTCTTTTTTTGTTTGCAGCAGCTTTTAAGAAAGTAATGCCTATGGTTGTGGAAAGGATAAAAAAATAATATAAAGACAATCAATCGCGTAAAAGTGCTAAAGAGCGTGCATCAGAATGTCAACATATGGCTAGCCATTAAACAGAGCATTAAATAGAGAATGAATACATGTTTTTAAACAGTCTTGATTTACCAGGACAACCTGAGGATTCTCGCATTGTTGTTGCAATGTCGGGGGGGGTTGATTCATCGGTTGTTGCAGGTCTTTTGAAAAAGGAAGGGTATAATGTTATTGGCATTACGTTGCAGCTTTATGATCATGGGGAAGCAACGCATCGGGTGGGGGCGTGTTGTGCAGGACAAGATATTGAGGATGCACGCCGCGTTGCAGAAACATTAGGAATACCGCATTATGTTCTTGATTATGAAAAGCGCTTTCGCGAAGCTGTTATTGATCCTTTTGCAGAAAGTTATGCTCATGGAGAGACCCCAGTACCATGTATTGCATGTAATCAAACGGTTAAGTTTGCTGATTTATTAGCAACCGCACGCGAATTGGGGGCGGATGCTTTGGCTACGGGACATTATATTCGTTCGCGTTCCAACGGAGCGCATCGAGCACTCTTTCGTCCTCTCGATAATGATCGTGATCAGAGTTATTTTCTCTTTGCAACGACACAAGAACAGATTGATTATTTGCGTTTTCCACTTGGTGACCTTCCAAAAGCCCGCGTTCGTGAAATGGCAGCAGAAATGGGCTTTGTGGTTGCCAATAAGCATGATAGTCAGGATATTTGTTTTGTTCCACAAGGAAAATATTCAGATGTTATCGCAAAACTGCGTCCAGAAGCAGCTAATCCTGGCGTTATTGTCCATATTGATGGAAAGATTTTAGGTAAACATTCGGGAATTGTTAATTATACGGTTGGTCAACGTCGTGGTATTGGGGTGTCAACGGGTGAAGCGCTTTATGTAGTTTATCTCGATGTGGAAAATGCACGTGTTATTGTTGGACCGCGTGAAATGTTAGAAACGCATAAGCTTTTTTTACGTGATGTGAATTGGCTTGGTGATGAGTCGTTAGATAATTTCCCTTCTCAAGGTATTGAGGTGGCTGTAAAGGTGCGTTCAACGCGTCCTCCTCACCTTGCGCGCTTACATTATAAAGAAGGTATTTTTTCTGTTGATTTATTGGAATGTGAAAATGGTGTGGCACCAGGGCAAGCTTGCGTTCTTTATGATGGAAATGGTCATGAGGCGCGTATTCTTGGGGGAGGATTTGTAACACATTCAGAACGTGCAGCTGATACTGAAATGATGTTGAAGCGCGTTTTATGCAATCTCGAAACAAAAGATCCTGTTTCCTCAGAACTAAAAACAACAGCTTTATAAAGCATAGTAGATTGATTTATAATGATATTTTTTAATCTTAAACTTGAATGAGAGACTTCCGGAAGATTTTCTCATTGAAAGTTTGTTTTATGATTGAATCCATCAAAATTATATCTTCTGCACGTCATAAGCGGGGTTAGGGTGTGGAAAGTGATGAAAAAAATGTAAAAATGTTTTTTATCAATGCTTTCAAAGGCTAGGGAACGGCAATATTATTGGAGACTGGTAGATAACATACAACATTAGGTATGTTCTATAACTTGAAGTGTTATCATCTTTAGTGGTCAAAGTTGGTAAAATGAGCAAGTGCAATACCTGAGGCTGTGGCAACATTAAGGCTGTCAAAACCGTCAGTCATGGGAATACGTAAGGTGTTTGATTGTTTTAGTATGTGGAGTGGTAAGCCATCGCCTTCTGTTCCAAAAATAAGTGCTATTCTTTTGCTTTTGTTGGCTTGTTTGAGAGTGTGTGAGGCAGAAGGGGAGAGTGCATAAAGATGAAAGTTTTCATCGTTTAGAGCAGCTATAATGTCATCTATATCAGCGTTTTACGTATAGGGTACTTTTAAAGCAGCGCCGGCAGAAACTCTTATTGATTTGCGATAAAGTGGATCGCATGAGGTTTTGTCGACAATAATGCCATTACTGGCAAAGGCTGCTGCATTACGAAAAATTGATCCCATATTATCGTGATTTGAGATACCACATAAAACAAGAATCAAAGCTTTTTCTGGAAGATATTGTAAAAAACTTTGTAAGGATGGCAGTATTTTGCGTTTACCAATACCCAGAACACCACGATGAACATGGAAGCCGGTGATATTATCCATAACTTTTTGTGGAACGCAATAAATGGGACATAGGGGCTGTGTTTTTTCTAAAAGCGGTAGAAGTCCAGAGAGACGGTTTGCTACGATGAGCAGTGAGATGGCAGAAAACTCTTTCGAATGTAGTAATGCGGACAATGTTACTTTGCCTTCAGCAATAAATTGATGTTGCCGTCCAACAAGATCTTTTTCACGGATATTATGATAGGCTTTTAGGCGTGGATCATCTGTTTCATTGATTGTTATGATATTCAAATGCATGCGAGATTTTTAGTGCTTTTTTCTTATGATTTCCAGATGTTAGAATTTGTTTTATTTAAAAAGAAGAGATAAAAAAATATTTTTTAAAACTTATGGTAGAATTTGTATTGACAATATGCAACCATAGGTATAATGTAAAAATACTGATACGGAATCATATATTTTTTCTCGTATCGGGTGCAGTGTCTTGGGTCCCCGCTATTTCCCAAGTTCTGTATGCCCTTAGTTTTTAAGGGAAAAGAATCTGGGTCCCCAATGCCCAGATTCTTTTTTTTTGAGGGTAATCATTGTTCTTCTTTTTATATCTAAATTTTTCAGTAAATCATATTTTAAAATCCTGTTGACCTGTAAAGTTACCGTAGAGTGCTAAGATATTTTTTCTAAGGTGCAAAGATGGCTTATAGATGGGTTATAATGCACATCATAAGACTGAAAAATAATGCATGATCATGATAGATTTGAGCAAAAACAAGTTTTTCGTTTATGAGAAGTGAGATGGCTTTAAGTTATTCAGAAAACGATTAATAATGAAGGTTATGTGTTTGATTGCTCTTGGGAAAGCTCTTTTTTCTATTATTTTCTCTCTTCTTTATTTATTGGTGCTGTTCGTGTAACTGAGCAGTTTTTACGATAATAATGGTGAGCTGAGGCGTTTATTGTATGATGAAGCTTCTGTAATATTGAGGAAAGATCGTCGTTATGCCAAAAGTATAATGATATGGTTGAAAATATTAATTCCCTATTTCGTGAAGAAAAGGATGAGGTTCATGGATGTAAAAATCAATATACAAAGCTTAACTTTATACTCTATTTTTATTGCGTGTATTGTTTTTGCTTTGAAATATTGGGCATATCACATCACAGATTCGGTTGCACTTTATTCTGATGCATTGGAATCAATCGTTAATATTCTTGCGTCATTGGCAGCATGGTGGGCTGTTAAAGTGAGTATGAAGCCAGCAGATCATGATCATCCCTTTGGGCATCATAAAGCGGAATATTTTTCCGCAATTCTTGAAGGGGTACTCATTATTATTGCGGCAATTGTTATTTTAAGAGAAGCATGGATAGCTCTTTCTACCGTTAAATTGTTGCAGAAACCTGGAATATGGCTTGTTATTCATCTTATTGCAACTGTCATAAACTGTATGTGGGGAATGGTTCTTATTGGGCAGGGAAAACTCCATCGCTCACCGGCTCTTAAAGCTGATGGAGTACATTTTATAACTGATGTTTTTACGTCGCTTGCAATTTTAATTGGTTTGATTGCCGGTTTTGTCGGAGGATGGGGAGCTTTAGATCCAATTTTAGCGATAATCGTTGCCGTTAATATTCTCTTACAGGGCTGGAAGGTGATTAGAAATGCTGTTCAGGGATTAATGGATGTTGGCGTTGAATTGAATGAAAGCATGCGGATTCGTGAGCTGATTTCTGCAAATGCATCGGGTGCGCTTGAGGTCCATGATTTGCGGACGCGTGTTGCTGGGAGGGTTACTTTTATAGAGTTTCATTTGGTTGTGCCTGCTATAATGCAGGTAGGAGAAGCACATAAAATTTGTGATAAAATCGAAGCTGTTCTTCAAAAAGAATTTGATAATGTGCGTATTTCTATTCATGTCGAGCCTGAAGATGAGGCAAAATTGCCTCCTGGTACAACGGTGATCCCTTTTATATAAAAAGATTTTTTCAAATGGGTTGTCATGTTACGAACATTAATTTTTTACGGTGTGGCAACTCATATCTCTTGAAAATACGATGATGCTCTTTTGTTGATTGTATTTTTGCATCAATAAAGGGGAAGATTAAACAGAGTCTCTTAAGGCAAGATTTATTTCGTACACTGTCATTTAGGGTGTGGTGAGATAAGACCTATAAAATTTGATCTCTTAAGTATTTTTTGAGTGCGCGGTCAATGCCGAGCAGTAAGGCTTGCTGGTGGCGTTTAATTGAATTACATGAAATGGTTATCCGCTGAAATTGGCTTAAGAAGATGTATTGTTTACGTGGCTGTCAAGAATAGATCTCTTGTTTTTGAGGGCGAGAGGAAATAGAGCTTAATTATAAATTTTATATAAAATACTTTGTGAGACAATAATCATAACATACCTTATTTTACTTATGCTTGCAAAAAAAATATTTTTATATTCATAAAGATTAGAATGGCGGTGGTCTATAGATAATTCTTAGCTCGAGCATATGAAAAGAAAGTATGATACAAGAAATAACAGAGTTTTGTTTGCCTTCAGCCTTCAGTCAGTAAAGGTAATTATAACCGCCATTCTTCAAATATGATTTTATCCGTGTAGATTATACAAAGTTAGACGTTTATCTGAATAGCTTCAGTATATCTATTAAGAATAGAAAAGCTATTTCATATCGCTATGATGTTATTCAAGGGCTCTTAAAACGACGATTCCTGGTGTTTTTGCAACATAATCCATAAAAGGGGTATCGACGACTTTTTCATTTTCTTTGTGTGAAGGAGCATGTCGTAACATCGGCCCTTTATCTGTCATGATAAAGAAACTCACATGTGTTACATCCAATCCAGCAAGTTTTGCATAAATACCAATGAAATCCCCTGATTTTAAACGGCTTATAACCTCTTCATTAATAAAGTTACTTGGAATATACGTTATTGTGCGTTTCACAACTGGAAGTCCAGGAAGATAGCTTTCACCATCAGCTTTTTTGTTGAGATATTTTTCTATTTTTACCGCATGGGGACTTATTTCAGCGGTAATATCAGTGGCGAGTTTATATTCTCTATAAGCCCAATCCGTAAAAAAATGTTTCCGATTTAAAAAATCAACATTACCGTTAATATAACGCGTTTTTATGACGTTATTTATGAATTCTGTTTGGGATGTTGATTTGCGCAATGCTTCAACATAATCCATACAAGTGAAGTTATCTAAGCTTCTAAAATCAATAATCAGTTTTTCTGGTGTATTTTCTGAGCCATGTAACATATTAGCTTTGTAAGGTGTTCCTAAAAAAGCTTCAGAAAGAAAGTCAATCACGGCTCCTTTTTCGTGATCATTTATTTCTGAACGCTTTTTGAGAAGAGCATTTAATTTATTTAAAGTATAGGGATCTAGCTCTACGCTGGTTGTTTGTTGTGTTTCTATTTTATTTTCTATCCCCCCCTCTTGTGAATAAGAATTTTGGACATCACGTCCTATCACTAGCATTAAAGTGAGAATTAATAGGGATATTTTTTGCATTTTACACACCATTTTTAAATTTAACAATTCACGGACAACACGTACTAAAAGAACTGTTTTCTCATGCTTATTAGATTTTAATGTATTAATAACATATAATATTGATTGATTCAATAAATATAATCAGTTTTTACAGTATTAATATATTTTACGATGATTATTAAATATTTAAATTATTATATGGCATTGATTTATCTAATAGAGTTGATGTTTTAAAAATTAGCAGTATGATAAGTTGTAATAATGTATTATAAAATTATTTTGACATTATATGTCTTACGAGTAATTGTTTAATGATTTATTCTCATAAGTATTTTTTTAAATTAATATAAAATATATTTTTTATATTTTGATAATGATATATCAAGTAAAAAATAATTTTATATTTTTATCTTGACTCTTTTTGTAATTTTTAATTTTTTATTATTTCATATATGAAAATTATACAGCATAGAATACTTTTAAAAGGAAAAGGGAGTTAAAAGAGAGCGGGGGAGTCATTGTATGCGTAAAATAGTGTGTATGTTATGCAAGACCAAATGCTCAATCCGAAATTTGTTCAGCGTGGGCTCATTTTAGTGTTCATCACTTTATTGTTAGATATTCTTTGTATTGCGATCATTTGTCCTGTTTTGCCTGAATATTTTTCTCAATTAACTGGAAAAGAGGTCAGTACATCTTTTGTAGAAAGAGGAAAATTACTTGCAGCTTATTCAGTGATGCAGTTTTTGTTTGCTCCTGTTATTGGCAATCTCTCTGATCGTTATGGTCGTCGTCCTATTTTGCTTCTCTCTATTATTTGCTTTGCTCTTGATAATCTCATATGTGCTATAGCATGGAGCTATTCTATGTTATTTATCGGGCGTCTTTTGTCAGGGATAAGTGGCGCTAGTTTTGCAACTTGTACAGCTTATCTTGCGGATATATCTGATGATAAAACCCGTACACGCAATTTTGGTCTGTTAGGCATTGCATCCGCATTGGGGGTTATTTTAGGATCGTTTATTGGTGGTTTTTTAGGTCAGTTTGGTCCGCGTATTCCGTTTTATTTTGCTGTTGGTGTTTCACTCATTAATTTTATTTTTTCTTGGGTTATGCTTCCAGAAACCCTTTCTTTATGGAATAGGCGCTTTTTTGATATTAAGCGGGCAAATCCCTTAGGTGCTTTTTGGCATCTGAAACAATACCCGATGGTTCTTTGGGTGTTATTGGTCTTTTTTCTTTATTGGTTTGCGGAATCTGTATGGTTAAGCATTTGGGCTTTCATTGCAAAAGAACGCTATGATTGGAGTTCTTTTTCTATTGGACTCTCCTATAGTGTTTTTGGGATAGGCCAATTTATTGTAGTCGCTCTCATTTTGCCTTATTTTTCTAAACGATGGAGTGATTGGCATATTGTTATAGTAGGGCTTTTGTTTGCCTCTGTTGCTATGCTGGGTTATACATTTGCGACGCAGGGGTGGATGGTTTATATGGTTTGTGTGTGTACTATGCTTGAGTATCTTGTTCATGCACCTATACGTGCTATTGCTTCAGCGCAGGTACCGACAAATGTACAAGGAGAACTGCAAGGAGCGATGACATCTGTTATTTCGTTGAGTTTAACATTTGGTTCTGTTTTTTATGTGTTTCTTTTTGAATGTTTTACAGATAAAAATGCACTGTTTTATTTTTCTGGAGCTCCTTTTGTTGGAGGCTTTTTTCTTCTTGTTGTTGCGACAGTTATTTTTGTCTTGCGGGTACGTTAATTTGTTGAGAGGGGCTGGTACGTACTATTTTGCTAGAGAATGCACAAGATAAACAAAATGTATCATTTTATAGGCAGAAAGTTTTTTGTGATATTTGTTTCACAAAGTGTTGTATAGAATATCGATATATCCTTCTCATTTAGTGAAAATAATTTTTTTATTTTGTGATATTGTTTGTATAGGGGAGACTGTATTTTTTCTATTGCTTGCAAATTAATATCCAGTGCTAATGTAGCAGCATATTGAAAAAAAAGATTAAAACGTATCTGAGTTAGATGTATCAGTATTGTATGAACAATTCCAAATTTTATATGGCAAATTGGAAGTAAAATATTGCTTATATTTGTTGGCATCATTTCTGGAATCGAAAGAAAACCTCATTTTGGAAGAATATAAAGTTGTAAAATTGAAAAGATGTTTTCTGTTTTGCGATTACTTTTTTATTCGACTTTACAGTTTTCAAAACCATCTACGGCAATATCTTTTAAAAAGTAGAGATTTGTTGCACTGTCTTACACTTTAATTTTTTTATTCTTTAGGAGGGATTATGTTTCTCATGCACAATAGAATGCTTAAAATTATATTGTGAATCAAATGCTTATTTGAATATTAGGCACTTTACTCTTTTTAAAAATGGTTTTTATCGACCCACTTATCTTGCTTGGGGGGAGAAGCCAATGATTTTGATGGATACGACCTTAAGAGGAGAGGAATGAGAAAAATTTAAGCTATTCAGAGCGCTCTTTTTAGTTTCAGAATGATCAATAAGAATATTTATTCAATAAGTTGTAGGTATAAAAATAATATAATTGTGCGTAGGAAGATGATATAATTTAAAGGAGAGAAGCTAAAAGGTGAGGCTTTTTATTTTAAGATATTTTTTTATAATTCATAATGAGATCACTAAAATGCTGAAAGAGGTAGTGGCTATCTTGTGGTCCCGGAGAAGCTTCAGGGTGATATTGAACAGAAAAAACAGGTTTTCCAATGATTCGAATACCACAGTTTGAGCCATCAAAGAGAGAAATATGTGTTTCTTGAACATGTTGTGGTAAAGAGGAAGAATCTACGGCAAAACCGTGATTCATCGATACAATCTCAACTTTTCCAGTGTTAAGGTCTTTAACTGGGTGGTTGGCACCATGATGTCCTTGGTGCATTTTCACGGTCTTTGCACCAACCGTAAGAGCGAGAAGTTGATGACCAAGACATATTCCAAAAATTGGTAAATTATGATCAATTAATGTTTTGATTGTTGGAATGGCATATTGAGCCGTAGCTGCGGGGTCTCCTGGTCCATTAGAAAGAAAAACGCCATCAGGGTTCATTGCCAGAATTTCTTTTGCAGTTGTGTGAGCAGGCACAACAGTAATGCGGGCTTTTTGTGTTGCCATAAGGCGAAGAATATTACGTTTAATACCGTAGTCAATTGCAATGATATGAAGATTGTGCACATTGTTTGTACCGTATCCTTTATTCCAACTCCATGGTTTTTCATCCCATTGCATTGATGATTGAGATGTCACATCTTTCGTAAGGTCAAGATTGACAAGACCTTGCCATTTTTGCGCACGTTTCTTTAAAGAAGGAATATCAAAATTTCCATTAGCATCATGTGCAATGACAGCATTTTGTGCACCTTTTTCACGAATAAGAATTGTGAGTGCACGTGTATCAATACCACAAAGTGCAATAATTTTACGCGTTTTAAGCCATTGATTAAGATTTTCATTGGATCGATAATTTGAGGGATGTGTAATGTCTGCCTTGAAAATAGCGCCAACAGCACCATGACAATTGAGAGGAGAGAGATCTTCAATATCTTCGCTATTTGCCCCTACATTTCCTATATGAGGAAAAGTAAAATTAACGATTTGTTGTGTGTATGACGGGTCTGTGAGGATTTCTTCATAGCCTGTGATGGCGGTGTTAAAACACACTTCAGCTTCAGCTATACCTGTAGCACCTGCTCCTTTGCCTTCAATAACGGTTCCATCTGCTAAGACTAAGAGGGCTGTCGGTTTTTTGATACTCCAAGGGTGGCTGGGTGAAGTCGCTTGTATCATAGTATGTATCCACAATTTATTCTAAAGGTATGATGGCTTATTCTCTGAAAGGTATAATGATCAACTTTACACAAAAATCATACCTTTAACAGATGCTGTGTATATTATTCTGGTAACGTTTCGCTTGAAGTAGGCAGTATAAGTACATTCCATGAAGAGGTAAAGTCTTGTTTTAGCTTTTCGAAGATCGAGTCCTTAATTATTTTTTATTCTCCATTGCAAGATGGATAAAGATTGGTTAAAAGGCATCTTCTTCTTGAACAAAAATTGGATAAATTTATGTTGCGTAACCAGATTGATGGGGCTCTTAGGGCTGCTTTGAAAGCGCAAGATAGTGCGCGTCTTGCTACACTTCGTTTAATGAATGCTGCAGTTAGGGATCGTGATATTCTTTATTATGGTGAAGGGAAGCTAGAAGTGGATGATCAGCAGATACAGTCTGTTTTCACTAAAATGCTTCAACAGCGTGAAGAATTGATGCGAGCCTATAAAGAGTCTGGTTGCTTGGAATTGGCAGAGAGAGGACAAGCAGAAATAGAAGTTATTCGTGAATTTCTTCCCTATCAACTTAAGGAGATGGAAGTAGAACAGGTTCTTTGTGAAGCTTTGGCACAAACAAAGGCAGAAAAATTACGCGATATCGGTAAGGTGATGGCATGGCTTAAGGAACGGTATGCGGGGCAAATGAATTTTTCTAAAGTGTGCAATAGTCTTCGTAAGAAATTGCAATAGATCTTGTTAATTCAAGGGGATTGGAAAATATTTTTTATTGTGCGTCGCTTTTGTAAGTCAGTAGGATGTTGATAAATGTCATTTATCTTGTACATACATACTATTATCAAAAAAATAACTTTTTGATATCAACTAAACTTTTTCGGCTCTTATAGAGCAATGAAATATCTTTTATGTATTATATTTTCTGTTCTTCAAAGCTGTTAGACCATTAAAAAACAAAAAGATTATAGAGTTTTTACTTTTTTAAAAAGATCTATTGTCAGCACTGTTAAAAATTTTAAAACAGAATGATTAAGCTAATTGATACAGATTTCCAATTTTGGGGAGTGTATTATTGTTTTTTTTGCTGTTTCAAAGCATTTGTTTGATAAAGAGTTACCGTATTTTAGAGTAGTGATTATTCAGCAAAAAATTTAAACGTAGATGGTTTTACCAATATGGTGTGTATCTTTTTAATTCAAGTGCTGATTTTAATGATAAGAAAATCAGAACTTGAAAACGTTTTTTCTAGGGGAGACATTTTTAAGCTGAGTTTATGAAATAAAAAGATCTTTTGAAAAGAAGTCTTTGTTTGTAATGTGTTCTTGAGATGATTTTGAAATTCTTTTCTTTGATTAAATCCCTTATAAGCTATATGAAATCTATAAGTTATGCAGAATAAAATGAGTAACCTCTATTTGTGGGGATACAGTGGTGAATCTGTTAAAAATAGTTCAGTTAGCAACAATGGCTTACCCGTTAACCGCAAACGGGAACGGCGTGCCCATAGCGCACCTTGTTGACCAATATGAATGTAATCGCGGGTTAATTTGTCATTGTTAAATAAATAATGTCCTAAAGGTACAGTTCCCAAATGCATCAAGGCTTGATTGTGTAGGAGGGTTTCTTGTGGAATTACAGTGCGTCCAAGGAGCCAAGGTTTATTATCTCCCATTAATATGACTTCGCGTAGCCAATAACGCGCATTTTCGGGGAGATGCTCTGCTTCTTCTGTTAATTTATCTCGCGTAATAAAACATTCGCGTTGTGGTTGAACTTGGAGGCAGGTACAATATTTCTTTAATCGAAGCGTCATTGAGCCCGATTCCATGAGCCAATCGCGAACATTTTCTGGTATTGGAGGATTTTGATCAGAAAACCACTTTAGAGGTGGTAAGATGGAATCTTCAAGATCAGACATCGCTTTACTCCACAGCTAAAGTCTTATTCCATATGTTATGTTGGGTTAAATAGATAGCTCTATTGTAATACAAGGAGTATAAAAGCAGCAAGATTTTAACAGGAAGATATCAAAGGGAAAATCGAAAGCAAAGGTCTTTAAAAGAAGATATGCAGGAAGTATATATTATAGGATTTTTTCATTTAAAAAAGCAAAATAAAGTATTATGTTTTGTTCAAAGCGCTTTCACAATGCATTACGGAAATTTCTTTATCGCATGAGAGCAATGGGAAAAATGTTTCGTGCTTTAAAATTCGTTTGTAACGCATATAAAGAAGAGCTAAAAATTCATCTATGCAAGATGATATAAAGAGGAAATTTTAAGAGGAACAAAACTTTATTTTATACTTTAGAAAGTGAAGAGATATTCAAATCTTTTGAATTGAGATGTAAAGGAGATCGTATTCTTTATAATAAAGAAGTTTATATTAATGCATATATTTTTGCAAACTCTAAAATATATTATATTATTAAAATTTTGAAATATTACATCACATAATGTGTATTAATTTTATAATAAATTTGCATTAATATTATTAATTTTTACTTATATATTTTTATTATTAAAAATAATTTAAAAAAACACATTATAATTTAATTTTTATATTTATTTTAGATACTATTTTCTTTCATAGATTAGAAAAAAATATTTATCATTTTATTCTTGCCGTCTCTCTTTATTTCTTAAGAATGTAAAAAAGCGCTTCGAGTTTTTCGGTAAAAAGGGTATTGTTGATAGAGTGTATAGGTGTTAAGCATTATACGGTAAAATCTTTAATCATCGTTAGTGATTTTTGTAACCTTATGAATTGTTATTACAGTGAGATATGCTGGATTTGCGCATGTGGTACAAAAATCAGTTCGTATTTTGTTAAAATAACGCAACATATCTCTCCTCTGATATGCGTAAGTTTATATAGGTATGAAATGGTGCGTTATAAAGTTCTTTACTGCATTTGGTTTTATAATACGGTGATGGTGTATGCCTAAAATCACAGCTTAAGCATCTCACCATCATATCAAAATTGGTAACAACAAGTTACAGGGGAATATTTTAAACTCTGCTCGTTGTTTCCTAGTTTTGTATTGAATCCCAAAAGGTATAAAAAATAAATACTCTATGATCGAATTTTTTGTCCTATCCATATAAGAATACAGGCTCCTATAAAACCTGAAATAAGATAGCCAAGCCAACCAGCAAAACTTACACCTAAAAGACTAAAAAGAAAGCTTGCTAGCGCAGCGCCAATAATCCCTAAGATAATATTTAACAATATTCCTGTTTGGCTTTTCATAATATACTGTGCTGCCCAACCTGCAATTCCGCCGATAATAATAGCAGCAATCCAACCGATGTTTGCATTTTCCATGATACCCTCCTTTGCCTGAATTTAAATTGTAACTAGAGTAAACTTTGTAAAAATCAAGGTTTATTCCTTTTTTAACCAGTGGAAAGGATATTTCTTTTAGATATTTTACTTATTACTTTCCTTTATATAAAAATAACATTCACATTTATATCATAATAATACTTAATAAGTATAAATATACAACATATTTTAATTTATAAATAAATTAATTAATTGATAAATATGAATAAAAGAAGAAAATATTAGTAGAAATGTTCTAAGAACTCATAAAGTGTATTTATAAGCTTTTTAAATCTCTCTCTTAAATTAAAAAAACAATTGTGATTAAAGCAATAAGTAAAATGGATATTTAAAAGTTTGGAGCTTGCCAATTGATATCAATGATGTTTGAAATGAAAACTGTTTCGTTGATACGTTATAGCATGGCTGTATAGGTTGAACCTCTACCAATCTTGATATAAATGTTGCATTTTTGTGGGGTTTTGTATTTCTTATAGAGTATTTCTGTTTCGCTGCTACTGTGAAGCGGTTCCCTTTTTACAAGGCGGGTTTAGGTTGGAACTATCATACTCTTGACCTACTCTTTATGTGTTTAACAGTCTTGGCTTTGAGATGGTTAGGCATTTTTACATCTTTCTTCAAGAGTTCTATTCTACATGCTGCTTTGTTTGTAATGTGCAAGCAAATGACTTTGAGCAAATCATCATGAATAGATTTTAAATGAAAGAAACTTACGATGAAGAAAGCTCATTTAAATTGTCGAATAATAAGACATTATTGATTAGATCAATATCTTGACCATATTCAAAATTGAATAATCGATGTGATGTGTGTTTTATTCAAGTTATTTGAAAAGTTTAAGTTTTTTCTGCTTGTTCTTCAGCAGGGTTGCGTAGACGAGAACTTTGAAGAAGTCCCTGTTCTTCTAAAATGGGGTAGATCATTGAGGTCAAAAGAGAGTTGATTTGTTTAAGGTCGCGCACAGTGTCGAGATGAAGACTGGATGATTCTACATTTTTGAGATCCCCTTCACGCAGACGTTTAAAATGTTTTAAACTCATCTCTTTTTCTAAGTTTCGTAGCTGATCTTTTTTTTGTACCAATAGGTGTGCAGTGTGTGTATCACGTGAGACGAGAACGTTAAATGCTATATGCGCGTTGGCTAGTACAATGGCGTGGAAACGAAGGAGGTCATTCCAGCCCTCGCTGCTGAACTGTAAACCTTTTTGTTGTTTCTTTTTAACCAGCATCAACATATTATGAATAATGATATCCCCTGCTTGGTCTAATTTTATACAGGCGCCTAGAAGTTCTTGCGTTTGAAGAGCTTCTTCGTCAGATAATTTTTGTCCCGCTAATCGGGCAAGATAAAGTTTGATGGCGATATGTTTTTTGTCCAATATGGTGTTGAGTTGGTTGAGTTCACGAATAATATTGGGATCAGGCTTTTCATAAAGTCCCATAATTTTTTCTAGCATGATGTCTACAAGATCACAAATATGAATGACTTCACGCATGACATTCGAGAGGGCGAGAGTTGGGCGATCAAGAACACTGTCATCAAGAGCTGTTTGATCGGATAAATTGAGTGTTTTGTCGGCTTGCATTTTTTTTGCACTTATATTCACGATCTGAGTGGTTAATTTTAAAACCCATTTTGAAAGAGGTATTCCAGCAAGGAGAATGAAAACATTAAAAATGATATGGGCGTTGATCACTTGAGTAGGGGCGTTATTGCCAAGCCATGTGATGGGAGGGTGAAAGGAGAGAAATAAGATAAGTATAAGGATTGACCCTGCCCCACGCATGAGTAAATTTCCTAAGGGAACGAGGCGGGTATTAGGAGAGGCGTTGCGCGTTAAAAGTGGTGCTATAAGAGAAGAGCCAAAGTTGACACCAAGAACCATGACAACACAGAGTTGCGTATGGATAAGATCGTAGTTGGCAAAATTGACCAGCAAAATGATTCCTGCAATGGATGAATGTAAGAGGTAGGTTAAGCCAGCAGCCAACAAAAAAGTGGAAATAGGATCGGTTGAAAGATAACGAATGATGCTAGGTAAAATTTCGCTTTCACGTAAAGGTTCTGTCGCGGTACTTATCATCTCTAAAGATAAAATCAAAAGACCAATACCGATGACAATACGTCCTATTTGACGCCATTCACGTTTTTCTGTTGTCATGAAGATACAAGTGCCAATTAAAAGACACAAGGGTACAACAAGAGTGAGGTCATAGGTGAGAATTTTTACAACGATTGCTGATCCTAATTCTCCTCCACGTACAGCCATAAGTCCTGCTACTCCAGAGACAAAACCAGATTCAACGAAAGAGCCAACGAGGAGTGTTATTGCTGTAGAGCTTTGTAAAATCATTGCTGTAAAAAGCCCAAAACTTACGGCAAACAATGGTTTTGAAACGACGTGGCACATTTTATATTTAAGTCTGTCACCATAGGCGCGTTCAACTCCTGTGCGCACCATGCGTGTGGCCCAGAGAAGTAAAGAAATAGCGCCGGCAAGATGAAGGAGTACCAATGAACCATTCATGATACTTTATTCTTTCTTTGTTGTTGTGAATGTGGTTGCCTCAAATTAATAAATTGAAGTTTATTGTTTTTATTTCACTTTTGCTTTTAATACTTGATTAAAATCATAACCGCTTGGATTTTGAAAAACCTTTAGACCGAAACAGGGTAGAATGGAATAAAGGTGATCAAAGATATCACCTTGAATTTGTTCATAGTCGATCCAAACGGTGGTGTTCGTAAAGCAATAGATTTCTAAGGGTAAACCATTTTCTGTAGGAGGTAATTGTCGTGCCATATAGGTCATATTAGGGTTGATGTTTAGATGCTGTTGTAGATAAGCAAAAACATAAGCACGAAAAGTTCCAATGTTGGTTAAACGGCGCGTATTGGCTAAGACATCATGATTTTTATCTAATTGAGCGTTCCATTGTTCGATTTCTGCTACTTTTTGCGTGAAATAATTTTCTAATAAATTAAATCGGGAAAGATATTTTTGCTCTTCTTTTGTGAGAAAATGGATACTTGATTGATCAATAAAAAGGGAGCGTTTGATGCGTCTTCCACCCGATTCTTGCATTCCACGCCAATTTTTAAAAGGGTCGGTCACAAGTTTACGGATAGGAACTGAGGTGATGGTGTTGTCGAAATTTTGAACTTTAACAGTATGCAAGGCAATTTCAATAACATCACCATCGGCACCGAGATTGGGGATTTCAATCCAATCACCAACGCGAACCATATCAGTAGATGAAATTTGAATACCGGCAACGAGAGAGAGAAGCGTATCTTGAAAAATTAACATGAGAACCGCGGCCATTGCACCAAGACCAGAGAAGAGAATAAGAGGGGAGCGGTCAATCAATGTAGCGACCATTAAAATTGTTGCAACAGCAAAAAGTGCAATTTTAGCAATTTGAATATAACCTTTTATTGGTTTTAGTCGTGCTGTTGGTCGTTGTTCGTAAAGGATGTTAATGACATTGAGACAGGAAGAAATTGTCAGGACGACAAAGAAGATAATGAAGGCGTTGGCAACATTACTGATGACAGTGCTAAATGCATCGGGCAATGTTGAGATAAAATTAACACCAATTGAAAGAATAAAAGCTGAAATGATATCCGCTATGTATTGAATAGCATTATTAATATCGATCGTTGTATTTTGGGGGAGAAAAGAAGAGAGTTTTTTTGCTCCGTGAATAAGTAATTTTCGTCCTAGAAAGTTCACTAAAAGGGCAGCTATGGTAAGAATAACAAGCCAAGAAATAGCCTCTAACCAAGGATATTGAGCAATAAATTCGATCACTTTTTATTCTCCATTTCTAAAAATATATGCAGTTGAGGGTTTAAAATTTTACAACTGCTTAAGAGGAAGTATTGGAATTATGCTCTAAAGTCGTTAAATATGCAAAAAAGAATTTTCAAACTCTGTGAGAGATAATGCGTTTTCCGCCCGATTTCCTTAATGAACTGCGTACGAGACTCCCAATTTCAACAGTGATTGGTCAACGGGTGGATTTTGATCCTCGAAAAAGTAAGCCTTCACGGGGAGACTTTTGGTGTTGTTGTCCATTTCATGGTGAAAAAACGCCAAGTTTTCATTGTGATGATCATAAAGGGCGCTATTATTGTTTTGGTTGTGGTGTAAGTGGAGATATTTTTACCTTTTTGTGTGAGCTTGATGGATTGCACTTTTCAGAAAGTGTAGAGCGTTTGGCTGATTTTGCGGGAATGAAACTCCCTATTTTGGATTCACAAAGTCATAAACGTCAACTGGAAAAAGCTGACCTTTATGATGTGATGAAAATTGCCACAGATTTTTTTCAATATAATTTACGCGATAAAGGAGGTATACAAGCACGTCGTTATCTGGATGCACGTGGTGTTACACCAGAGCTTGTAGAGCGTTTCCGCATTGGTTTTGCACCGGTAAGGCGTACGGCTTTGAAAGAAGCTTTAGGTACACGGGGCATTTCAATAAAGCAAATGGAAGAATGTGGGCTTCTCTCAGTGCATGAGGAGAGCGCGGATTCTTATGACCGATTTAGAAATCGCATTATGTTTCCTATCGAAGATTTGCGTGGACGTGTGGTGGCTTTCGGAGGGCGTGCATTAGAGAAAGAGACACGAGCAAAATATCTCAATAGCCCTGAAACAGTGCTGTTTCATAAAGGAAATATACTTTATAACGCGGCAGCAGCTCGCAAAAATAGTCGCTTTGTTGGCGATGAAAAAATTCATTCACTCCTTGTTGTTGAGGGGTATATGGATGTCATTGCATTGACTAAAGCTGGTTTTGAAGGAGTTGTAGCACCCTTAGGGACAGCATTAACGGAAGCGCAAATTGAGCTTTTATGGCAGATGGGGAAGGAACCTATTTTGTGTTTTGATGGTGATGATGCTGGTTTAAAAGCTGCTTTTCGTGTTGCTGATCGTGTGTTGCCTCTTTTAAAGGCTGGGGTTTGTGTACGCTTTGTTTTGTTGCCACAAGGGAAAGATCCTGATGAAATTGTTTGTGCTGGTGGAGCTCAGCTTTTTTCTTCTTTTTTGCAAAAAGCTATTCCTTTGAGTGAGCTTTTATGGTGGCGTGCTACCTATGGAAAGCATTTTGAAATTCCAGAGGCACGAGCAGCGCTAGAAAAACAACTAAAACAACAAATTTTTACGATTAAGGATGAAGATGTCCGTCGTTATTATTTGCAAGATGTAAAAAAACGCCTTTTTGATTTTTTTCGTCCCTCTTTTTCAAAACAAAAGGGGGAAGGGCGATATGGTCAATCTTCACCAAATAGGACCTTTAAAGATCAAACCTTTTCTCTGTTAGCAAATTCTGAAATAGTACGAAATTCTTCGCAATCTATCCCTTTGCGTGAAGCAGTCATTTTACTCACTTTAGCTTACTATCCTGAGTTGTGGTATGAAAATTTTGAAATTCTTTCTGAGTTAGAATTAAAAAATACTCAATTGATAATTTTTCATCAAGCTATGTTGGAAATTCTTGGGGACCAACAGCTTCATGATAAAGAGACGATGGTTGCGTTCTTAGAAAAAAGAGGGCAAAAGGCTCTGTTAGAGCGTATGAAACATCTTGTGCAAAATATTGGTATGCGTATTATTCTTGGTGGAGCCCCTATAGAAGATGCGCGTGCTATATTAAAACAAGCTGTCTACTTGCATCTTCAAGAACACCACCTACATAAGAGGTTACAGGATATTGAAGAGCAACTTGTAGAAAATCCTAAGAGTGAGGTTTTTGATCTGCTTCGTGAGGTAAAAAATGAGCTGGAGCAGATGCAGGCAACAGAAGCGTTAATTGAAGGATTTGGAAGTTGGTTGGATGAAAAAATAGACGGGAATACACAAGATACGATAAAATGATTCGCTTTTTTAATGCGAATCAGTCACTTAAATTTTAGATGAGGAAGTTTATGTGGAGTGACATTTTTATAAAGATGACAATTAAATTTTAGGAAAAGCGGGTAAATTTTAGGAAAAGCGGGAAATTGGTTCTTACGATAGGGTGCAGAGATTATCTCAGAAGGGCTGAGAGGTGTCGGGGAAACTTCTGGAGTTTTCCCGCGTTTTTGTCTGGATGTCAAGTTTGTCTGGATGTCAGGGCGTATACAAAATGTATTCTTTCCAATGGTAATCTCTTAACAGGAAGTATATATGAGTAACTATTGGTAGATTTTAGTGAGAACAAAAAAACTGGTCACATGGAAACTATGGTTACATGGAAACTGTGAAGTGATCGAGTGGAGTTATGGTATGGCAACAAAGGTTAAACAGAAAGATAATGCAGAAGTAACAAACCAAGCGAGTTTGGATAGTCCTCTTCTTGATTTTTCTGATGATGCCATCAAGAAAATGATTAAACTTGCCAAAAAAAATGGTTACGTAACAATGGATGAACTCAATGCAGTTCTTCCTTCTGACGAGGTTACATCCGAACAAATTGAAGATATCTTGGCGATGTTCTCTGAGATGGGGGTTAATGTTGTGGATGATGAGGATGAAGTCGAGTCTGAAAATTATGAAGAAGAAGTTACGGTAGAGGGGGGTGATTTAGTAGAAGCCTCTAGCCACGCAATTGCAACGACAACGAATAAACGCGAAGTAACAGATCGTACGGATGATCCGGTGCGTATGTATTTGCGTGAGATGGGAGCTGTTGAGCTTCTTTCGCGGGAAGGCGAAATTGCCATTGCTAAGCGTATTGAAGCAGGGCGTGAGACAATGATTGCAGGACTTTGTGAGAGTCCTTTGACTTTTCAGGCTCTTATTATCTGGCGTGACGAGTTAAAAGAGCAGCGTATTCTTCTTCGTGAAATTATTGATCTTGAAACGACTTATGCTGGTCCAGAAGCAAAGCAGGCTCCTGTTATTGAGCGAAGTGAAGTTGATAAGACCGTAGAAGAAAAAATGTCTTCTGGTATACGTAATATGGGGGAGAGCGCAGGAGAGAGAAACATTGAAGACGATGATGAAGAGGACGAGGACGATGTTAACTTATCGCTTGCTGCAATGGAAAATGAACTTTGTCCTCAAGTTATGGAAACATTGGATTTTATTGCTCAAACCTATGTAAAATTACGAAAATTACAAGATCAGCATGTTGAAAGCAGTTTGGCAGAGCGTAAAGAGGGGGCCCTTACATCCTCTCAGAAGAAGAAATATATTCAATTAAAGGGTGAGTTGATTCAAGCAGTAAAATCTCTTTCTTTAAACCAAAATCGTATCGAAGCTTTGGTTGAACAGCTTTATGACATTAATAAGAGATTGATTCATAATGAAGGTAAGCTGAAACGGATTGCCAATAGCTATGGCATTGGCCATGAGGACTTTTTAAAAGAATACCAAGGGCGTGAATTGGACGCGGATTGGATGAATTATATTTCTGCTTTGCCTACACCTGGTTGGAAAGAGTTTTCGGTGCGTGAAGCAAAAGAAATCCAAAAACTGCGAAGTGAAATACAAAATCTTGCGCAAGAAACGGCTATTTCGATTGGTGAATTTCGTCGGATTGTTATGCAGGTGCAGAAAGGTGAACGCGAATCAACAATTGCGAAAAAAGAGATGGTAGAATCTAATTTGCGTCTTGTCATTTCAATTGCAAAAAAATACACCAATCGTGGTTTGCAGTTTCTTGATCTTATTCAAGAGGGCAATATCGGTTTGATGAAGGCTGTGGATAAGTTTGAATATCGGCGCGGCTACAAATTTTCAACTTATGCAACATGGTGGATTCGTCAAGCTATTACACGTTCAATTGCTGATCAGGCACGTACAATTCGTATTCCTGTTCATATGATTGAAACAATTAATAAAATCGTTCGTACCTCGCGTCAGATTCTCCATGAAATTGGACGAGAACCAACACCAGAAGAATTATCTAGCAAGCTTTCTATGCCGTTAGAAAAAGTACGAAAAGTTCTTAAAATTGCAAAAGAACCTATTTCTCTCGAAACGCCTGTTGGTGATGAAGATGATTCCCATTTGGGTGATTTTATTGAGGATAGGAATGCGTTATTACCAATTGATGCAGCTATCCAAGCTAATCTGCGAGATACGACAACACGCGTTCTTGCTTCATTAACACCACGAGAAGAACGTGTTTTGCGGATGCGTTTTGGAATAGGGATGAATACCGATCACACATTGGAAGAAGTGGGACAGCAGTTCTCAGTTACAAGAGAGCGTATTCGTCAAATTGAAGCAAAGGCACTTCGTAAATTAAAACATCCTAGCCGTTCACGAAAATTGCGCAGTTTTCTCGATTCTTAAATAAAAGAATTCGTGTGCATTTTAATAACTCCCTCTTTCTTCCTAATGAAGGGGGGAGGTGCTTCATGTTGTACTTGGATGCTTTCTTGAGAAAAACATAGGAAGAATTTGAACAATCTAGAAAGTTTTCGATGTTTAATGTTTTTCTTAGTTTTGGGGCTTTATACTTCTCTGTCTCAAAAGAATAGATATAGGGCAAAGGGTGGTTATGGAGTAGAGAGTAGGGGGGCTTTCAAGAAATGAACGATAAAAACATTACCTTGCGTATAGCGCGGCTCGTTTTTAAGAAATGAGATCTATTAGGAATAAACTTATATTGCAACATACGGACTTTTTGATGAAAAATGTATATTCTTTACGGAATTTTTCTATCATTTTAGGTGACGCATTTTATTCTTCGTTAAGTTTACAAAGAGATGTTTCAATAGGTTATGTTCATTTATATGCGCTATTTTTGAATATTCTCTTTTTATTCAGATAGCTTTTAAGAACATGGTTTAAAGTATACATTGAGTTGAATCTTTTTAAGAGACAGAAATAGATAAAATTATAGAAATTAAACGTTTCATTTTTTATAGATCGTCTTAATTAAAAAAGGTGTGTCTGAGTTTATGAGTGGAGAACTTCCCTTTTGGAAAGTAAAAAAATTAGAAGAGATTTCCATTTCTGAGTGGGAGAGCCTTTGTGATGGCTGTGGCTGTTGTTGTCTCCATAAAGTTGAGGACGATGATACGGGTGACCTTTATGCAACCAGTATTGCTTGTCGTCTTTTAGATGGGGAAACCTGCAGGTGTCGAGATTATGCTCATCGTAAATCAATTGTACCAGATTGTATATCGCTAGACATTACGACAGTTAAAACAGCGCGTTGGCTCCCAGAAAGTTGTGCTTATAGATTAATTTATGAGGGAAAAGATCTTCATTGGTGGCATCCATTGGTATCAGGGGATTGTCAGACGGTACATACAGCGCATATTTCTGCACGCGGACAAATAGAGATTTACGAAGACGAATTATTATCTGAGGAAGATTATCTTTATCACATTACTGGTCTTCTACGTGAAGGCCAGTAATATGATTTTTTATACAACTTGTTTGTGACTTAATCGATCGCAAAGACTACAGTGACGCTCACGTTATAATTTAATTCACCACCTGCAAAATTTGTATTTGCGTAGCTTACATCTGCTGCTCTACTCATGAGACGTGGTGTTGGGTGATAGTAATCATCCTTTTCATTGATTTCAATAATTTTTCCTAATTTTAAATCGGCTGCTTGCGCTATCGTTTGCGCTTTTTCAATGGCTTCAGTAATGGCTTTTTTACGTGCTGCTTGATAAAATGGCTTTGTATCTGCGTTGGTAAAAGTAATGCCGTTAACTGAATTAACACCTAGTGTCATCGCTTGATCAAAGATTTTACCAGCATTGGTAAGATCACGAATGCGCACGGTTAAAGAATTTGAAACATGATAGAGTTTTTCATTATTCTTTTTTTCGTGGTGTTTATCAGAGGTCGACTGATAAATGGATAAGCCTGATGTTTGCAAATCATTTGCTTGGATGCCATTGTTTTTAAAAGCGTTTATAATATCATTGATGGATTGATTATTGGAAGCTAATGCCTTTTGGGCAGTTTTGTCATAGGTAACAACGGCTAGATTAATAATGGCCATATCCGGTGTTGCTTGACTTTCTCCGATTGCTGTCACTGTAATCGTTGCATTTTTCATTTTATTTTCTTCAGCATAAGCACGTACAGTCAACGATGTGGCTAAGAGTGTAAATGCTAATATAACTGTTTTAACCCGAGAACTCTTCAGTGGTTGAATTTTCTTTTCTATCATATCTATACCTTTATATTTGTCAGTTAATTATTCTCTCATTTTTAAGAGTTTTTGTAAAGAAATTAGAGCACTGAAAAAAAAACCAATAGAAAAGAGAAAAAGATGGGTTATAATCTTTGTCAGCTCTTGTATCATAGGGCATTTTAGTTTAGAGAGAAACAACCTATTTAGGGCCTGTAGCTCAATTGGTTAGAGCCAGCGGCTCATAACCGCTTGGTTGGGGGTTCGAGTCCCTCCGGGCCCACCAATAGGGAAATGTACAATAGAAAAATGGATCGCTTATATAAAAGTTTTGAGATTCTACCTTTTTCGTTTTTTATTTATTTTCCTGTTTGTGTTAGAAGCTTTTGGTCGTTGTTTGTTGCAGTTTTTTCTCTCAGTCGCTTTAATATGATGGTATGTTTTCTTAGTCTCATCAAAGAAGTTCTCTCATTTGCAACCTTTTAGCATTTGGATTAACTGATATGGGTCGCTATTTACTTTCTTAATTCATATACTGTTTTGTACTTTTTCTATATGGTGTTCTTCATAAAATAGAAGGCTAAAAGCTTCATTGGATAAGTTTATTTATACTTGTTCTGCAAATAAACAGACCTCAATAAAACCAATTTTAAAGATTGTACCTGTTCAGAACAAATGGCTCAAAAAACATTTAGTGTAAATTTGCTTTTTTCTAAGTGATGTTAATGTCTTTTAGACGTTCGAATAGCATCATTGTGATGAAAGGTTAGTGTATAAGAGAATGTGATCTATGGGCATTCATATGTATCATGGGGGCAACGATGATAACATTTGTTGATATTTTCTTTTTCTCAAGAAAGGAATTCTATTTAATATTTTGAGAAATATTGTTCATAGTGACGGTGGCGTGTTTTCTGAAAAGAATTTTATTAATTGTTCTTTGAAAAGTCAATTGAGTGATTGTTTCTATCGCTTTGCATCATCCAGATTCTATTGTAATAAGCATTTTATTATTCTGTAAGAAATGTTTTCTATGATATTGGAAAATTTGTTAAAATGCCATTTTCTGTTTTTGTGTATTTTTTGCTTAATGTTTAAATTATAGAGTTTTCATGTGATCCGAATTATTATTGAAGAGCAGATGTCTTTTTTGATTTTACTCTGATAAGGAATTGGCAATATTGCGGTAACCCTAGCACTTTTTTGTATTGCTAACATTTTTCTCGTATTGATCGTATAGAGAGTTTTATCTTTATTATGAGTTTTTTCTCTTATGAAAAATTATTGGCAGGGAGGGTGTTTTTTTGGAAAAGTATACTTCTTCTTCAAAGTCATACTTTGAAAATATAATTCTTCATTTGCATAAGGGGATTTTTCTCTTGTTGTAAATCTGTATAAAATTTACGTACAAAGATTGTGCGTGATGATTCGTTTTATTTTTTAATAGTATCATTTTTGCTTATGATAGAGACTTATATTAGTATTTACAAGGTGCGTTTAGAGGAGAGGTTACCTGTAAATGTGTTACAGAGTTTTAGGTAGTGTGGCTCTGTTTATAAGAATTTATTCCTATAACATTGTTATATTCTTGCTTTGCAATATTGTTAAAAAAACATAGATGGTGCTATGTAGAATAAATTGTGATGTATTTTTTTCAAAAAAGCTTTTTCGTGTTCTCTTATATAGAGTTCAGGAGTGTCTTCAGGGATATTTTCACATTAGTTTTTATTGGTCCGAATCGCAAGATCTGCGTAACATTATTCGCGTTTTTGATAGATTATACCAATTTTCATAAGAAGGTCTGGATCGTGTGATGCTTTCTGTTTCACTATGGTACATGACTAATAGAACTTCATCTGATTTTGTAAAATAAGTTTGTACACAATTGCTTCCATACTGCCTATTGCAAATATTTTTTTCTAAGGTATGAGATATATTTTGAACGCTTTAGCGTTATATAGTGTGACTACATGGAGTATGACTATGAAGAATGATAAAAAATTTGAAACAACTTTATCTGATATTATTGTGAAATGGGAGTCTTTATCGACGTCTCAAAAGCAAGCGATATTGGATAAAGTAGAAAATGCTACAGATTCTGCTCATTCAACAGAACATTTAAGGCTTCAATCTTCTTTTTATCTCCAGACGAAATCAAAGTTATGAGTTTTAAGTCTTCATCGGAGATGTTGAAACCAGTTATTACATATATGGCACTAGCATTTCCCAGTGTATTCAAAATAGCCATGAGTTTATCTACAGAAGGTCTCTTGCCTCCATTTATCATTTGTTGGACGTAATTTTGTCCACAGCCTGCAGCTCTGCTTATTTCAATCATTGTTCGTCCGTCACTTTTTATCAATTCAACTAAGCGTTGGAACCAATCTTTTTCAGTCTTTGTCATTTTTAGACCTTTACATATTTACGCTATAGCGTTAATATTGCGTTGCGAATCCAGAATATATGATACAAGGAGCGTGAAAATATCCATGTGTAGCTCTTCGCTAAGGAAGCATATAGAGTTGTTTTTAACTAATAACAAAATGTCCCCATACACTTTCAGATTCGAATCAATAAAAATGGTTGCTTAGTTCCACGGTTGTGAAAAAGTAAATGTGTATACCAGAAAGGGCGATACACACTCGTATGTTTATGAGATTTCACTATGATAGTATACGTAGCAGCATTATAAATCAAGATATACCCCAACATCAGAATTTGTAAAAAAAATTCTGCGTTGAGGTAGTGTGTGAATATAACGAAGCTTTAGAGCCTTAAGAGATAGGATAATGGCTGTAGAAAAAATGTAAATTGCATAGACAAAGAATACTGATTTCTTCTTTATTGTAATAAATTAGATCACTATCAGATGGTATATCGTATATATGCGTAAAAAAATGGGAAATATCAAAAAAGTGATCTTGGATATTTTATTAAACAGGAAGGTAATCTGATCCACAAAGGTGGTTGTTTGGTAGAATTGTACATTCGATCAATGCCCTTATGGGGATGAATGTGTTTTTATGATGCTGCGGTTTATAATGAAGTCTGTGTTTATAATGATGTTGTTATTGATAACAATGCATTAACATATGGTTGTTTAGTGGTTCGTAAGAGTTCGCATGTTTATGAAAAATAAGAACTTTATCGTTATTTGAATATGAGTGGAGATGCATATGTTTATGCTAATGCGGTCTTTTTTGATCAAGTTTTGAATGCTCAATGTATTGAATTTTGTGGTGATACTCGTGATTTTAGAAAGGCTCGAGTTTATAATGATGCTTTAGTTTGTGGTGATGTAAAGATTTGTGGGAAGGCAAAATTTTACAGAAATGCTGTGCTTTGTGACACTGAAGATTTTTGTAATAATGAAAAACTTTCATATATAGCCGCATTCCACATGGCGTAAAAAGGAAGATAGGAACGATTTGGGCAAGGCTTGTATGATTGGATTGCGTCGTTAGTTTTATTTGACGTTCCTTATTTTTTGTATTTTGTGTCAATAAATATGTCGCAAATAATTGGTGTGAGTGTAGATTTAGCCGCTTTCAGAGATTTGTTTGCGTCATTTATCAATGCTTTAATGGAGAAAATAAGAACGCCGAGAGTGATTGTTCACACTTGGAACATGCGATTTATTGCATTCTTTTTTTGATTGAGGATGAAACAAATTGGTCAAGATGATCACTTGAGCGACAATTAAGGGAGATCCAAATGAGTGTAAACGAAATTTTATTGGGAGCAATGATTGTTGTTTTGTTGTGCAGCGGGGTTATATTTCGATTTTCTTTATATTATCGCAGTCAAGTGAAAATTTTAAAAGAGGAATCTAGAAGAATAAAGCATGAGTTTTTAAGAGATACTATGAAGATGACTGAAGAACGAGATAGGGCTATTAGAGAGCAAAGTATGGTGATTAAAAGACGCGACCAAGCAATTGAAAAACTGAAAAAACAAATTAAGCAATATGAAAAAAATGAAAAGAAATATAAAAAAATGCTTAAATCTGAAGATGATAAAGAGTGATTGTATTCATATTTTGCATTAAAGGGTTTGGAAATGTGTTAGGAAGATTGGAATGACGAGAGAGATAAACTTTAATGAAGCCAATTATGGTGCTGATGGAGAGATTGTATTGGAAGAGAATATTCAAGTTTACTCTGATTTTATGACAACATTTAAGTTTATAAGACAGAGCGTCGTTGATCATAAAATAAGAGTTTATGATGATAAACCAGTTTATAGGTAGGCTAGTTATTAAAAAGCGCGTCTATACAATCCAGCAATTTTATATTATTGCTGGAAACAGTTTTGCACGTTCTTTTTAGATGTAAGGTATAAATGCTACGATAGTTTCAGCTAATAGGTATAAAAAATTGCATGATAATAGAAAGAAAGAGATATTTGCTTTTTATGAAGATGAAATGGGTAAGTCAGTTATGATTATCAGATACAGAAGAGGAATATGAACGTAAAAGATATTAATATCTTGTAGAGTAAATATATTTCTCATTGATGATTTATCTTCTCTTCATGTGCGTTTATTTTTTATGAAAAATACAAAACTTAAGAGATTTTCTTTTTGATAAAGGCTATAGAGATTTGAGTATGATTGAAAATAAACATATAATCTGTAAGAATATGAATGTTCTTTGTGAGTGTCAGAAATAATACAAAAACTTCCTCTCATTGAGGGCAAATCAATCACTTTTCATTTGTCACAAAAGTAACTACCATACCATTATACAAAATAAACGCTTGTTTTAATGGTAAAGAATGTTAGGACTGTAGTTCTCTAATAAGAGCCTTATGTGTAATTTCTTTTATTTGCTCAATATTGATTAGGATATCTTGTTTTGTTGGATAACCTTTACTAGAAAAAGCAATTTTTTGTGCATCTCCTGAGATTAAACGCCAGTACCATTGATTGTGAACTCCTTGAAACACCTCAAAATACATGCTTCCCACCTCATAAAATAGCTGATAATTTTCAGGATAAATATTTAACTAATCCACTTGTAAACATTAATGTATGTCTCTCTAGGAAGTCGTCAATATATTCCCCTTAAATTTTCTGACCTTAAAAAATAATTTCTATGAGAGCTATTATTCTTTTAACAAGAAAAAAAATATTGTCAATAAGACATGAATGAGAATTTTATACTATAAAATTATTTTTTTTAATTTAAAGACACTATACTTTCATTTACAATGCAAATATTTTTCTGTCGTTACAGAAATAAAGTCTATAAATTATATAAAACTTCACCAGCATGGATAAAGTAAAAAATACTTTTTTCCATACTGGTGTTTAATCATTTCTTGCTTTTTCTTTTGAAATAGACGTTTATTGATTAGCTATAACCTCTTTTTGGGATACGCTTCGAATGAGTAAATCAATGAATAAGCTAAGGGTATAAGAATTGGCCATTTTAGCTTTCATATCGATAAGAGAGGTTGTAGTTTTAGGGTTAAAACCATTTGATAAACCTTGTCTTGACAAATATTGCTGCAATTTTTCATAAGAACTGTCGATTTTTTCTTGATTTAGTTTTTCGCTACGATCACTATCGGCAAGTGTTTCTTCCAGTCCTTCGATTTTTTTAATAAAATAATTCCAGTCAAAATCACCTTTTGTATATTCGGTGTCAAACATTTTTCCTTGTCCAGTTAAAAGCCAATTAATATTGACACCATATAACGTGCGGTATGTTTGTAAGACACTAAGATTGGGTTCTCTCTCTCCACGCTCATAAAAAGCAATGGAATTTTTTGTCATGCTAAAACTTTTAGCTAAGGTTTCACGTGATGGATCGCCTAAAGCAAGACGTACATAACGTAAACGTTTTCCAAATATGGTTTTTGATTCAGTTTCAGGACGTGCCACGAATTATCTCCCTCGGTAAATCATCATGGTATAAATCATTAAATAATAAAAGCACACTATGTATTAATATTCTATGATATAATGTCAATATTATAGCTTTAATTTCTTGTTTTTTTTTATTTGTGTAGATAGAAAGCAATCTTGCACTTATTGTATTGACAATTGATATTCACTTCAAAACAAAATTCCTTGTTGCTACATTTGTCTCTTGCTTTTTTTGAGAGAATTTTCATGTAACTTTACCATATATATTCTATACACCTCTGCATTAATAGATGCAACTTTAAAGAGATGCAAACTTTGGATTGGTACTGGGTGTGCTTAGATGAAGTAGAAAATAAACTTTGAGGAATGATCATGGCCCTATTACGCTATTTTGGGTTTGCTTTTTTTTTCACGATTATTGGTGTCTTTTTAGGAGGGGTTATTGGTTGGTTTGAAACGGAAAGTATTACTGGTTTTCTTAAATATTTTTTTATTTGCTTTGTTTTAGGAATTTTGGAAATTTCTTTATCTTTTGATAATTCTATTATCAATGCGCGTGTTCTTAGTAGAATGAGTCCATTGTGGCGTCGTCGTTTTCTTATATGGGGCATTTTGATAGCTGTATTTGGGATGAGAATTGTTTTTCCATTATTGGTGGTTGTCGTTGCTGTTGGGATTAATCCAATTGCGGCAGTCAAATTAGCGATATGGGAACCACATCGATATGCTGAAGTTTTAACCGATGCGCATATGGGGATTGCTGCTTTTGGAGGAACTTTCCTTATGATGGTTGGCTTAAAATATTTTTTTGATTCTGAAAAAGAAGTGCATTGGCTTAATATTATAGAGAGACCTGCTCAAAAGTTTGGGGCGCTTGTTGGAATTGATATTGCAATTGTTTTGATTTTGATCTTATTTGTTTCAGCTCAGATTGATGCAGAAAATAAAATAACTTTTTTATTGGCAGCACTTTATGGACTTTTGACCTTTATCGGTGTTGAAGTTGTCGGTCATCTCTTGGATACTCCTCAAAAGACTTTAACAACAGTAGCTCACGGGGGAGTAGGGGCGTTTCTTTATTTAGAAGTTCTTGATGCTAGTTTTTCTTTCGATGGCGTGGTTGGTGCTTTTGCCTTTTCACACAACCTTTTTATTATTGCGATAGGTCTTGGTATCGGAGCATTTTACGTTCGTTCTATGACAATTATGTTGGTTGAATCAGGAACATTATTGCATTATCGTTATTTAGAGCATGGTGCTTTTTATGCAATTCTAGTTCTTGCAGTGGTTATGTATCTGCAAACGATTATATCGGTTCCTGAAGTTTTAACAGGACTTGTGGGAGTCTGTATTATTGGAATGGCATTATATTCTTCGATTCGTTTTAAGCATCGTCAATTAGATAAACATGTTGTATCTAAGTAATGGAGATTTCTTCCTTTTTCACACTTTTGTTTATCGCATATCTTTGAATAGAAAGAGGTCTTTTATGCAAAATAAAATACTATTTTATTACTTATTTGCGTTTTTTTAAAGTTGAGTTCATTGCATGATACTACCCATGAAGCCAATAATGTACAATCTCTAGGATACTTTTTGACCTAAATATAAGATAGAAAGCTGATGTTATACTTTTTACCAGCTTTCAATATTATGACAAGCTCTTACATTTAATGGGTCATAAGAAGCATTCTTACTGTTTTTTTGAATGATTTATTCATACATTGATTCTCTTTGTAACGTGTAAAAGAATGTTTTTGAAACAGGTTTGAAATGAGAGAATTTACGATATTCTGGACTCTTACTTAAATATGTGCAAAATGATTTATCCTTTATAAATCAGTGTATTATAATGGTAGATTAGAGAAGGATATTTTAAGAGACCATTAAAAGTTCTATACCGGCTTCGTTCATTGTTTTAAGCATAGTGTTTAGTGATCCGTTTACATCAATACCAGCACAGGCATTTAATGAAACACTGACTTTAAAACCGCATTGTATAGCGTGAAGAGCAGAAAATCCGACACAAAAATCAGTTGCTAAGCCACACATAATGAGCTTAGTAAAACCATGTTCTTTGAGATAAACTTGTAAACCTGTTGGTGTTTTTTGATCATTTTCAAGAAAAGCAGAATAGCTATCCATTTTTTGATTATAGCCTTTTCTAAGGATAAGTTGTGCCTTTTCTGCTCTAAGAGATGGATGGAATTCTGCTCCTTGTGTTCCTCGTATGCAATGATCAGGCCAAAGTATTTGAGGACCATAGTCAAGAATGACTGTATCATAGGGCTTTTTTTCAGGATAACAGGAAGCAAAGCTGCAATGGTTTTTGGGATGCCAGTCTTGGGTTAAGATAACGTGGTCAAAATGATTTATGAGATTATTGACGGCGGGTAAAATAGCATCACCTTGAGGTACGGCAAGTGCTCCACCTAGTAAGAAGTCATTTTGAACATCAATAACGATTAAGGCTTTTTTTTCCATAAATATATTCCTATACGAGATGAGCTTTTATCGTATTTTTAAAAAGCTATATGTCGTCTTGAAGTTTTGAAATGATGTGCTGGATATTGATATTATTTTTATAATTATCAAGCCAAAAGAGGGGGATGGATAAGTTTTTACAATTGGTTTTATAGTTTTTTACGAATTGTAACCACGTACCAATGGGAAGTGCGCTGTAGTCATTTGTTGCTACGTGTTGATGCAAAGCTTTCATGATCATTGGGCTTGGGACGTCAGATCCCATAAGGCGGCGGTCGTTTTGTAAACGTAATTTAAGCCATATCAAGGCAAGGGGTGAAGTCCATTGCTTTCCGTAGCAAAAAATCGATGAAAAAAGAGAAGGATTTTTTACTGCGTAATATAAAGCCCATAAAGCGAGAAAAGAAGGCGCATAGAGAATTGCTTTTCTTTGTGGTATCATATTACATTGATAAGTCGGTTTAATACGATAAAAATACAATGTTATATCTGGTATGGAAAAGAGAGGCAATGTTTGATAACAGGTTTCAGGTACAGCTAAAAAGATTTGCTTTTTGCTCTTTAGGGGGATGTTTTTTTGCATTCAGGACCATACTGGGGCTTGTGAGATTAGAAAAAATGTACCAATATAAAGCGAAAGCTTTTGATACGACGTAAGTGCTATTTACTGTACAGTTTCAAAAAGCAAAAGCAGTTTTTTCAAAATCCTAATCTTTAATATCGCATAATATAAAGAGAAATTTATGGCACGTCAATTTATCTATCATATGGCTGGGCTTAACAAGTCTTACGGCAATAAAAAAGTTCTAGAAAATATTCATTTGTCTTTTTATCCAGATGCGAAGATCGGTATTTTAGGGCCGAATGGTGCAGGGAAGTCAACTATTTTACGTATTATGGCTGGGCTAGATAAGGAATATACGGGAGAAGCATGGATTTCTGAAGGAGCACGCTGTGGTTATCTACCACAAGAACCTTTGCTTGATGCGAGCAAAGATGTGCGTGGTAATGTGATGGAAGGTGTTGCAGATAAACAGGAAGTTCTTGAGCGTTATAACGAATTGATGATGAATTATAGCGAGGAAACGGCTGATGAAAGCGCACAGCTTCAGGACATTATTGACAGTCAGAATCTTTGGGATTTAGAAAGTCAAGTGGAAATGGCTATGGCTGCTCTTGGCTGTCCGCCAGCCGATGGGGATGTAACAAAACTTTCGGGTGGTGAGAAGCGGCGTGTTGCACTTTGTAAATTGCTTTTGTCAAAACCTGATTTATTACTTTTGGATGAACCGACAAACCATTTAGATGCTGAAACGACGGCTTGGCTTGAGAGGCATCTACGTGAATATCCTGGGGCTGTGCTTTTGATAACCCATGATCGTTATTTTCTCGACAATGTAACGGGTTGGATTTTAGAATTAGATCGCGGTAGAGGTATTCCTTATGAGGGGAACTATTCTGCTTATTTGGGGGCTAAAGCCAAGCGTTTGGCTCAGGAAGGCCGTGAAGAGGCAGCGCGTCAACGTGCTTTATCACGTGAGCAAGAATGGATTGCTTCTAGTCCAAAAGGGCGACAAGCAAAGTCAAAAGCTCGGATTAAGGCTTATGATGAGTTGGTTCAATCAGCACGTGAGCGCCGTCCTGGAGAGGCGCAAATCATTATTCCTATTGGAGAAAGATTAGGACAAGTTGTTATTGAGGTTGATAATCTCTCTAAAGCTTATGGTGAACGTGTATTGATTGATTCTCTTTCTTTTAAACTTCCTGCTGGTGGCATTGTCGGCGTTATTGGGGCCAATGGTATGGGAAAGTCGACCTTGTTTAAAATGTTGACGGGACAGGAAAAGCCCGATTCAGGTCAGATACGTATCGGTGAAACAGTTCACATGAGTTATGTGGATCAGAGTCGCGATTCCTTGGTGGGGGATAAAACTGTTTGGGAGGAAATTTCTGGTGGAAATGACATTATTAAATTAGGCAAATATGAGATGAATAGCCGCGCTTATTGCGGGGCTTTTAATTTCAAGGGGGCAGATCAGCAGCAGAAGGTGGCAAATTTATCAGGAGGGCAGCGCAATCGCGTACATTTGGCGAAACTTCTAAAAGAGGGGGGGAATGTGCTTCTTCTTGATGAACCGACAAATGATCTTGATACTGAAACATTGGGTGCATTGGAAGATGCATTGGAAAATTTCGCTGGTTGTGCAGTTATCATATCGCATGATCGTATGTTTCTTGATCGATTGGCAACACATATTTTAGCCTTTGAAGGTGATGGTCATGTAGAATGGTTTGAAGGTAATTTTGCTGAATATGAGGCTGATAAAGTTCGTCGTCTTGGGGCGGAATCTCTTAATCCTAAGCATGCAAATTATAAACCTCTTACACGCTAGAATTTTTTATCTTATCGCAACTTTGTTAGAATAATAGTGTATTTTATTGCGTTTGTTATTTCATAAATAAAGTGTGTGTGTACTCTGTGGGAGTTTTTATTCATTGAAAAGAGTAAGAGACACTTTATGAAATTATGACCTAAATAGGGTTATTTTACTCATGATATATAACCGGTTATTTTTTGTAAAACTGCAATGAAAAGGAGGGGATGAAGCGTATAGTATTACTTCTACAAATGCCTTGGTCATTGAGTATTATCATCTTTACTTAATAAAAATGCAAGCTGGCATTATCATGTTATTTTTTCTCAATAGTATGCAGTTCTTGTTTTGAGGTGGGCATAAAAGGCATTTTTATCCATCTGTCCCCTCCGTTTATGAGCTGTAAGAGAATGATTTGGATTGATTTATCATGAATAGATTTGAAATGAGGAAAATCTACGGTATTACGGTTTTTTATTCAAGTTAAAAATGAATTATTATTATAAATCAATGTATTCTCATTATAACGAGAAGCAGGGAGATAAGATCTGTTTGTTTTTTACATTAGCCTATTTTTTTCATAGTATGATAAAATAGAGAGAACAAAATAGATGAGAATATGCGTTGTATGCTTGACTTTTTTTCCTATAAACAAATGTTTATAGGAATGTTTAGGGGATAATTATGAAAAAAAGTGCAAGTTTAGATGCAATGATTGTGCTGCTGAAAGCGGTCGCAGAAGTAAGCCATTTACGTGTTCTTAGGCTCTTACATCATGAAGATTTAACAATTCCTGATTTTATTTTTATTCTTGATCAGTCGCAAGCGTGTATATCACGATATTTACGTTTATTGTACGAAGCACGATTGATTGAGCGTTATCAGAAGGGGGATAGCCTTTATTTTAAGCTTTGTCATGATTTTTGGGGTAAAGACATTGTGATGGGTATTCTTTCGGCTTTGCCAAAGAATGATGTGTTGTTAGCGCATGATTTAGAACGTTTGAAGGATGTTAAAAAGCAGCGTCAAAAAACGAGGAAGAAGCATTTCTTACAAAATGCGTTGCAACGGGATGTATTACGGTCATCCTATATGGCAGATCATCGTGTAGAAAACTCTTTACTTGAAATCATTGGCGATAAACCATTTCAGACGATGCTGAATATTGGAAGAGGTGGAGACTCTATCTTAAAATTGTTTTCTAATCTTTATACGCATGCGGTTCAAGTTGTGCTTGATAGCAATGTTTTTCACTTGTCTGTTGGAGATACAACTTTTGATTTAGTTATTCTTCATTGGGTTTTACATTTTCTTGAAAATCCTGAAATATTCCTTCATGAGATATCAAGTGTTTTGCGTCCTCATGGCCGTTTATTGATTGTGGATTTTGGTTATCATGAAATTGAGTCTTCATATTCTGATCAAGTGCATATGCGTTTTGGATTTTCGGCTTTACAAATAGAACAATGGCTTAAAAATGCGGGACTTGTTCTAGAACAAACGGTTTGTCTTACTCCTATACAAAATGAAAACAGTGAGGAGGGGATTGCTACGCTTTGGCTTGCTCATGATCCGCGTTTATTGGTTGACGATATCAAAGATAAACAAGTAGATTTTGCATAAATCGCGTTTGTTAACGTGCTTTATACTCTGATTTTTCTCAAGGAATAGCGTAGAGATAAAACTTTATTCAATCATTGATGAGCTATTGTTTTTTACATTTGTATTATGTTTTTATATGGAAGTATTGGTGTTTTATAGCGGCGTGTAGGCTGTATAATGAAGCACCTTCTATAGAGTTAAGCCTATGAGGATCATTATTTAAGGTGTCTTGATATTATATTTTATTAGCCAATACATTGATTTTAAAAGATCATTGATTTTTTTAGACTCAATAAGAGGTTTAAATACAGGAATGTTGTTTCATTTCAAATTTCCTGTTTCAGAATCCGAAAGAGTCTGTTTGTCTGCTACAAAAGAAGGTATTTATCTTAATGATACCGTTTGTAAAAGAAAATACATTTTCTAAATGTGAGAGCGGCTGCAATATGATATAATGCCGCACAATATAATCATAGTGAAGGCTCATACCTTTATAAATATCAGAGATGGTGGTGCCCAATAGATCTTAAAATATCTCTTTAAAACAGGTTTTTAGATAAGGAGTACCTTGGAACTTTTAGTGAGGGGTGCAAAGAGATGCTCTAAAAAGACGAAAAAGTAAAAGGGTAAGACAATGCATTATATTCATAAAATAAGATCGGCGATGATCTATGGATAGTTTGTGGCTGAAAGTAGGAAAGAAAAGCGTGATATTACACTAAAGTTTCGTATCTCTTTATCATGAGAAGTTATGAAGATTATTAAATAAGTCCATTGTTTTTGCCAAAAGTATTTTCTTTCTTTTTATGTTTGCCGCTCATCTTATGACGCAGTCCGTGGTTATAGCGTAAAATTGAGAGGGCACTATCGTCTTTAGTTTAAGTAAAAGTTGTAAGCCGGCATCATCGTTTTATGTTTTTTATCCATATGCTTCTTCTTGTTTGTGATGTGCGATAGTATGGCTATTCATTAATTCAATAGACGAAGATTGAAAATATGGGAATCTTACGTTCTTGAGGTTTCTCATGTAAATTGTAAAATGATGAGTTGTGATTGTAAATTAATGAATTGTTTACGTTAGAAGAACAGAATATAAAAATTTTTGAGCATAGAAACTACTGTGTGTATTATTTTACGGGATCATTTAAATGATAGAGATTAAGAGAAAATGTCTGCATTGATTTCGGTTTGTTATGTTAAAATGCGTTAGAGACTGTTGGTTATTGTAAAATGGTTTATCGTTATTTGGAATGACGATGGGGCGTGATTCGAAAAAAATACCTTCAGAGTTCTCATTTTCTCATAAGATTAAGCTGTTTAAGTTCCTCATTGATTGTTACATGAGGGATGTAACAATATTTTAATGATCATTTACAGAAATTTTTTATAAAGATAGATAAGATTTTATTTTCTCTAATTTATTGTTTTATTTAAATAATTCATAGCTTTCTTGCAAGAAGATGTTTTCCATTTTTTACGGTTATTTGTGTAAGATTTTAAAAATCTACGTTTTTCTTTTTGTGGTGATTGCTGTTGGAAAAGTGATTCTACTTTTACGTAGTTTGATTTTTATAGGGTGGATACGTAGAAATTACGGTTTTTTAATATGATCATCAGAGTTATGAAAGAAACTATTTAAAAGTTATAATGATCGTAGATTCTAATTGATGCTTATTGAAATAAAATTGCTTCAAATTGGGTCATTTTAAACTTTTTTTGCCTAAATTTAAACATTTTTAAATAATTTATAATTCTTTTATGTTTTTTTGCGTAGAAGATGATAAGAATTTCTTGTTGTTTAAAGAATTTTATTCCATAGCAAGAATATTGCATCGGCTATCTTAGTGGTTGATGTAAGAGGACAATCGGGGAACCTCCTCCCCCCCCCCCCCCGCGTGGATCCCCTAGATTGTCTGGCCTGACTGAGGATTTCCTCAGTCAGGCTTTTTGTAATTATTTTAGGAAATGTAAGGTGTTATTAGGGGGGGAGTGTAAGATCTGTTATTGTTTCGCCTATAGTACCTAAATACATAGAGGGGCGAGTCTTATTGGGCGGATAGTGTTAGCGTATTCATTTTTAATAATTTGATTTTTCTTTATTGAGGCATTGTTGCATGTTATAAGAAGAATCATAAAAGGAAGCTATGTTTGTATTCTGTGATCTTTAGGTAAGAGATAATGGGATCTTTTTCACATCGTATTATTTTTATTTTATTTGTATTTTTTATTTCTGGCGCTGTCTTTTTTGCTTCTCAAAGTAGTGCTGTTTATCAGTTTTTTTCCGGTCGCTCTTCTTTTTCTTCTCAGCAGCTTGATGTAACAGAGGAGGAGTTGTTAGAGAGATTATCCGTATCTTTTCCAGATATTATCAAGCATCTTTCTAAGATGACCCCTCAACAGCAGGAGTTGTTTATTGCGCAGCTGCGTCGTGATGTAATTGCGCTTGCTTCTAAAAGTGGTCAGAGTCGTGAGCAGGCTCAAAAATCTGGTGAAACTGTTGCTATGGCTCTCTCAAAAGCGATTTCTCGTCCTTCCGTTGCTAATGCTTATTTTTAGCTATTTTTTAATTGCGCTTTTGGGTTTTATTTTAAGGAGAAAGAGCTTTTCGTGAAATTTTGAAAAGTGCGAGGAGATAATCAATTTTTAAGGTATTAACAAAATTTATCTCTCAAAAGGTAAGCAATTGGAGTATAAGGGTAATGTTGCAATCATTACAGGAGTGATAGAAAGTCTATCAAGGGTATTGGTCCAAGTTAATTGCATTATCAATCGCTACAATGACAAAAGCAGTATTGATTATAATAAAACACGTTAACTGCATTTTATATGCCGGTTATTTTTTTATTTGATATGAGAAAATAAAATTTTTTAAAGGATTTAAGCTTTTTTTGTTCTACGGATTTTAGGATATTTATCCACTTGTATGATTTCTGAAAATGAGGTGCAAGACTGATAAGATGATAGTCTGTAACAAAGAAAAAATATTTGAATGAAGATGAGAGGTCTATTTTTATTTAAAAAGGCTTTGGGGGTATTGAGTTTTCTAACATTTTTCAAAAAAATAGACACAAGTAATTTTTAAGCTTTGTTGTAGGGATAAAAACGGATATAACTTTTTTAGTATATTGTTTTATAATGATAATTTATCATTTTATATTGAATGAGAATCTTAAGAATTGTAAAATCCTCTCATTTTAAATTTATCCATGGTGAAAAAATTAAAATCAGTTTCTTGTATACCACAAGTAGAGGCTTGTGTGGATAAAAACTCTTTTAAAAAGGAATTAAAAAGCTTCTTTGAGACATCTTGAGAGCTAAAAGTCTGTTCCAATATTTTGAATTGGTAAAGAGTATGATGGTTTTAATATATTTATGAATTTTTTATGCGCAATGATGGGGAGATTTGTTTTGTGATTTTTTGAGGTTTTATCGGACATAAAGAGTGCAGTGGGTGTTTATTAATCAGAGAGAAGCGTTGATAACGGTTTATATTTTTTGTGAACCTTTTTTGATATCGAGCATCTTCGGTAAAAAGATGCTCTTGTCTCTCTTTCTTTGAGGGATTGATCTCAATAAAAAAATTAATAATCTTATGTAAAAAATATTACATCTAGTTCAGATGCTATTTTTTTAATATAAAAATTGATTGATACAACAGTGATAGCCGCAAGTTATAGATTATATCATTTTATTTGATACGCTATAAGATTAATTATAGTCTTTTTATTTTTTTATTTTATGATATAGAGAAATCTGAGACTTGTGCATAAAGATATATTCTTTTATTTCATAATTTTAGCTTGAAATTGTCTTACTATTTCCTTTTTAAAGACGTTCTTTTGCTTTCTTTTTTGTATAATACATTTGCAAATTACTTGCGGCTAGAATTTGAGAATGTTTGAGTGAAGAGAAAGAAAATGCAATTTTTGAAAATCTTGTTAAATACAGCATGTGCTGTATTTTTTGTATTTGATATAAGTTGGACTCATAGTGTCTTAAATGTTGCGGAATCAGGAGAAACCTCAGTGATTGTTGCTTCTAAGATTTCTGCTCGTCCTTATGAGTTTCTTATTCAGAAACTTGCGAATAAATATAATGTTCCCGTTAATTTAGCACATGCTGTTGTAAAAGTTGAAAGTAATTATAAGGCAGGTATAAAGGGGGCTGCTGGCGAAATAGGTTTGATGCAAATTAAACCCTCTACGGCACGAGGGTTGGGCTTTAGTGGTTCTGTACAGGATTTGTACGATCCTGCGACCAATCTTGAATATGGTATGCGTTATTTGGCAAGGGCCTATAAACTCAGTGGTGGAAGTACGTGTGGTACAATCCTTAAATATAACGCAGGTCATGCTGCAAAAAAAATGAATTCCATTTCAGCGAAATATTGCGCAAAAGTAAAGACTTATCTGGCTTCATTAAAATAAAAACATCTGTTGAGAGAGGTTTGTCATAAAATATTTTAAGATGCTATTTTCACGGAGCAGAAAATGTTTTATAAACTAGTATGTCAGTCGGCTGGGCAGCCGCGCTTGTCTGATACTGAAATACGGCAGGTGAGGAAAGTCCGGGCTCCATGGAAAGACGGTGCCGGGTAACACCCGGCAGGGGTGACCCTAGGGAAAGTGCCACAGAAAGTAAACCGCCTATTTTTATAGGTAAGGGTGAAAGGGTGGAGTAAGAGCCCACCGCGCATTCAGTAATGAATGTGGCAAGGTAAACCCCACCGGGAGCAAGACCAAATAGAAATGACGTGCAAAATTTAATTTGCAGCCGATTTCCGGGCGAGTCATTCGGGTAGGTTGCACGAGGCGGATGGTAACATCCGTCCCAGATGAATGGTTGCCATGTAAAGTGTAAGCTTTACTCTACAGAACCCGGCTTATAGGCCGACTGATATTTCATGATGATACGCGATATTTTATAAGATCAATTATATATGGTCTTTTATGGAGTCTATGTGTTTGAAATAGACACTTGAGCAAAGAGTGTTTTAAAAAATTATAACATTTCTTTAAGTATAATGCGTTAGGATCTGTTTTGGGATAACTTTAGTTTTTTCGTTCATTGTGATTAATGTGAAAGTTGAAGGCTAGGTTATTCTAAGATCAGTTGCCATGAGAGAGCTGTTGATTTAAGACAGCATAACTTCAAGACGGATTATTTTGATAAAGCAGGATCAAAGAGCTGAACGCCATATTCCAGTGTTGTTACAGCCAGTTTTGGCTGGGCTTATGCCATTGGTTGGAGCAAAAGTGATTGATGGCACCTTTGGTGCTGGTGGTTATACGCGCGCTTTGTTAAAGGCAGGGGCACAGGTGATTGCTCTTGATCGTGATCCTTATGCTATCAGTGCAGGACAATCGCTTGTTGAAGAATTTTTTCCACGCCTTCGTTTGGTCCATATGGCGTTTTCACAGCTTGATCGTGTCGTTGAAGAGAAGGTGGATGCAGTTATTTTGGATATTGGTGTCTCTTCAATGCAGCTTGATGAAGCAGAAAGAGGTTTTTCTTTTCAAAAAGATGGTCCATTGGATATGCGAATGGCTCAGACTGGTTTTACAGCCAGCGATGTTGTCAATCATTTAAAAGCAAGGGATTTGGCACGTATTTTTAAGATATTAGGGGAAGAGCGTTATGCGGGGCGAATTGCAAGGATGATTGAAAAGCGTCGTGTTGTACAGCCTTTTTTGCGTACAGGTGATTTGGCGTATGCTATCGAAATGTTGATAGGACGTAAGCCGGGAGATCGTATTCATCCGGCAACACGTGTATTTCAGGCTCTTCGTATCTATGTTAATGATGAAATTGGTGAATTGGCATGTGGTTTATTTGCTGCTGAACGCGTTTTAAAAGCTGGAGGCCGTTTGGGGGTTGTCAGTTTTCATTCTCTTGAAGATCGTATGGTCAAAAGATTTTTTTCGGCTCGTTCTGGAGAATGTATGAGATCACGCTATCTGCCAGAAATAAAGGCTACTCCAGCAACATTTTTTCCTTTGTTTAGAGGTGGGATCACGGCAACTAAAGAGGAGTTACAGAAAAATCCTCGTTCACGTTCTGCGAGGTTGCGTATTGGTGTACGGACTGAAGCAGAGGCTCTTGCAGCAGATATGAAATTATTTGGTTTAGCAGAGATTGCCAGTTTTGAAGGCAGCAAAAAATGACAGTTTTTCGTACATTTGATATGATTTTAGTGTTGATTATGATTTGTATGGCAGGACTTACTTATAAGGTAAAATATGATGTTCAAAAGCGAATGAACGAAGTTCTTCATCTTGAGCATGAAATTGCTGCAGCAAAAAATACGGTAAGTTTGCTTCATGCTGAGTGGGCTGTGATGATAAGGCCTTCACGCATGCAAAAACTTGCGAAACGTTATCAGAAAGAACTTGGGTTAGAGGTTATACAGCCGCGTCAAATCGTGGAGTTTAAAGACATTCCGGTACGGGTACATGATCAAATTGAAGAAGTGATTAAACAAAATATCTTGGAAGATAATCAAGATATTTTGACAAATAATCGGGCTTCTCAGATCAATAGTGTTGTCCAAAAAGGCGCGCAGTAATGAAATCGACTTTTTTATTCTCACAGAAGAAAAAGCGCTTAAAGAATTCGTTGAATAATCATAATGTTTCTGTTCGTCGTCCCTATTCTAGTCGTCCACGTTTGCTTTTTTCGTTGTTCTGCTTTTTAATTTTATATGGCATCATGGGGGCTTGCCTTATTTCTTATGGGTTGGAAGGTGGACAGATTGAAGAAGCAAAAGGGCCTGGAGTTCTTCAATTGATGGCACGGCCTGATATCGTTGATCGTAATGGTCGTTTATTGGCAACAGATATTAAAACTTATTCACTTTTTGCTGAGCCACGACGTATTATTGATGTGGATGAAACAATTGAATTGCTCTCAACAGTTTTGCCTGATCTTAATTGGCAGGAAACCTATAAGCGCTTAAAAAGAAAAACTGGTTTTTCTTGGATACAGCGTGGGTTAACACCAATGCAGAAGACACAAATTATGGCTCTTGGTATACCAGGAATTGGTTTTCGGACTGAAATTCGTCGCTTTTATCCTGATGGACCTGTAACTTCCCATATTCTCGGCATGGTGAATGTTGATAATCAAGGCATTGCAGGTATGGAAAAATATATTGATGATGCGGGTTTGAGTGCTCTGCGTGCTGCTGGTCTTGCCATGGAAGAATCATTAAAACAAGTTCAGCTTTCGATTGATGTGCGTGTTCAGGCAATTGTTCATGATGAACTTATTCAGGCTATGAAGCGTTATAAGGCAATTGCTGCAGGAGCTGTTATTTTAAATATACATACGGGGGAAGTTTTGGCTTTGGCATCACTACCAGATTTTGATCCTGGAAATCCTATTGAAGCTTTAAAAAGTGATCGTCTCAATCGGATGACGGCAGGAGCTTTTGAAATGGGATCGATTATTAAAAGTTTTACGACCGCCATGGCACTTGATTCCAATATTTTTTATTTAAACAGTATTATTGATGCTTCAAAGCCAATAAAAGCAAGTAGTGGGTATACTATTCATGATTTTCATGGAAAAAATCGACCCTTAACGTTATGGGAGGTTTTTATTTATTCTTCTAATATTGGTTCTGCTAAAGAGGCATTGGCGATAGGGATTGATAAACATCGTGGTTTTTTACAAAAACTTGGATTACTGGATCGTCTCACAACAGAGTTGCCTGAAGTTGCCCACCCTATTGTGCCACATCATTGGAAGGATATACATTCTATGACGATTTCTTTTGGGCATGGTATGGCAACAACCCCCTTGCAAACAGCTGTCGGGGCTGCTGCTTTAATGAATGGTGGTTGGTTAATTGCTCCGACATTTTTAAAACGGACAAAAGAACAAACTCTGCACCATGCAAAACGGGTTTTGCAGGCTAAAACAAGTCAAAATATGCGTTACCTTTATCAATTAAATAGTGATATTGGTTCTGGACGTAATGCAAAAGTAGAAGGCTATCGTGTAGGTGGTAAGACAGGAACAGCTGAAAAAATTGAAAATGGAAAATATTCTAAAACAAAAAATTTCAATAGTTTTCTTGCTGCTTTTCCTATTGAGGATCCTGCTTATGTTGTTTTAACAATTATCGATGAACCAAAGCCCGCAGAGGGACAGCGTTCAGCAACAGCGGCGATGAATGCTGGACCAATGCTTGCTAATATTGTTCGTCGCACTGCTAGTTTTCTTGGTGTAAAACCCGATTTTAAAAAAGAATATGAGCCTCTTTTAAGTAAAAAGAGCAATTCAAGTTTCGTTAAACAACGGTAAAATAAATATAAAGGTGCGTTATCATGTTGTTGGGAACAGTTTTTACAGAATGTGTTGAAGATGAAAGTCTTTCTTCAATAGAAATAACAGGAATAAGTGTGGATTCTCGGCAAGTTTTGCCGGGCTATGTTTTTGTTGCTGTTCAAGGGAAAAAAAGTGATGGAAGACACTATATAGATGACGCGATAAAGCGTGGCGCACGAGCAATCGTTACAGACTGTCATGCTGTTCTTGAGGATTTATCTGTTCCCATTTTACGTGTTTCTAATGTTCGTCATAGTTTAGCGTTGGCAGCTGCACGTTTTTACGGTTCTCAGCCTGAAACGGTTGTTGCTGTGACTGGTACAAGTGGTAAAACATCTGTTGTCTCTTTTCTTCGGCAAATTTGGACTTATGCTGGATTTTGTGCTGCTAGTATAGGAACTGTTGGTGTTGTTTCTCCTAAACGGAATGTTTATGGTTCTCTCACAACACCTGATCCGGTCGTCTTGCACCGTCTTCTTTATGAAATTTCTTATGAAGGTGTGACTCATGCAGCTCTTGAAGCTTCTTCGCATGGGCTTGACCAAGGACGACTTGATGGAGTCCGTTTAACGGCTGGTGCCTTTACCAATTTAGGGCGAGATCACATGGATTATCACACGGGGGTAGAGGATTATTTGCGGGCTAAAATGAGGTTGTTTGATACACTTTTGCCTGTATCTGCTCCTGCTTTGATTTTTGCTGATGATGTTTATTCACAAAAGGTTATTGATGTTGTTACACAAGCGCGCCGCCGTGTCTTGACAATTGGTCGTAAGGGGCAATTTATCACGATTAATCGTGTCGAACATCAACGCTCAAAACAGTGTATTGAGTGTCGTGTGGAAAACAATATTTATACATTTGTTTTGCCTTTAGCTGGAGATTTTCAGGTCGCCAATGCGCTTATGGCAGCGGGGTTAGCAATTGCAACGGGCGTTTCACCTCGTAAGGTTTTTTCTGCGCTTGAAACTTTGCAGGGGGCACCTGGGCGGTTAGAGTTTGTGGGAAAGACAGAAAATAATGCGCTTGTTTACATTGATTATGCCCATAAACCAGAAGCTTTGGAGCAGGTTTTGCTTTCTGTTCGTCCCTTTACGCAAGGGCGCTTGATCGTTGTTTTTGGTTGTGGAGGAGATCGTGATCAAGGGAAAAGACCTTTGATGGGAAAAATTGCGGCGGATAAAGCGGACATTGTTATTGTAACGGATGATAATCCTCGCACAGAAATGCCAGAAAAAATACGCAAGGATATTTTACAGGCGGTGCCAACAGCAATAGAGATAGCAGATCGTGGAGAGGCTATTTCTTACGCGGTGGAGCTTTTGAAAGTTGGTGATACATTAATCATTGCTGGAAAAGGTCATGAGGATGGCCAAATTATAGGGCAGACAACTTATCCTTTTTCAGATCGTCTGAAAGCGATAGAAGCTTTAGAGGACCGAAAAAAATGACAGCTTTATGGGATAAGCAAGCACTTGTTGCTGCAGTTAATGGTGTTGTAATGGGAAGCCTGCCAGAAACTTTTTCTGGGGTTTCCATTGATAGCCGTACTCTTGCGGAAGGGGATGTTTTTTTCTGCATTAAAGGGCATCATCTTGATGGTCATGATTTTGCTGCGCAAGCTTATGAACGAGGTGCAGGCGTTCTTATCGTTGCGGAACACCGTTTGAGGGATATGAAAAAGATATCGGCTCCACTCATTGTCGTTCCTGATGTTTTGAAAGCCTTAGAACAACTTGCACAAGCTGCACGCAAACGTTCAAGAGCTAAGATTATCGCGATAACAGGATCGGTGGGAAAAACAACGACAAAAGAAGCTTTGAAACAAGCACTTGCAACGGCTGGGAATGTTCATGCGAATCTCGCTTCTTTAAACAATTGCTGGGGGGTTCCACTCACTTTAGCGCGGATGCCTATGGAGAGTGATTATGGTATCTTTGAAATTGGCATGAATCACAGAGATGAAATTCGCCCTCTGGTCAAACTGGTTTGTCCGCATATTGCTCTCATTACGCATATTTGTGCAGGACATATGGGTTTTTTCAAGGATCTTGAAGAAATAGCAAAGGCAAAAGCTGAAATTTTTGAAGGATTGGATGAGGAAGGCATTGCCATTTTAAATGCGGATAGTGATTTTTTTTCTTATCTCGTTCAAAAAGCAAAGCAATGCGGTGTGAAAAAGATCTTAAGCTTTGGTGAGAGTGAAAATGCTGATTATCAGGCGCGGGATATATGTCTTTTAACCGATAATTCTTCTATGATGGTGCGTATTGGAGGACAGGATAGGAAGGTCAAAATTGGTGCTCCTGGACGCCATATTGTGCAAAATAGTGTAGGGGTTATTGCGGTTTGTGATGCCTTTGGAGTTGATTTGGATTCTGTTGTGCTTTCTTTGAGCCATTTTTCTTCTCAAAAGGGGCGGGGTATTCGTTATCGGTTGTCTTTATCGAATGGGGGTGAATTTTATCTCATTGATGAAAGCTATAATGCTAATCCTGCTTCTATGCGTGCTGCACTTGAGCTTCTTGCTACAGGACCTGTAGGGAAAGGGGGGCGGCGAATTGCTATTTTAGGAGATATGCTAGAGTTAGGGGAGTATAGTGAAAAGCTTCATCGTGATTTAATAAAACCAATACGTCTTTCTGGTGCTAATCCGGTTTTTCTATTTGGTGAGGCGATGAAATCTTTAGTCAGTGATTTGTCTGCTGGTGTTAAGGTTCATTATGCTGAAAATATTGAGAAAATTTTATCGCTTCTTTTAGCAGAAATTTCTTCTGGGGATCTGCTTATGGTTAAATCATCCAATAGCCTTTGTTCATCAAATATTGTGACTGCATTGTTTGATCGCTATAAAGCGGTTTCTTCATAGTTTTAAGAGGTTTTTTTGTTCCATGATGCTATTTTTTTCTTCGTTTAGTGATTGGCTTCCAGGTGTGAATGTATTTCGTTATATTACTTTTCGCACGATAGCGGCTATGCTTACTTCGGGGCTTATCGTCTTTTTGTTTGGACCTAGCATCATTGCTTCTCTTAAATTGCGGCAGGGTAAGGGGCAACCGATTCGTGCTGATGGTCCTCAAACACATTTTAAAAAGGCTGGAACACCTACAATGGGTGGATTGATGATTTTAACCGGCATTGTGGTATCGGCATTTTTATGGGGTAATTTATCGAATATTTACTTTTGGGTATCGCTATTGGTTATGCTTTCTTTTGGGGGAATTGGATTTTATGACGATTATCTTAAGGTCACAAAACAAACAGACAAAGGATTTTCTGGGAAAGCACGATTAAGCTTGGAGTTTTTTGTTGCGGCAATTGCTGCTTTTGCCATCTTGAAAGTTGGCTCATCTGGATTAGCTTTGCCTTTTTTAAAAGATTATCTTATCAATTTGGGCTGGTTTTTTATTCCTTTTTCTGCTTTCGTCATTGTTGCGACAGGTAATGCGGTTAATTTAACGGATGGACTCGATGGGCTTGCTATTGTTCCTGTGATGGTTGCAGCTTTATCTTTTGCTCTGATTGCTTATCTTTCTGGTAATATGAATTTTGCTGATTATCTCCAAATCCATTATGTATCGGGAACAGGTGAATTGGCTGTTTTATTGGGAGCTGTTGTTGGGGCAGGGCTTGGTTTTTTATGGTTTAATGCACCACCTGCAGCTATTTTTATGGGAGATACTGGATCGTTGGCTCTTGGAGGACTCTTAGGGACTGTTGCGGTTGCTACGAAGCACGAAATTGTTTTGGTTCTTATTGGTGGGCTTTTTGTTGTGGAAGCTTTTTCGGTCGTTATTCAGGTTGGTTATTTCAAATTAACAAGAAAACGCGTGTTTCTTATGGCACCAATACATCATCATTTTGAGAAAAAAGGCTGGACTGAAAGCCAAGTCGTGATACGCTTTTGGATTATTTCGATTGTTCTCGCTCTCATAGGTCTTTCAACACTTAAATTGCGGTGAGATTTTGATTTCTGTTGCGTGTTATAAAGGTCAAAAAGTTGCTCTCTTTGGATTAGGGACGTCGGGATTGGCGGCGGCACAAGCATTGATGTGCGGTGGCGCAGAAGTGGTGGCGTGGGATGATAGTCCTTCAAGCGTGCAAATGGCTTTTCAGCACAATATTCCAACACGAGATCTCCGTTATGAAGATTGGTCAGAATTTGTTGCATTGATTGTAGCTCCTGGAGTTCCTGTAAATTATCCTCAACCCCATTGGGTTGTTGAAAAAGCACGAAAAAAAAATATAGAAATTATCGGTGATATTGAATTATTTGTTCGTGCGCGCCATGATTTTTTACAGCTTTATGGTTTGTGTGACCAAGATGTTCCTTTCATTGCGATTACGGGGACGAATGGCAAGTCAACCACAACGGCTTTACTTGCGCATTTGTTGGAAAAAATGGGCTATGATGTGCAGGTGGGGGGAAATATCGGAAAGGCAATATTGACCCTTAAACCGTTTGTTAAAAAACGTATCTATGTGATTGAATGTTCATCATTTCAAATTGATCTTACTCCCTCTCTTCAGCCGACCATTGGACTTTTATTGAATTTAACACCTGATCATATTGATCGACATGGGAGTTTTGCCTGTTATGTGCAAACCAAAAGGCATCTGATTGCTCAGGCTTCTCAGGCTTTCATTTCAGTTGATGATGCAGCTTGTCGGGTTTTATATCAACAGTTACTTCATGATGGGAAGCAAATTGAGGCAGTTTCCAAGGATCATTTTGTTGAAAATGGTTTTTATGCAGATGGGACCAAGCTCTTTTCTGTTCGTCAAGGACAGCGTCATATGCTTGCAGATCTTGCTCCTATGGCGGTGTTACGTGGGAGTCATAATGCGCAAAATGCCCTTATGGCATTAGCAACATTGCAGGCTTTAAAAATAACTGATCCTTCTGTGAACAAGCATTTGGCAAGTTATAAAGGGTTGGATCATCGTATGCAGCAGGTGCGTAAAATGGGGGCGGTTTTGTTTATCAATGACAGCAAGGCTACTAATGCAGATGCAACAGCTCCTGCGCTTTCCACCTTTAATGATATTTTTTGGATTGTTGGGGGACAGGCAAAAAAGGGAGGAATAGAGTCTCTTAGAGAATTTTTTCCTAAAATTCGTAAAGCCTATTTAATTGGGAGCGCGGCGGAAGAATTTGCTCGCACTATTGGATCTGCTTTTCCCTTTTCTATGAGCTTAACTTTGAAAAATGCGGTGTGTGAAGCAGCTGTTGACGCAATGGATTTTCAGGCAAAAGAGGTGACGGTTCTTTTGTCACCTGCTTGTGCAAGTTATGACCAATTTAAAAATTATGAAATGCGAGGCGAAGCATTTGTCTCTTTTGTGATGCAGTTACAATAAAAAAGCATCAGTTATAAAAAAATATTTTTGCGTTAAGACTCCAGAATCTTTTTTTGTGTAATTTAGTTTTTAAAGTGTTTGTTAAACAGGCTGGGGAACCATATCACTTTGAGATAATTTATAAAATGGATAAGGTGGATACCATGGTGACGCGTGCAGATAGAGATCCAATTGCTAATTGGTGGTGGACGATTGATCGCTCTATCTTTGCAGCTTGTTTAATTTTAATGGGAATTGGCATTATGCTGTCTTTTGCTGCCAGCCCTATTATTGCAAAAAAAATCGGAATTGCTGATAGTTTTTATTTTGTTCGGTGGCATATCATTTTTAGCATTTCAGCATTTTTTACGATGGTTACCATTTCCTTTTTTTCGCTTTCTAATATTCGTCGTTTATGTGCTCTTTTGCTCATTGTAACGCTTGCTCTTATGGTTGCAACCTTATTTTGGGGTCCAGAATTAAAGGGAGCACGGAGGTGGATTCTACTATTTGGTTTTTCTGTACAGGCGTCAGAGTTTATGAAGCCAGCTTTTGTGGTTATGTCCGCTTGGCTTTTTTCGGAACAGATACGCAAGAGGGGCATTCTGGGTTATACGTTAGCGATTCTACTTTATGCCATTTGTTGTGTGCTTCTGGTTTTGCAGCCTGATATTGGACAAACAGTTTTAATAAGTGCAACATGGGGGGGGCTGTTTTTTATTGCTGGTGTCCCTCTTACTATTATTTTTCTCTTTCTCATTTTAGGCGTTGTAGGAATTATTTTAGCTTATTTTTTTCTGCATCATGTGCGCGAGCGGATCAATGGTTTTTTGACAGGTGAAGGAGATACTTTTCAAGTGGATGTGGGACGTGAGGCTATTTTGAATGGTGGTTGGTTTGGGCAAGGTCCTGGGGAGGGCACAGTAAAACGTATCATTCCTGATAGCCATACAGATTTTGTATTTTCCGTTGCTGCTGAAGAATATGGTATTATTCTTTGTGTATTAATTATGATGCTGTTTGGCTTTATTGTTATGCGTTCATTGTATATAGCCATGAATACACGTGATTCCTTTATACGTCTTGGTATTACTGGCATAGCAATGATGATTGGCTTTCAATCAGCTATTAATATGGCCGTTAATCTTCACTTAATTCCTCCAAAAGGTATGACATTGCCTTTTATTTCTTATGGTGGTTCTTCGATGGTGGCGATTGCGTTTTCAATGGGCATTTTGCTTAGTTTAACACGTCGTTGGCCAGAAGCGCGCCTTTCAGCTTTTTCTTCCTCTTCTGTCTTGGATACCCCTTATGAATGATAAAAAAGTTATTATTTTGGTGGCTGGTGGTACAGGTGGACATCTTTTTCCTGCTGAAGCCCTTTCTGTTGAATTAAGGCAGCGTGGATATGATGTTCATTTAATAACAGATGAAAGAGCACGCTCTTTTGTTCGGTGTTTTGATGAAGAGCATATTCATATCGTTTCATCGGCAACATTTACACGACGCCATCCTTTTGCTCTGATAAAGACGTTTTGGTCTTTGCTAAGGGGTATGGGGCAATCGTTGGCGTTGTTTTATAAATTACGTCCTGTTCTTGTTGGAGGATTTGGGGGGTATCCGAGCTTTCCTCCTCTTTTTATTGCGGCTTTAACGAGGCGTGTGACATTTATTCATGAACAAAATGCTGTTATGGGGCGTGCCAATCGGATGTTGGCAATTTTTGTGCGTGCAATCGCTGGTGGTTTGTTGTCACCAAATGGCGCTTATGCTCATAAAATACTTTTGACGGGGAATCCTGTCCGTGAGGCTGTGTTGAAGGCGGCCAAAATTCCTTATCATTCTTCAGAGGGAGAAAAGCCATTTAATTTTTTGATTTTTGGAGGTAGCCAAGGGGCTTCTGCTTTTTCACATATTGTTCCAGAAGCTATTGCTTTATTTGATGATAAGAACCGTAAACGTTTACGAATTGTACAGCAAGTCCGCGGTGAAGCAGGAAGGTTGATCAAAATCTATCGTGATATAGGGGTACAAGCAGAAGTTGCTCCTTTCTTTGATGATATGGCTGAACGTATGGCACATGCTCATTTTATTTTGTCGCGCGCTGGGGCTTCGTCCGTTTGTGAGATAGCGGTGATTGGTAGACCTGCTCTGCTTGTTCCCTATCCCCATGCTTTAGATCATGATCAGGCTGCCAATGCAGCTTTGCTTGCTCGTGTGGGGGGAGCGCAAATTATATCAGAAAAAGATTTAAATGCACAAAAGCTTTCTTCTCTTTTAATGCACGCTTGTTGTGCGCCCCATTTATTGGAAAAACAAGCGCTTGCTGCAAAAAAAGTTGGACAACCTCATGCAACCCGTCGCCTTGCTGATATGGCTGAATCCTTAATTGCAGGGCGATTGTTGTCAGATATAAAAGAGGAGCTTTTTAATGAAAATGCCACTTGATATAGGCGTTATCCATTTTATCGGAATCGGGGGGATCGGTATGAGTGGAATTGCGGAGGTTTTTTATAATCTTGGCTATAAAGTTCAAGGGTCAGATCAAGTTGAAAGTGCAAATGTTGAACGTTTGCGGAAAAAAGGAATTAACGTTCATATAGGTCATTGTGCTGAAAACTTAGGGAATGCAGAGGTTGTTGTTTTTTCTACTGCCGTTAAAAAAACAAATCCTGAGTATATTGCTGCAAAGGAAAGACATTTGCCGCTTGTCAGACGTGCAGAAATGCTGGCGGAGCTGATGCGGTTTCGGCGTGCAATTGCGGTGGGTGGTACACATGGTAAAACAACAACCACATCAATGGTCGCAGCCCTTCTTGATGCTGGTCATTTTGATCCAGTGGTGATTAATGGCGGTATTATTAATGCTTATGGTACGAATTCTCGTACAGGAGATGGCGATTGGATGATTGTTGAAGCTGATGAAAGTGATGGTACATTTTTAAAGCTGCCTGCTGATATTGCTGTTATTACTAATATTGACGCTGAGCATTTGGATCATTATGGAAGTTTTGATGCTGTGCGTGAGGCTTTTCGGCAATTCATAGAAAATGTTCCTTTTTATGGTTTTGCTGTTTTGTGTCTTGATCATCCAGAGGTTCAGTCATTGGCGGGCCGTATTGATGATCGTTGGGTGATCACTTATGGTGCAAATCCACAAGCGGATGTTCGTTTTCTTAATCTTTCGATGGATGGTCAAAAAACGCATTTTGATGTTCTTGTTCGCTCACGCAAAACAGGAAGAAAGATTGAGTTGAAAAATTTGCTTTTGCCCATGGCAGGGCAGCATAATGTTGCCAATGCAACGGCGGCGATTGCTATTGCACATGAACTTGGTATTTCAAATGAAGCTATAAAAAGGGGCTTAGCAGAATTTGGCGGAGTAAAACGGCGTTTTACGCGAACAGGAAGTTGGCGTGGCATTGAAATATTTGATGATTATGGACATCATCCTGTTGAAATAAAGGCAGTTTTGCGTGCTGCACGTGAGAGTGCAAAAGGGCGTGTTATTGCGATTGCACAACCCCATCGGTATTCGCGTTTGTATCATTTATTTGATGATTTTGCTGCTTGTTTTAATGATGCAGATACAGTGTTGATTACGCCCGTTTATGCGGCTGGTGAAGAGCCTATTGTAGGATTTGGTTCTCAAGAATTGGTAGAGCATATTAAAATGGCGGGTCATCGTGATGTGCGCTTGATACATGGTTTGGAAGATGTTGTGTCTCTTGTCTCAAAATTTGCTCAGGCAGAGGATTATGTTGTTTTTCTTGGTGCTGGCAATATCACACAATGGGCTTGTGCGTTGCCTCATCAGTTAGCGGTATTGGATGGTCATGATAAATTTTCAGCACATTGATGGTGAGGCGCTATTGGCGCAATTGCAACCACTGTTGGGTGGCGTGAGAGGAAAGCTTACACCTAATGTTGAGATGCGTAAGGTAACGTGGTTTCGCACGGGCGGGTTGGCAGAGCTTTTTTATCAGCCTGTTGATGAAGAAGATTTGGCTCTCTTTCTTCAAAATTTGCCTGAATTTGTTCCTGTAACAATTGTCGGTATTGGTTCTAATCTTCTGGTGCGTGATGGGGGGGTTCCTGGTGTTGTGATTCGTCTTTCGCCAAAAAAATTTGGGCAAGTGAAACAAGTTTCTCCAAAAGGCTTTTTAGTTGGTGCTGGTACGGCGGATAAACATTTAGCTGCTGCCGCTTTAGAAGCTGAGATTGCAGGTTTTCATTTTTATCATGGTATTCCTGGAGGTCTTGGGGGAGCTCTCAAAATGAATGCGGGTGCGAATGGTGTTGAAACCGCAGCGCGTGTTGTCGAGGTCTATGCGCTGGATCGTAAAGGGCAACGTCATATCTTGAGTGTGAAAGATATGCATTATTCCTATCGCCATTGTGATATTCCTAAAGATTTTATTTTTACGGCTGCTTTATTAGAAGGAAAACTCGGCAATAAAGATGATATTCGTGCTGCTATGGATGAAGTTGCCCTCCACAGAGAAACAGTGCAACCTATTCGCGAAAAAACAGGGGGATCAACTTTCAAAAATCCTGAGAATACATCCGCGTGGCGCGTGATTGATGAAGCAGGGTGTCGTGGTTTACAGATTGGTGGCGCTCAAATGAGTGAAATGCACTGTAATTTTATGATTAATACAGGGCAAGCAACAGGATATGATCTTGAAGCATTGGGAGAAACAGTGCGTGCGCGTGTTTTTGCAAATTCAGCCCACCTTTTACAATGGGAAATAGAGCGTATTGGTCAATTTGAGCGTGGTCGAAGTGTTTCTCCTTTTGATCCATTTCATTGATTTATTGTTCACTAAAAAGTGAAAATAAAAAATTGAGTCATTTCAAAGAGATAATAAAAAATTTCTATTAAGAATCAATAAATTAACAAAGAATCTCTTGCATCAGGCTTTTGAGTCTGATTCATTATGCAAAATGCTAGGTTATTGATTCGCAAGGATAAACTTTGTTTTTCCTGTATGTAGTGCTGATGTGTTCTATATAGACTACATATAGTATGCGAAAGAGGGTGATTTATTATGAAAGATAAACATATAGCTGTGTTAATGGGAGGTTTTTCTTCTGAACGGTCTATAAGTTTATCTTCAGGGGCGGCGTGTGCTGATGTTTTAGAGGTGCAGGGGTATCGCGTGAGCCGCGTGGATGTTGATGCTCATATTGCTTCTGTTCTTGAACAGTTGCAGCCCGATATTGCCTTCAATGCATTGCATGGTCCATTTGGTGAAGATGGTCGGATTCAGGGGATTCTTGAATATTTAAAAATTCCTTATACTCATTCTGGCGTGATGGCATCTGCTTTGGCAATGGATAAGGGACGTGCAAAAATTATCGTTGCAAATGTTGGGGTTTGTGTTGCTCCTTCTCGTATCATGAGCCGCTTTGCTTTGGGCCGAACGCATCCCATGGAGCCTCCTTATGTAATTAAACCTGTGTGTGAAGGATCAAGTTTTGGTGTTGTCATTGTTCAAGGAAATGAAGCTGCACCGCCGCATAATATTGGGGGAGCTGAGTGGGGGTATGCCGATGAGGTGATGATTGAAAAATATATTCCTGGTCGTGAATTGACTTGTGCTGTTTTGGGGAACGAAGTGCTGGATGTGTGTGAAATTCTTCCCGATAAACACTTTCCATTCTACGATTATGACTCAAAATATAAAACGGGTGGTTCTCTTCACATTTGTCCTGCACAACTTTCACTAAATATTTACCAAAGTGTGCAAAGAATGTCTTTAGCAGCCCATCAGGCGATAGGGTGTCGAGGTGTTAGCCGTTCTGATTTTCGTTTTGATGAAAAAACGGGAGAATTGGTTTGGCTTGAAATTAATACGCAACCAGGTATGACCTCGACGTCTCTTCTTCCTGATATTGCAAAAGCGAGCGGCCGTACTTACGGCGATATTGTTCAATGGATGGTGGAGGACGCATCATGTATGCGTTGAATGTTAATAAAACAAATGTTCCGATGGAGGTGCTTTCAGTGCCGGCTTTGCCACGTCTTTATCGTCGTTTTCTTCGGTTTATGTTTGAGTTTGTTTTTGTCAATATTCATATTCCACGCCATTTCGGCTCTTTTGCTGTTGTGTGGTTTTTCTTTGTTACGGCTTTTTATGGACTTTCATCAAGTGGTCAGATGGCTGTGGTCGTAAATACGATCATATTGGATAGTAGTTTTGTGGTCACTCATGTCGATATAAGCGGTAATAAGCGCTTGGCAAAGCAGGATATTTTTAAAATTTTAAAACTTGATGTTGCGCCTTCTATATTCACTTTTGATGTTGAAAGAGCGCGTTCTCTGTTGGAAAAACAGGCTTGGGTGCAATCGGCTAATGTTCAGAAAATTTATCCCAATAGAATGCGCATTTCCATCGTGGAGCGTGAACCCTATGCCATTTGGCAACATGATGGCATAATGGATATTGTTGATAATACAGGTCGTGTCATTGTGCCTTTTAAAGGAGAAATTGTTCGGGATTTACCTCTTGTGGTTGGGCAGGGTGCACAAAATGCTGCTAAAGTGTTTATTCAAGCGCTGTCAGTCTATCCGGAAGTATATGATCGTATTCGTGCTTTTGTGCGGGTAGGTGATCGACGTTGGGATCTTGTTTTGAATAATGGAATGCGCGTTATGTTGCCTGAAAATGGTGCTCTTGAAAGGCTTTCTTCTCTTTTTTCGTCCGGTACAATGCAAGATCTTTTATCTCGCGATATTCTCAGTGTTGATTTACGTCTTGCTGATCGAATTACTGTTTCTTTATCAGATGAAACGTTGGAGCGTTATCATACTACTGTAGCAGAAGAAGAACGTATTTTAAAAGCGCGAAAGGCAGGAAGCCTATGATGCTACTCAGATCACATCATTTGAAGGGGCGTAAAACACGTTTTTTAACGGTACTTGATGTCGGTTCAAGTAAGATTGTTTGTCTTATTGCTTGTTTGCGTCCTTTGAAGCATGCACACTATTTACATGGTCGTACACATTCTACGGAAATTCTAGGCTTTGGAGTGCAGCGTTCACGTGGTATTAAATCCGGTGTTGTCATGGATATGTTTGCAGCAGAACAATCAATAAGATTGGCTGTTGATGCGGCAGAAAAAATGGCGGGTTTGGTGGTGGATTCAGTGATTGTGAATTTTTCCTCAAGTCGATTACAAAGTGCTTTGATTAATGGAAAGGTTCATTTGAATGGTCGTGAAGTCACTAAGCGTGATATGCGTATGGCCTTTTCAGATGTTTCGCGTAAAGCCTTTGATGCTGAACGTCATGTTATGCACTCAGTTCCAGTTTCTTATGTATTGGATGGAGATAAAGGAATTTTTGATCCTATTGGCATGGCAGGGGAAACATTTGGTGTCGACGTGCATGTGGTAACAGCAGAAACAGCCTCTTTGCGTAATTTGGAAACTTGTATTAATCGTGCACATTTGAGTGTTGAAGCAATGGTTGCTACTCCCTTTGCAAGTGGTCTTGCTGTCTTGATGAATGATGAGGCGCGTTTAGGGGCTGCATGTATTGATTTTGGTGGTGGAACAACAACATTTTCAGTGTTTTTTGAGGGGAAATTTATTCATGCAGATGCTCTTGCTGTTGGGGGGCATCATGTCACTCTTGATGTTGCGCGCGGATTTTCTATGTCTTTAACAGAGGCGGAACGTTTAAAAGTTGTTTATGGTTCAGCACTTTTAACAAGTGCTGATGAGCGGCAAATGATTAATGTAGCAGAAATTGGGAGTGAACAGCGTGAAACTCAATATCCTCGCGCGGTTCTTGGGCGTATCATTCGTGCGCGTGTTGAAGAAATTTTAGAAATGGTCCGTGATTGTTTAAATCGTTCTGGTTTTGGTCACATCATTGGTAAACGTGTTATTTTGACTGGGGGAGCAAGCCAGTTAACAGGATTGCCAGAAATGGCACGTACTATATTAGGAAGAAATGTTCGTATCGGGCGGCCTTTAGGTATTTCGAGGCTTCCTTCTCTTGCAAAAGGGGCGGCGTTTACATCTGCTGTTGGGTTGTTAATTTATCCGCAATTGGTGGGTTTTGAAGAAAAAACAATGCAGGCGGCAGGAAATCATTTATCGATGGGCACGCGTGGATATTTTCAGCGTGTTGGTCAGTGGTTGCGTGAGAGTTTTTAGTTAAGTCTAGTTGGATAAATTTCATCGCTTTGGCTTGCGGTGTCTTATGAGAAGGAAAAGAAAATGACGATTAATCTGCATCGGCCAGATATCGCGGAATTGAAGCCACGCATTACCGTTTTTGGTGTTGGAGGTGGTGGCGGGAATGCCGTGAATAATATGATAAATGCTGGTCTTCAGGGAGTTGACTTTGTTGTTGCAAATACGGATGCACAGGCTTTGGCTATGTCAAAGGCTGAACGTGTTATCCAACTTGGGGCAGCTGTGACAGAAGGTTTGGGTGCTGGGGCTTTGCCTGAAGTTGGACAAGCGGCGGCGGAGGAATGTATTGATGAAATTATTGATCATCTTGCAGACTCTCATATGGTTTTCATTACTGCTGGTATGGGGGGAGGAACTGGAACAGGGGCTGCTCCCGTTGTTGCTCGCGCAGCGCGTGAAAAAGGTATTTTGACTGTTGGTGTTGTGACAAAGCCGTTTCAGTTTGAAGGCGCACGTCGTATGAAAACGGCAGAGGCTGGTATTGAAGAATTACAAAAGTCTGTCGATACATTGATTGTTATTCCCAATCAAAATCTTTTCCGTATTGCAAATGATAAGACAACGTTTGCTGATGCTTTTGCTATGGCTGACCAAGTGCTTTATTCTGGTGTTGCTTCCATTACGGATTTGATGATTAAAGAGGGTTTGATTAACCTTGATTTTGCTGATGTTCGTTCTGTTATGCACGAAATGGGTCGAGCCATGATGGGAACGGGTGAGGCATCTGGTGATGGGCGTGCTTTGGCTGCGGCTGAAGCTGCTATTGCAAATCCATTGTTGGATGATACCTCTATGCGTGGGGCGCGTGGTTTATTGATTTCTATTACGGGTGGTCGTGATATGACTCTCTTTGAGGTTGATGAAGCTGCTAATCGTATTCGTGAAGAAGTAGATGCTGATGCGAATGTGATCTTTGGCGCTATTGATGATGAGTCATTGGAAGGTGTTATTCGTGTTTCTGTGGTTGCCACCGGTATTGATCGTGAAGTTAGTGATGTGGTTCAGTCCTCTCATCCTCAGATTCAAAGGCCTGCTTCTTCAATACGCAAGAGCGATCCTGGAACGTCACATAGTTCTTTTCATGTTCAATCATCGCCTCTGCGTTCTGAGTCAATGGTAGAAGTGATCGAATCACTTGAAATAGAGAAGGGTAAATCAACCGGAGAACAGTTCCGTCCCAAAAGTCAAATTTTTGCACAACCTGCAGAAGCAATGACGACACGAAGTGCCACGAATGCTGTTGCGTATGGTTCAAATGCTGTTCAGGAACAGAGATCAAATGTGCCTCGTATGCAAGTAAGCCGTGGTTCTCAACAGGCGATGACGGCTCCTGTGAGTATGGAGGCAACAGCGCATGTTCTTGATGAGATGACAGGGCTTGTGAAGCAAAAAGAAAAGCCAGTGCAACCAAAACAAATGCAACAAATGCAAGCGCGCGCTCCAATGCGTATGCCTGAGTTAAAGGATTTTCCACCTGTTGCTCATGGACAAAGTCAAAGAACATTTGTGACTGATCAAGGTCCTCGTAATCTTTGGCAGCGTTTGAAACAGAGCTTGACACATCGTGAAGAAGCTGAGCCAGAAGCGAGGCTGGAGCCTGCTGTTAGATCGTCTCAGCAGAAAGATTCTCATGTTTACAATAAAAATTCTCAGACGCTTTCTCAAGATGCTTCTGTTTATGTTCCACGTCGTTCTGGTGAGCTGCATCCTCAGGTACCACAAGATCAGCGTACTTTTATAAGTGAAGAAGATCAGTTGGAAATACCAGCATTTTTACGTCGTCAGGCAAATTAATTGATGAAAAATGAGGTAAAGTAAGAAATTTTATTATTTCTTTAATGCTCAGTTAAAAATTATACAGTAAAATATATTACTGTTTTTTGGATAAAATACTTTGTTTTAAAAAGACCGCTTACAATAAGCGGTTTTTTTTATTATTTACTATGAATATTTTTTATAGTTTTATAAATTTTGTTAAAAGATGTACAAGCAATTTAATAAAATGATATGATGAATTTAGTACCAAAATATCAGTCTACTCTTAAAAAAGCAGTAACATTTAAGGGGATTGGCGTTCATAGTGGCTGTTTGTCAGTGGTAAAGGTTTGTCCAGCGGATGTTGGGTGTGGTATTGTTTTTAAGCGTTGTGGATTAGACGGAACAGAGAAAATATTTCAAGCCCATGCATCGCAAACAGGAAAAACTGAATTATCAACAGTACTTGGAGATGGAGATGTAAGGGTTGAAACAATTGAACATTTGATGGCGGCAATTGCTGCTTATAATTTGGATAATCTTGTTATTGAAGTGTCACATAATGAGATTCCTATTTTGGATGGTTCAGCGTGGCTATATTGCCAAGCTTTTGAAGATGTTGGTATTGTACAGCAAAATGCGTTGCGTTCTTATTTCATTATAAAAAAGCCGGTGCGGGTTGAAGGAGCTCATGGTGTTGCAGAGTTTTTGCCATTCGATGGACGTCGTTTTGATATAACGATCTCTTTTCCTTCTTCTGCTATTGGTAAGCAACATTTCAGTTTTGATCTTACCACACGAGGGTTTAGGGATGATTTGTCACGTGCGCGCACTTTTGGTTTTATCAAAGACGTGGAAGAATTAAGGCTTTCTGGAAAGGCGAGAGGCGCTTCTTTGGAAAATTCTCTTGTTATCGACCTTAATGATAAAATTTTAAATCCCGATGGTCCTTATTGGGAGAATGAATGTGTTCGGCACAAGATGCTTGATGCGATTGGTGATACTGCTTTGCTTGGGGCACCTTTTATTGGATTATTTCGTTCTTATTGTAGTGGGCATAGAATTAATGCGCAATTGGTGAAGGCTGTTTTGGCAGACGAATCATATTATGAAAAAAGCTTTTTAGAGAAAAAGTAAAAAAATTGGCAAGATTTTTTTATCGTTTATTTGATTTTTAAGGGGATGATTGACCTAAACTGTTAAATTGGTTATGTGGATTTTAAAGTGATATGGTATAAAACCTTTGATAAATTGTTTTTGCTACAAGGTGATATTCTCTGGAGGCCGGAAAAACTATGAAAAAATCTCATGTGTGCATTGGAAATATGACATATAGAAAATCTAACATTGTACGCAAGATATTGGGGGGGGTACTTTTAGGAAGCACCTGTATGTTAGCGGGATGTCTCTTTAAAGAGAAAAATACCCTTGATCCATCTGCTTATGTTTTGAAAATAGAGCCACCAGATGTTCTCTATAATCAGGCGCTTGCTAGCCTTGAAAGTGGGCGGCTTGGGGATGCATCGAAGAAGTTTTTGAAGATTGAAAAACAGTACGCTTATACAGACTGGGGGCGTAAATCTTTGGTCATGGGTGCTTTTACTAATTATCGACTCGGAAAGTATGATGATTCAATTAGTATGGCTCAACGCTATATTACGCTTTATCCAGGGTCAACTGACTCGGCTTATGCGTACTATATTATTGGTCTTTCTTCTTTCCGTCGGATTCCCGATGTTACGCGTGATCAACGTGATACGAAACGCGCTATTGCTGCTATGCAGCTTCTTATAGAGCGCTATCCAAATTCTGAATATGTCAAGGATGCTAAGGATAAAATCCGTTTTGGGCGCGAACAGCTGGCTGGTAAAGAAATGCAGATCGGCCGTTATTATGAAGAGGGGCGGCGCTACCTTGCGGCAAGTAGACGGTTTCGTACCGTGGTTGAAGAGTATTCCGATACAAATCAAATTGAAGAAGCACTTTTCCGCTTAACGGAAGTTAATTTAGCTCTTGGCTTAACGGCGGAAGCGCAAACAGCAGCAGCTATTTTAGGACGTAATTATCCCAAAAGTGAGTGGTATAAATTTTCTTATAATCTCTTGCAGAAGAATAAAATATCACCACATGAGCATAAATCTTCTTGGATCTCAAATGCTTTAGGTGGTGACAAGAAGAGGGTACGTTGATTCTCTATGTTGGTACAGCTTTCGATTCATAATATTGTTTTGATCGAAACGCTCGATATTCATTTTACAGCGGGGTTGACGGTTTTAACTGGAGAAACGGGTGCGGGGAAGTCTATTCTCCTTGATGCTTTATCACTTGCTTTAGGGGGGCGGGGTGATGCTTCGCTTGTGCGTCATGGTGCTGACCGCGGGCAGGTTACGGCTGTTTTTGATGTGTCTGTTTCACATCCTGCACGTCAACTTATTCGTGAGAATGGTCTTGATGACGAGGGTGATATTATTTTACGGCGGGTACAATCAAGTGATGGACGTAGCCGTGTCTTTATCAATGATCAGGTGTCTAGTGTTGCATTGATGCGAAGTGTTGGCCGTTTGCTGGTTGAAATCCATGGACAACATGATGATCGTGCGCTTGTTGATGTTGCTACACATCGCCAATTATTAGATGCCTTTGGTGGTCTTGAAGATGAAGTGGAAAATTTGCGTCAGTGTTATCACACATGGCGTGAATTTGAGGAGCGTTTGCAACGGCAGCGTCTTAAAGTAGAGAGTGCTGTACGGGAGGTTGATTATCTTCGTGCGTGTGTAGAAGAGCTTGAAAAGCTTGATTTTAAAGTTGGTGAAGAGGAAGCTCTTTCTCTTCGTCGTGCTGATATGCTTAAATTAGAAAAAATAGCGACAGATATTAAAGAAGCGGATGATCTTTTAACGGGTCAAAAATCACCAATCCCAGTGCTTTCTAATTTGGTGAGGCGTTTGGAGCGGAAAATTCCTGAGGCGCAAGAACTTATTGCACCAGTGGTGAAATCTATTGATGAGGCATTGCATGCACTTGCAACAGCACAAGAAGGTATTGAGACGGCAATACGAGCATTAGATTTTGAACCTGATGAATTGGAACGGATAGAAGAGCGTCTTTTTTCTCTTCGGGGTTTTGCTCGTAAATATCAAGTTTCTGCGGATGAATTGATTCAGTTACGCGATAAAATGGACGCAGAACTCGCTGATTTTGAAGAGGCTCAGACTATATTGACATGTTTTGAAGATGAGGCAGAGCAGGCAAAGAAAAATTATGATACATTGGCGCAAGCCTTAACAATAAAGCGTCGGGAGACAGCAAAGCATTTATCTGAAAGTGTTATGGCTGAGTTGCCGGCATTGAAATTAGAGAGGGCTGAATTTATTGTTGAAATGCAAAGTGATATGGAAAAGCGGAGTGCAGAGGGATGTGATCGTATTGAATATTGGGTGCGAACAAATCCTGGAACACGTGCTGGGCCGATGCTTAGTGTGGCTTCTGGCGGTGAATTATCTCGTTTTTTGCTGGCATTAAAAGTTGTTTTATCTGATCGAGGATCAGCACCGACGCTGATTTTTGATGAAATTGATACAGGCGTTGGGGGGGCTGTTGCAGCGGCTATTGGGCATCGGTTGCAACGCTTATCAGAACATGTCCAAGTTTTTGCTATTACGCATGCTCCACAGGTTGCATCGAAAGCGCATGGTCATTTTCTTATTTCAAAAATTGAGAGTCATGATAAAGGACGCTTTGTTACTGCGATTCATAAAATGAAAGAACATGAGCGTGCAGAAGAAATTGCCCGTATGTTGGCTGGAGAACAGATTACTGAAGAAGCGCGTGCAGCGGCTCAAAAGCTTCTAGCATAAAGGTAATTAGTCAGCGATAAAAATACTAGAAAGCTTATATTTATTGAGATTCACTTGATGAGGAGGCGTGGGAGGCCCTTGTGGCAGCGCTTGTAATGTGGAATAGATTTTATGAACAAAGATGCATATAAAAATCTCACAGCTGTTGAAGCAGAACGTGAATTAAAGTGGTTGGCAAAAGAGATTGCACGTCATGATGTGCTTTATAATCGTGATGATCAGCCTGAAATTTCTGATGCAGAATATGATGCTTTACGTCGTCGTAATGCAGAAATTGAAGCTCTTTTTCCAGAGCTTATACGTATTGATTCTCCTTCACATAAAATTGGAGCACCAATTTCTGAAAAGTTTGAAAAATCTGTTCATGCACAGCCTATGCTTTCACTTGATAATGCGTTTAGCTCTGAAGATGTTACTGAATTTATTGAGCGTATTCGTCGTTTTTTACGTCTTCCAGAAACACAAGTGTTGGAAATAACAGCAGAGCCCAAAATTGATGGTTTATCTTTGTCTTTGCGCTACCAAAAGGGGCGGCTTGTGCGTGCGGCAACGCGTGGGGATGGAACTGTCGGTGAAAATGTGACGGCAAATGCCCGAACAATTGCTGATATCCCACAAGTTTTGCAAGGTGATTTTCCTGATATCATTGAGGTGCGTGGTGAAGTTTATATGGGGCGGGAAGATTTCCAAGCACTGAATATCAACCAACAAGAGAAGGGCAAGTTAACCTTTGCCAATCCTCGAAATGCGGCGGCTGGTTCACTCCGTCAGCTTGATTCACGGATAACCGCTAGCAGAAAACTTCAATTTTTTGCTTATGCTTGTGGTGAGGTGAGTGAAATATTGGCAGAAAGTCAAATGGAGATGATGAAAAAGCTAAAAGAATATGGCTTTGTTATCAATCCATTAACAAAAGTCTTTAAGACAGTAAAAGAAATTATTTCGTATTATCACGATATCGAAGAATGCCGTCATTCTTTAAGCTATGATATTGATGGCATTGTTTATAAGGTTAATGATTTGATGCTCCAAAAGCGTTTGGGGTTTGTTTCTCGTTCGCCGCGTTGGGCTATCGCCCATAAATTTCCAGCAGAAAAAGCGATAGCGCTTTTGGAAGATATTGACATTCAAGTTGGTCGCACGGGAGCTTTGACACCTGTTGCACGTCTTACGCCTATTACTGTTGGTGGAGTGGTGGTGACCAATGCTAGTTTGCATAATGAGGATTATATTAAGGGAATTGGTCATAAAGGAGAGCCCATTCGTGAAGGACGTGATATCCGTGTAGGTGATAGCGTGATTGTACAACGTGCTGGTGATGTGATCCCTCAAGTTATTGATGTTATCATTGAAAAACGCCCGAAAGATGCTGCTGTTTTTATTTTTCCTCATTTGTGCCCAGCTTGTGGGAGTCATGCTGTTCGTGAAGTGGGAGAAGCCGTGCGTCGCTGTACAGGAGGGCTTATTTGTCCTGCACAAGCAATTGAACGTATTCGTCATTTTGTTTCACGCAATGCTTTTGATATTGAAGGCTTGGGTAAAAAACAGGTAGAGTTTTTTTTCCATGTTCAAGATGAGACGCTTTGTATTCATACACCAGCCGATATTTTTACTTTACAACGGCGCCAAGAAAAGTCTTTGATACGTTTGGAAAATATGGAAGGTTTTGGTACTGTTTCAGTGCGGAAATTGTATGATGCCATTAATGCGCGCCGAGAAATTCCTTTGAGCCGTTTTTTGTTTGCATTGGGGATTGGTCATGTTGGCGAAGTGAATGCACGCCGCCTTGCACGTGCTTATAAAAATTATACAGCTTTTGAGACTGCGGCTATGGAAGCATTTATGCCATGTGATAAGGAAAATGAAGAAGGAAATGAGGCTTGGATAGAGCTTACCAATATCGAAGGAATTGGACCACAGGTAGGGAGCGCAATTGTTGATTTTTATCAAGAAGAGCATAACCGTGAGATTTTATCTGTTTTGCTTGAAGAAGTAACTCCTCTTGATGAGGAGCCTATCATAGCAGATTCTTCACCAATAGCGGAGAAGATCATTGTTTTTACAGGAACTTTGGCGCATATGTCACGTGATGAAGCAAAAGCATTGGCAGAGCGATTGGGGGCTAAAACATCTGGTTCACTTTCTAAAAAAACAGATCTTCTTGTTGCAGGACCTGGAGCGGGCTCCAAATTGGCTAAAGCTGAGGAATTAGGTGTTGAGGTTATCGATGAAGAGGCTTGGCTACAGCTGATTGAGAAACATAATGTTTAGAGGATGTTTTCTAGAAGATCGTATGCTGTTTGTATGATTATCTCTCTTACATTTTTTGGGGGATGAAATCAAAAAGAGGGATAATAGTGGCTGTTTTTTGCAAAAACAGAGCGCCATATATTTTAATATTTATTACGTTATTTAAAATAATTAACGTTGAGCTTAAATATTAAACTTAAACTATTATGATGAAGAATATACAAGGTTATTATTAGTAAAATTTATAAATTATCATTGTGAAGCAAGGTAAAAATTGTAAATAAATATGTATAATTTAATCCAAAATGCCGTAATAAACCAATTATAATGACGTAATAGAAATATAACGCGGAAAATTACAAAATATAACGAAAGTTTCCATATAAAGGAAATAGGGATATAATAATGTCTAGATGGAGATCGCCAAGATAAGTATTACCACGTATAGGTGTATCTCATCTTGCTTCACCTAGGTTAGCGTTTACCATACCAGCAAAAAACTTGAAGTATCTTGTAGAAATATTTTTCATATTTCCTGACGCAGATACATATTTTTCCCTTAAAAAGAGAAAATCCTGTGTTTTGTAGAAAGAGTAAAAGTTATAGGTTGCTTCATTTAAAGGGGCATTGTTGCTTCTTTTGCCCATTTTTTATCTTCTTCATTTAAGTAAGGTGCATTCATCTGATAAACGCGCGCATGGTAATCATTGAGCCATTGTCGTTCTTCTTGTGTCAAAAGCTCTGGAAGGATTAACCGTCGATCAATGGGGCAATGTGTGAGTGTTTCGAACGAGAGCATTTCTATATCTCCACCATCAATTTTTTGTGCTGGTTTCACAATCATCAAATTTTCAAGACGGATACCAAAAGCGCCTTCGCGGTAATAGCCTGGCTCGTTTGAAAGAATCATACCGGAGATGAGTTCTTGGCACCCTTTGCGAGAAATATTTTGCGGTCCTTCATGGACAGAAAGATAAGATCCAACACCATGACCGGTGCCATGGGCATAATCAAAACCAGCTTTCCACAATGCAATGCGTGCAAGAGCATCAAGGTCTTGCCCTCGTGTGCCTTTTGGAAATCTGATAGTTGAAAGAGCAATCATGCCTTTGAGGACAAGCGTAAAACAGCGTTTTTCTTCTTCTCCAATATTCCCAATTGCTACGGTGCGTGTGACATCAGTCGTGCCATCACGATATTGTCCACCTGAATCAACGAGGTAAAGTTCACCGGCTTTGAGTTGTTTATTTGTTTGCGTTGTTACACGATAATGAATAATGGCACCATTTTCTCCTGCTGCTGAAATTGTATCAAAAGAAAGATCTTTAAGTTTTTCTCCCATTTCTTTTGCTGTATTTATGCGAAATTCTTCTAATTTTTGAGCAGCAGAAATTTCACTTATTGACCCTAGTATTTGTTTATCTAACCAAGAAAAAAAACGGGTTAGGGCAACACCATCGCGTAGATGCGCTTTGCGTGCGCCATTGAGTTCTGTGTCATTTTTAATGGCACGTGGTAGAGCAGCAGGATCGGTAAGTGTGATAAAAAAGCTATTTGTTTCTTCAATAACAGTTCGTAATTTTTCGCATGTTAGCTGTGGATCTAAGGCAAACACTGTCCCTTTTTGAACATACTCTTTGATCTTGGGAATAAGCTGTTCTGGTTCATATAATTTTGCATAACGTTCTAGATATTGTTTCTGTTCTACACCAAGTTTTTTGCTGTCAATGAATAAAGCTGGTGTTTCGTTAAGTGGAATGAGAGCAAAACAAAGGGAAAAAGGCGTGTTGGAAACATCATTGCCCCGTATATTGAATGTCCATGCAATGGAAGAGGGGTCTGTAAAAATAAAAGCATTTGCATGAGTTTGCTGTATATCTTTGTAAATCAAAGCGAGTTTTTCATCTGTATCGCACCCAGCATATTTGAGAGGGTGAATTGATAAGGCAGATTGTGGTAATTTTGGTTGATTATGCCAGAGCAAATCAATGGGATTATGTTGAACTTCTACAAGTTTTCCACCTGCTTTCATTTCTAATGCATTTCTCAATGCATTGGTGGCAGCAATCGTGTGAAGCCATGGATCAAAGCCAATAGAAAGTTTTTGACCATTTTTTTCAAGCCATTGTGAGGGAGGACAAGTTATGAGATCTTCATAATTAAAAATATCAGGATCAGTTTGTTGGCGAACTTGGAGCTTATATCGCCCATCTGTAAATATGATGGCTTTGTTTTTTAAAATCAGTGCAATCCCAGCTGATCCAGTAAAGCCGGTTAACCAGCTAAGGCGTTGAGCATGAGGAGGGACGTACTCTCCTTGATGCTCATCACACCGCGGAACAAGAAAACCATCGAGTCCAAGGTGATCGAGTTCTTTACGAAGGCAAGAAATGCGTTCTGCTGCATAAGCAGGATTTGTTGTCGCCTCAAAAGATTGATACATAACGACGTCCTTTTCTTTTATTTTATTTCAGATGTATCGTAACCCATCCTTGCCGGTGGTATGTTTCGATATGCTTCATTCCTTGTTTTATATAAGTCTCCAAAACATGGGCATGTTGTTCTTCAAGAATTCCAGAGAGTATAAGTGATCCCCCTTTTTGAAGTGCCTTTACCACTTCTTGCGCAAGTTCAATAAGCGGATTAGCAAGGATATTGGCAACGATGAGATCAAAAGGGGTTCGTGATGCAATTGCATCATGGGCAAAATCTGTTGCTGTAATAGCTGTAATATATTCCTTGACACCATTGAATTCGATATTGTGTTGTGCAACTTGAACAGCAATTGGGTCAATATCGGATGCAAGCACAGTAATTGGTTTGAGCATTGCTATACCAATGGCTAGTACACCGCTCCCAGTACCAAGATCAAGGGCATTTTTTGGATTTTCGTGTTTCATGACTTTGGCAATCATTTCTAAACAACCGGCTGTTGTTCCATGATGTCCGGTGCCAAAAGCTTGATTAGCTTCAATTTCAATAGGGAGAACATTTGCTGGAATGGCGTTTCGGTTGTGACTTCCATGAAGGAAAAAAGGACCAGCTTGCACAGGTTTTAGTCCTTCTAGGCTTTTTTGTACCCAATCAATGTTGGGTAAAACTTCCATATTAATTTTATCAAAATCTATAGAGAGAACGCTTGCAAAATGTTTTAATGCGTTCTCTTGATTGTCTTGATCGACATATAGAGAAAGCTCATATACAGCATTTTGTTCATCTATCTCTGTAAGAGCAAGAGGATAACCTTCTTCGTCAAAGGCTGTTTCTATAAGGGTATAGAACCGTTCTGCTTCATTTTTAGAAGCAGTATAATAGAGGCGAATTTGTTGCGACATGCTGTTCTTTCTTTTGATCGGTTTTTTTAGTTTAAGACGAGTTTTTTTAACCGTTCAATGGCGATTTCATCTTTTAATTCGCTATCGCTTTCTTTAGTGTCATAACGGATAACGCCAGCTAATTTTCCACCTTTTTTAAGTAAAAAAATTGCTGCTGTATGGTTATATGTATAGTTTCCATCTGTTTCAGGAACTTTTTCAGCAACGATGTTGAAAGAATTGACCATTTTATGAACTTTATCAGGATCTCCACTAATGCCAACAATTTTATTGTTAAAATTACTGAGATAATCATGGAGTACTTTTGGTGTGTCACGTTCAGGATCAACAGTCACAAACCATATACCTAATTTATCAGCTTCAGGCCCAAGGGCTGTAAGCCATCGATCAAGATTCATCAGTGTGGTAGGGCAGCTTTCAGGACACATAGTGAAGCCGAAAAAAATTATTGAAGGCTTGCTTCGAACATCAGCCTCAGTAATATTTTTTCCATTAGAATCAGTGAGAGTAAAGTTATCACCTAAAGGCTTATTTGTCAGCGTATCATAAATAAAAACACCTGCAAGAAATATGATTGTCAGCCCCAAGATGCGTATTACATTTTTCATAGTTTGACTCTCTTAGATAGATCGAGAAATTGTAACATCGGCAGGTTTGTTTTGCAATGTTTGTTTCATGGTTGATTTTATTGGCTTGATTGGTATGTCTTTCCATATCTATTGATAAAACATTGGTGAAAGATGTATGAATATTGAGAAAGATCTTCGATTTCATGAAAGTGAACCTCGTATCCATACGACAGCGCGGCTGCATGGTTGTAAATTAGGGCGCTATGTGGAAATTAATGAGCGGGTGATTTTACGGGATGTAACCGTTGGAGATTTTTCTTATTTAGAGCGTAATAGTGAGGCTATTTATAGCGATATTGGGCGTTTTTGTTCTATTGCATCTCATGTACGGATGAATGCGTTGGAGCATCCTATGGAGCGCGTTTCAACGCATAAAATAACCTATCGTCCAAACGAATATTTTCGTTATATGGCATTAGATAGTGGTTTTCGTGAAAGGCGTTGTGCAAAACGTGTTATTATTGGGCATGATGTGTGGATTGGACATGGTGCGGTTATTATGCCTGGGGTGACAATTGGTCATGGCGCTATCATTGGCGCGAACGCTGTTATAACGAAAGATGTTATGCCTTATACGATTGTCGTTGGGGTGCCTGCTAAGCGATTGCGGATGCGTTTTCCCAATCATGTGATAGAATGCCTTTTAGATATGGCTTGGTGGGATTGGCCACTTAATAAAATTCACGACGCATTGCCTGATATGCAAAATTTGCCCATTGAAGCCTTTGTTCGCAAATGGAAATGATAGTCAGAATAAAACAAAGTGGTTTCTTGAAAAAACTGATCGTGGTTTACTTGTAATTAAGCTTTGTTTACAAAATTGTCTAGTACACGCTTTTCTCCGGCTTTTTCGAACATTATTGTCAATTTATGATCGTCTATTGCTGTAATATGACCATAGCCAAATTTTATGTGAAAAATCCGATCATTGACAGAAAAATCTGATGGTGCATGAGAGATTGATTGAGAGATAACTTTCCCTTCAATATTCTTGTTTTTTTGTGCACGCTTTTGTCTTGCTGTTGCATAGTCAGTATAAAAGGAATCGTGATGTTGAAAGGAAGATTTTCCATAACCACCATAGGATGTTTCCATTTCTACAACTTCTATATGTTCTGCTGGTAATTCATCTAGAAAACGGGAGGGAAGAGCAGGTTGCCAAAGTCCATGAATTCTTCGATTCGATACAAACCATATATGCAAATGTTTTTTTGCTCTTGTTAGACCTACGTAAGCAAGGCGCCGTTCTTCTTCTAATCCTGAACGTCCACCTTCATCTAATGAGCGCTGGTGGGGAAAGAGTCCTTCTTCCCAACCTGGAAGAAAAATTGTTTCAAATTCAAGCCCTTTGGCTGAATGAAGTGTCATGATGTTGACTGCATCCATATTTTCATTATTTTCCGTTTCCATAACGAGTGCAACATGTTCCAAAAAACTTTGAAGATTTTCAAATTGTTCCATGGAACGAATCATTTCTTTAAGATTTTCTAGTCTTGTAGGAGCCTCTGGTGAGCGATCTTCTAACCACATGGTTGTATAACCAGAATCATCAAGGACGATCTCGGCAAGTTCTCTATGAGGAGTGTCTTGAAGCATATTTTGCCAGCGGCGGAAGTTTTCAATGAGGCTTCGTAACGCACTGCGTGCCTTAGGCTTTAATTCATCTGTTTCAATGATGTCAGCGGCAGCAGAAAAGAGAGGAACAGCACGTGCACGTGCACTCTCATAAAGAATGCGCAGGGTTGCATCTCCTATGCCGCGTTTCGGTGTATTAATAACACGCTCAAAAGCTAAATCATCAGTGGGTTGGACAACAACGCGTAAATAAGCCATGGCATCACGTATTTCCATCCGCTCATAAAAACGAGGACCACCAATAACGCGATAATTAAGGCCAAGCGTTACAAAGCGATCTTCAAATTCACGCATTTGAAATGATGCGCGTACCAATATAGCCATATGATTTAATGCATGACCGGTTTGTTGTGCGCGTTCGATTTCTTCTCCAATTGCTCGTGCTTCTTCTGCCGAATCCCATGCTGAATGAATTTTTACCTTTTCTTCCTCGCTCTTTATTTGAGCAGAAAAAAGGACTTTTCCCAGTCTTTCTTCATTATGCGCAATGAGATGGGAGGCGGTTTTGAGAATATGAGATGTTGAGCGATAATTGCGTTCTAGACGAATAATTTTAGCAGAAGGAAAATCTTTTTCAAAACGTAATATGTTTTCGACTTTTGCACCACGCCATCCATAAATGGATTGATCATCATCGCCAACACAACAAAGATTAACATGTTGACCTTGAGGATGTTGGGCCAAAAGGCGAAGCCAAAGATATTGTGCTGTATTTGTATCCTGATATTCATCGACGAGAATATAACGAAATTGAGAATGATATTCGCGAAGGATATCTGGATTATGTTGGAAGATAGAGATAGAATGAAGTAGAAGGTCACCAAAATCACAAGCATTAAGATCTTTTAATCGATTTTGATAACTGTGATAAAGTTCACGTCCCATGCCATTACCAAAGGAATGAGCATCACTTTTTGAGATATGTGTTGGTGAGAGTCCTTGATTTTTCCAAGAATCAATCATCATGGCAAGGTTTCGTGCGGGCCAACGCTTATCGTCTAATCCTTCAGCTTGAATAAGTTGTTTTAAAAGTCGAAGAACATCATCGCTATCGAGAATTGTAAAGTTTCTTTTTAAATCAACAAGCTCTGCGTGACGGCGTAAAATTTTAGCTCCAGTGGAATGAAAGGTTCCAAGCCAAGGCATACCTTCAACAACTTCTCCAATAAGTTCACCAATACGTATTTTCATTTCACGTGCTGCTTTGTTGGTGAAAGTGACAGCAAGTATTTGCTGAGGAGAGGCAAGTCCAGAGCGTAAAATGTGAGAAATACGGGTTGTTAAAACGCGTGTTTTTCCTGTACCAGCACCTGCAAGAACTAAAAGAGGTCCCTCAGTATTCATAACAGCTTGTTGCTGTTCTGGATTGAGTTGTTCTAAATAGTCTGTGTTATATGATTTTTGTTCTTTTAGAGTATGGGAGAAAAAACCAGAGCTCTTCTTATCATGGTCTGGAGGGGAATCTTCTTCAAAGAAAGGTATGGTATGATCAGAAAAATTACTCATTATCTCTCTTTTGTAGTCTTTTTTTTATTGAAGTTCTAGATTAAAAAAACTTCTCTTAAAAAGTCACAACAGTTTCAGTTGAACAGACAGAAAGAGAACGTAAAAAAATAAGCACAAACATTAAAGGCGTTGGGTGAGAACGCTTTGAAGGGCATAAACGCGTAACGAAGCCGAAAGATTTACTTGTTGTGGTCTTTTGCTATCAATATCGGTAATAATAAAGGCTAAAGATTGTCCTTTTTTGCGGGCTATATCTTTTAGAATATCTAAAAATGGTGGTTCTAAAGAGACGCTTGTTGCGTGTCCATCAACGCGAACAGATATCTTTCGTGGAATGACTTTTGACCAATCGATAGAATTATTTTCGTGCATTTTTCCACCTTTATTCGTCGTTTCGCAAACGATTTTGATCAAGAAATTTTTGCATTTTTAAAGATTTTTGCTGCTCAAAATTTTTTTCAGTTTTTGTTCGTCCAAAACGATAACGATTTTGCTCAGCACAAAGAGATTTTTCTGTACGTTTTTTTTGTTTTCGAAATTGGCGAAGATTAATCAATTCAGTCATGAGAAAAATTATTTTTTCCGAAAGGAATCTAAAGAGACAACATCAGCACTTTGATTTTGTTTTGCATCGTTATTTGAAGGTTCTTTATTTGTACTGAGATTTTGTTCTTTTGTAAGCGTATTTTCTTTTTTTTGTTTGTTTGATAAGGTAATAGGCGTAGTTGAGGTATTTTCTGAATTTTCACTTTCTCCAGAGGTCAGATTTGAGGGCAGATCAAATGCTGCTTCAAATGCTGCTACAGGATCATAAAAGACCTGAATGGAAGTAAAAGGAATCACGAGCTTTTCGGTTATTTCCCTGAAAGAGAGGGTTACTTCGAAAGCTGTTTCTGAAACACTGAGATCTCTAAATTGATGTTGTAAGACGATTGTCATTTGCTCGGGATAGCGATTTTTTAGCCGAGGAGAAATTTTAACGCCTGGGGCATTTGTCAAAAAAGTTATAAAAAAATGATGATTTCCCGGAAGACCTGCTTTGGCAACTTCCGATAAAACTTTACGGATAACTCCACGAAGCGCATCCTGAACGAGAATATCGTAACGGATTTGATCTTTAACCATCGAAGTTTATTCCTTTTATTTCACGTAGCAGAATGGGGCGTATTGATATTGTGTGACAGAATATATTTTAAATTAGCAGATTTTTTCTACGATGCACCTCAATAAATCGAATAAATACGAAACTCTATGGTAAATAATGTCTGATAATGTCTGAAAGATCAATCAACAACATTTAAAAAAGTGAAGGCTTCTGTTGCCAGGTGCCTCCGAACCCCGCTTAAACCTGCGACGGTTTAAGACTTAAATTGAAACATTCACACCACCTTAAGCGGCGAGACGTGCTTCCGCATAGTTGTCATTTGCAACTACTCATTTAGCCCGATAACGGTGGTACAATGCCGAGTAAAAGAGCGATCTTTACACCCTTGTCGATCCTATTTCGCCCCCACCAAAATATAATTTTGGTTTCTTATATTTTGGTGGAGGCGCCGGGTACCGCCCCCGGGTCCAATAGGTTTATTTCACCGTCCATTTATTACCATAGCTGGTGAACCAGCCCTCTAAATATAGATGAAGAACAGTCTTAGGAAAAGGGGGGTTGTTAATATTTTTAATCCTCTAATTATTTATGGAGCTATATGATGCGGCTGTAAAGTATAGTCCGCTCATTTTTGGAGAGGAGATGATGCAAAATGACAAATAATCTAGCAGATATTAAACTATATGATTCAAATCCCGATGAAGCAGCAGTAGAACGACTTAGCCGTCGTTTAGCTTTAGTGATGAAAAAGCAGGATGCAGCGCTTGTTGCTACATCGGATCCAAAAGAGTTAGAACGTGTTGAAAAATGGGTTCAAGATGTTTTAGAAGCCGATGAGAAGAGTGCTAAAATGGCTGTTTCAAAAGTGGCTGAGATGATGTCTGGAGAGCGTAGAAAAAGTCGTATGACTTTTTATTATCTAGTTGCTAAGCAACTTAATGCACTTCATAAAATTTAAACAATATTAAATTTGTGATAATGATAAAAAAAGCCCAATTTCTTGGGCTTTTTCGTTGATAAAAAGGGTTAATGTTTTTCATCCTCTTGGAGGTAGCCTCCTTTACGCATACTCGGGACAAAGAGAAGAGCAATGAATGCCATGATCATCACGACGGTTATATAAAAATAAAAGAGAGATTCATGACCGTACTTTTTTAATCCAAGCGCAACGTATTCAGCAGAACCACCAAATAAGGCGTTGCCAATGGCATGAGAGATGCTAACGCCTAATGCGCGTATTGAAGAGGGAAACATTGCTGATTTGACGACACCAGAGATGGATGTATACATGCTCATAATGAAGAGCAAGCCAATAATGACGGAAAAGGCAACCCATATACTATGCGTATTACCGATTATCCAGAGTCCAGGAAATGTAAAGATGACAGAGAGTATACTCCAAATGATAAGTAAAGTTTTTGTTCCAATTTTATCGGCTATGATACCAGCTATGGGTTGGAATAGGATGAAAATAAATAGTACAGCTGTCATAATCGTTGTTGCGGTATGTTTATCAAAGCCGGTGGTTGTGATCAGATATTTTTGCATATAAGTCGTAAAGGTGTAAAACGTGAGTGATCCTCCTGATGCAAAGCATGCAATTACGACAACGGCTTTTGTATGCTTGGTGAGAAGTTCCTTAAGACTGCCAGAGTGTTTGTGAGAGCGGCTTTCTTTCGTGGTTGTTTCGTGGAGAGAACGACGCAGATAAATCGCAATCACTGCCCCGAATCCACCAATTACAAAAGGAATACGCCATCCCCATGCTTTTAACTGATCTTCAGAGAGATAAGATGCTAGAATAAATATAATGAAGCTGGCAAGAAGTTGACCTGTAATAAGGGTGGCTGATTGGAAAGAAGCAAAAAGCCCACGATGTTTTTTGAGAGCAACTTCGCTCATATAAGTGGCTGCTGTACCATATTCACCACCCGCTGAAAGTCCTTGCATCATCCGAGCTAAAAGTAAAAGGATTGCTGATGTTATTCCTAAGGTTTCATAGGTGGGAAGTATGGCGATGAAAAAAGAGCCACCACACATCATAAAAATGGATATAAGCATCGAGCGTTTACGTCCATAACGATCGGCGACAAATCCTAAAAACCAAGCTCCAATAGGGCGCATAAGAAAGCCAATAAAAAACACACCCGCGGTTTTTAACAGTGGTGTAATCGTATCACCATCGGAGGGAAAGAATTGTGATGCAAAATAAATTGATGCAAATGAGTACACGTAAAAATCATACCATTCTACGAGATTTCCTGATGCGCTTGCTATAATAGCAAAAACACGTTTTCTTGCATCCTGTGATGCTGAAGTTGTTTCATTTTTCATGAATTGTTCCCCTTTTGGATTTATAGTTCATATTTTCTAAACATAATTGTTTATGATTTCCAGAAAAATTCAATGGTATTATAACAATTTCTTAGGGAAACTCTTTAAGATGATTTATTAGAGTTATGTTGTCATTCGTTTTAAGATTTTTACTTGTGTTATAGAATAAAAAGTTATCACGTTGCATTTAAAGGGAGAGGACATTGAAAAGTAGATCAAGATACCTTTAAACTTTATGAGAAGAATGCAATTATTGGCATACCGGAAGATTATAGAAGAGATGGTCTTTATGAGCAGAAAGCCCCAAAACTGAAAATATTTCAAAAAGCTTAAGTAATGTAAAAGGGGATTTTGTGTCCTTAATTATCTTATTGTATCATAACACATCATCATTTAGGAGGGTGAGGTAAGCCTCAGATAAGGTTTTCCGTATGAGGTGTTTTTTAGATATCGTGATAAATATTTAGGGTAGGGCTGCCCATAGAATCTTATCAAGTAAATTACATAAAGAGGGCAGTAACTATAGACAATTTAAAAGAAACTGAGTTGTTTGTAAGACGAATGCGGGGCGGGCTTTTCGTTCTTTACTAGGGTGGAGAGGAGATCAAAAAAAGCCCAATTTCTTGGGCTTTTTTTATCCAGAAAATAAGTTTAATGAAGTCTATCGTCTTTATCGAGATATCCTCCTTTATCTATATCGGGCATAAGAAGAATAGAGATGAGTGCAATGACCATCATACCAACGATGTAAAAAAAGAAAACAGATTCGTATCCCATATTTTTTAATCCAAGCGCTACATATTCAGCAGAACCGCCAAAGAGTGCGTTGCCAATGGCAAAAGCAAATCCAACACCAATTGCTCGGATTGAAGCAGGGAACAATTCTGCTTTTATGATACCAGCAATGGACGTATAAAAACTCATAACACAGAGTATTCCAATAATAATTAAGAGTGCTGTCCATGGATTATGGGCATTACCGATCATTTTAAGTACAGGAATGGTGCAGATAATGGATAATGCCCCCCAACTAATGAGTGAAGCTCTTGCTCCAATTTTATCGGCTAGGGAACCAAAAAGGGGTTGGAGTAGCACAAAAACAAAGAGGGCGGCAGTCATTATCGTTGTTGCGGTTTGTTTATCAAAACCAGTGGTTGTGATCAGATATTTTTGCATATAAGTGGTGTATGTATAAAATGTGAGAGATCCACCAGCTGTAAAGCCAACAACCAAAAAGAAAGCTTTTTTATGATTACGAAAAAGTTCTTTAAGACTACCAGCGTGTTGTTCAGAGCGGCTTTTGAGGGTTGTTGTTTCATGAAGCAAGCTACGCAGATAAATTGCAACGATTGCTCCAAAGCCACCAATGATAAAGGGAATACGCCATCCCCATGCTTTTAACTGATCCTCGTTAAGGTAAATGGCTAAAATAAATATTATAAAACTTGCCAGAAGTTGACCTGAGATCGTTGTTGCATATTGAAAAGAAGCAAAGAGACCACGACGATTTTTGGGCGCAACTTCACTCATATACGTTGCTGCTGTACCATATTCACCGCCAACGGAAAGCCCTTGAAACATACGGATTAAAAGGAGAAGAAATGCTGCTGTTATTCCCAAGGTTTTATAAGTGGGAAGTATGGCAATGAGAAAAGAGCCACCACACATCATAAAAACAGAAATAAGCATTGAGCGTTTACGTCCATAACGATCCGCAATGTATCCAAAGAGCCATGCTCCAATTGGACGCATAAGAAAGCCAATAAAAAAGATTCCTGCCGTTTTTAACAGTTGTGTAACAATATCTTCATCTTCAGGAAAAAATTGTGATGCAAAATAAACCGATGCAAAGGAGTAAGCATAAAAGTCGTACCATTCTACCAGATTTCCTGATGCGCTGGATATGATAGCAAAAATACGTTTCCTTGTATCATTTGGATCTAAAGTTGTTTGATTATTCATGAAGTATTCCCCTTTTAGATTTATAACTTTTCTTCTTTTTAAAGCTATTTACGATGTGCATTATAAAAACGCTATTGTATCATGATAATTTTTTAGGGAAACATAAAGATTTTTTCTAGAGCTATCAGTGGTGTTTTGGGCTCATGGTGTTGTTACATTGCGTAAATTATACGCTTTTTACTATCCTTAAGGAAATATTATTTTTTGTTTGATTGTGAATTATTTGCATATGCAGAGTGTTTATGAAGATATGATACTCTTTAGTTTATATGCTTGATGTTGTTTCGTAAAATGATGTTACTGACTATTGCATGCTAGGTTGGTGTATCAGTTAAAATACTTTTTAGGAATGATCTTAAGTGTTAAGGGGGAGTACAATATTAAGAGTTCCTCAATAGTATAATGATAGCGGCTTGCACTTTTATTAAGTGTAAAGAGAGTGATGCCCATGTTTATACTTTACGGGGCTTTTACGTGATGTCATTCACGGGTGCCGTTGTGAAATGGAGTTGGGTGCATTGAGAAATGTTTCTCAAAAAAGTGTGCGAATTTATAATAAAATGGTATTTTCTATTTTTCATGAAAGGATTTGTTTTGCATGAGGGGGTACTATTAAGAACGTATTAAACAAAATCATGAGTGTAATCTTTATTATTGATAAAATTTCTTGAAAGATAATCACTTTTCTTCGATTTTGAGTGGGCATGGGAATATTAAAATAAATCAAACGTTTTTTATCTTCAGTGAATTAAATTCAGCTAAAGAAGTATTTATTACATAATAATATGAAGCCATTTATTTTTATAAGCGGCGTGTGCAGGAGGGAACATTGCTTCTTTAGAGTGTTTGAAGGGATAAAAAATTGTGAGCTTTAAACTTCTATCGGAAAGGATATAAAAAAGCCCAGTACTCCGGGCTTTTTTATTAAAATCCTTGTTTGTTAACATTAAAGGTTAATGAATATCGTCTCCTTGTAAATACCCTTTTTTGCGAGCATCTGGCATTAAGAGAACAGCAATGAATGCAATAATCATCATGCCGGTTATATAAAAATAGAAGACAGATTCATATCCAAGATCTTTTAATCCAAGCGCGACATATTCAGCAGAACCGCCAAACAGTGCGTTGGCAATAGCATAAGAGAGCCCAACTCCTATTGCTCGTACTGAAGCGGGAAACATTTCTGATTTTACAATGCCAGAGATAGATGTATAAAAGCTCATAATGCAGAGCATTCCAGTAATGACTGATAAAGCAATCCATGTACTATTAGTACTACCAATCATATTAAGTCCAGGAATGGTAAAGATAATAGATAAGACACTCCAAATAAGGAGTGAAGTTCTTGTTCCAATTTTATCTGCAAGAGCACCAAAGAGGGGTTGGAGTAACATGAAAACAAAGAGTGCAGCTGTCATGATTGTTGTGGCTGTATGTTTATCAAAGCCAGTGGTTGTGATCAGATATTTCTGCATGTAAGTCGTATAGGTGTAGAATGTGAGCGATCCTCCAGCTGTAAAGCCAATAACCAGAAAGAAAGCTTTTCGGTGGTTGCTCAGAAGTCCCCTAATACTACCAGCTTGTGCACTAGAACGACTTTCTTTGGTCGTTGTCTCATGGAGTGTGCGGCGTAGATAAATCGCAACAATTGCGCCGCATCCACCAATGGCAAATGGAATACGCCAGCCCCACGCTTTTAGCTGATCTTCGGTGAGATAAAGCGCTAAAATGAATATAACGAGACTGGCTAGAAGTTGACCTCCAATCAGTGTGGTATATTGGAAAGAGCTAAAAAATCCGCGGCGATTTTTGAGGGCGACTTCGCTCATATAAGTTGCTGTTGTACCATATTCACCACCGACAGAAAGCCCCTGAAGCATTCTGAGTAAAAGTAAAAGAATTCCTGCTGCCATTCCAATGGTTTCATAGGTAGGAAGTAGGGCGATTAAGAACGAACCACCACACATCATAAAAACAGAGATAAGCATTGAGCGTTTGCGTCCGTAACGATCGGCAATGAAGCCAAAAAGCCATCCGCCGATTGGGCGCATAAGAAAACCAATAGCAAAAACACCCGCCGCTTTTAAAAGTTGCGTAACGTCATTGCCATCTGAGGGAAAGAATTGTGATGCAAAATAAATAGATGTAAAGGAATAAACATAAAAGTCATACCATTCTACTAGATTACCTGATGCACTGGACACGATAGCCCAGATACGTTTTCTTGTATCATGTGGTTTTAAAGCTTCTTGTTTTTCCATAGTCGATCCCTTTATTTGATGTTCATCCATCTTTGTTCATTTATGTCATTTTTTTAGAAGCTGTCTATAGTATTTTATCTTTTGCATCAAAAATTTAGTCAGATCATGATAATTTCTTGTGTAAGATGTTTTTGGAAAAAGATTTGAATTATGTTTGTACGGATTTTACAGTTTTTATTTTCTATAATAAGAAGAATCGGACATAATACCCTCATGAAATCATATCTTGCTCTTTTATCTCATGTTTTAAATCAGGGTATTGATCGGACAGATCGAACGGGTGTTGGAACGCGATCTATCTTTGGGTATCAGATGCGCTTTGATTTACAAGCAGGATTTCCGTTGTTGACAACAAAGAAACTACACTTACGTTCAATTATTTATGAACTTTTGTGGTTTCTTAAAGGCGATACAAATATCGCTTGGTTGAAAGAGCATGGTGTGTCAATTTGGGACGAGTGGGCTGATGAAAAGGGAAATCTTGGTCCTGTTTATGGTTATCAGTGGCGTTCTTGGCCTGCTCCTGATGGACGCCATATTGATCAAATTAACAATCTTTTAACGATGATTAAGGAAACGCCAGATTCTCGTCGCTTGATTGTATCAGCTTGGAATCCTGCATTAATAGAGGAAATGGCGTTGCCTCCGTGTCATTGTCTTTTTCAATTTTACATTGCGGAGGGGAAATTATCTTGTCAACTTTATCAGCGTTCGGCGGATATTTTCTTAGGTGTTCCATTCAATATTGCATCCTACGCATTGCTAACGATGATGATTGCGCAAGTAAGCGGTCTTAAAGTAGGCGATTTTATTCATACTCTGGGAGATGCTCATCTTTATTCTAATCATTTTGAACAGGCAAAATATCAATTGTCTCGTAGACCAAATGCTTTGCCATGTATGCGCATAAATCCAGCGGTAACAGATCTTTTTTCTTTTCAATTTGAGGATTTTGAGTTGCTTAATTATGAAGCACAACCCCATATTAAAGCGCCGGTAGCAATATGATGATTTCCATTTGTTTAATTGCTGCTGTTGCAGAAAATGGTGTTATCGGTCGTGAAGGTGTAATGCCGTGGCATTTATCAACGGATTTGCAACGCTTTAAAGCTTTGACATTGGGTAAGCCCATTGTTATGGGGCGAAAAACTTGGGATTCTATTGGGAGACCTTTACCAGGGCGTACAAATATCGTTATTACTCGTGATTGTACCTTTTGTGCTGAAGGGGCTGTTGTTGCTCACTCTTTATCGCAAGCTTGTTCTCTTGCAACAAATGTTGCTTCTCAAAATGATGTAGAGGAAATTTTTATTATTGGTGGTGGTGAAATTTTTCAACAAGGGTTGCATATGGCTGATAAAATATTCCTTACAGAAGTTTTAGCTTCTATAGAAGGTGATAGTTTTTTTCCTGTTTTTGATAAAGAAAAGTGGACTATTGTGCAAACACAAGATATTCCAAAAGGGGATAAAGATAGTCATCCGACACGTTTTGTTGTTTATGAGCGGAAATAATTTTTTGTAATATGAAGTGGAAGGGTTTATCAGTTGTATTGTAATGAGGTAAGAGACACCCTATAAGATCAAGCAAATGGTTGGTGTTCGAGTAGTGGTAATCAGTTAAAGAGGTGATAATGCCCTGGACAAATCAAAATGGTGGTGGCCCGTGGAGTGGCGATAAAAACAGTGGTGACAAAAAAACACCAGCTAAGAATCTCTTTGGTTCTGGTGGCGGTAATGGTGGCGAAAATGGTCCTAATCTTAATGAAATTTTGCGCAAAGGGCAGGATCAATTTAAACAATTCGGGAGAAGTAGTTTTTCTGTTTTATTCCTTCTGCTTATTGTGTTTTTTTGGCTATATCAGTCAATTTATATTGTTCAGCAAAATGAACAAGCGGTAGAGTTGCGTTTTGGCATCCCTAAAGAAGGCATTATTGGTGATGGGTTGCATTTTCATTTTTGGCCAATTGAGACCTATATGAAAGTCCCTTTAACGGAAAAAACAATCGCGATTGGTGGGAAGCCCGGTCAGGCGCAACAAAGTGATGGTTTAATGCTTTCGAGTGATCAAAATATCGTTAATGTTAATTTTTCCGTTTATTACCGGATTTCATACCCTAGTCAGTTTTTATTCAATGTGAATGATCAAGAGGGAACTGTCCGCCAAGTTGCTGAGAGTGCAATGCGTGAGGTCATTGGTTCGCGGCCGGTTGATGATGTTTTACGTGACAAGAAAGAAGAAGTTGCTAATGACGTTAGAAAGATTATCCAGTTGACTGTGGATAAATATCAACTTGGTGTCGAAATAAGCCGTGTTTCTATCAGTGAAGCTGCTCCTCCGACAAAGGTTGCTGCTGCGTTTAATTCTGTTCAGCAGGCGGAGCAGGAACGTGGAAGAATGATTGAAGAGGGGAATCGTGTGCGTTTTACGAAAATTGGTTTAGCAAATGGTGAAGCTTCACGCACACGGGAAATCGCAAAAGGTGAAAAGGCACAAATGGTTGAAGAGGCAACAGGGCGTGCTGAACGTTTTCAGGCGATAGCTCGAGAGGCTGCGATTTCACCAGAAGCTGCTCGCTACCGTCTCTATATGGAGACGATGGGGCGGATTCTTTCTTCACCAAATAAGCTGGTTCTTGATCAGGCAAATTCTCCAGCGGTGCCTTATTTACCTTTGAATGAATTGTTGCGTAGCAAGTCATCGGAAAAAGTAAAGGCAACAGCAGCGCGTCCTGCGTTACTCTTAGATTCTCGTATTTCTGGAGGAGATTAATTATGCAGCAATCTCGCTTTTTGTTTGTTTTTAGTGCTATAGTGTTTGTTTTGATGATTTTGTGGATGTCCGTATTTATCGTCTATCCTCGTCAACAAGTAGCAATTAAGCGTTTTGGACAAATTGTTCAGGTAGAATCTAATCCTGGAATCTATTTCAAGGCGCCCTTTATCGATAAGATGATCATTGTTGATAATCGGTTATTGCGTTACGATGTTCCTACACAATCTGTACAGGTTCGTGGTGGTGCGTATTATGAGGTGGATGCGTTCTTTATTTACCGTATTACAGATCCTAAGTTGTTTTTACAGCGCATTGCTTCTGGGCGTCCACAAATTGCGGCACGTGAAAACCTTGCACCACGGTTTATTGACGCTTTGCGTGCTGTTTATGGTAAGCGAGAATTTAAAGCAGCCTTATCGGATGAACGAGGCGCGATGATGGCTGAAGTACAGAAGCAATTTTCTGTAGATGCAGGCTCGTTGGGTATTACCATTGTTGATGTGCGTATTCGTAAAACCGATTTGACTGATGCTGTTTCAGAAGATGTCTATCGGCAAATGGCAGCTGAACGTGAAGCTGCTGCGGAAAATATCCGGGCTCGTGGTCAGCAGGAGCGAGATCGTATTGTGGCAGAAGCTAATCGTGAATATGAAGAAATTGTAGCAGCTGCAAAGCGTGATGCTGAAATTACCCGCGGTGAAGGTCAAGCTGAAAGTATTCGTCTTTTATTGAATGCGAGGGAGGCTAATCCGTCTTTTTACGATTTTTGGTTGGCGATGGAACAATACAAGAATTTAGAGAAAACACCGATGGTGATTTCTCCAAATGAGGATTTCTTTTTCTATTTTCGTAATCCGCCGCAGGCAAATAAAGCATTCTTACCGACAATGAATACTGGCTTCAGTAAAACTGATCCAAAATCGGGAGAGAATAGATAAAATAATGGATTGCAGATACGAGATTTTGCATGAAAAGAATGATCTGTGACCATTTTCTTTTATGGTAAAAGTGGTAGAGAGTATCGAGCCGTGCTGGTTTTACGTAGATAAATTTAGTGGGGCTCTTTGCATCTTTGATTAAAGGCATGTCATGGATAGAAGTGTCGTGAGTAAAAATACGTTTTTAAAGTTTTTTATCACAAGAGTTGTTTTTTGTGTGACTTTGTTTCTATCAGGATCAGTGAGTTTGTCTTGGGGAGCCGAGACAAGCAAGGCATTGCTTTCTATTCCTGATTTAGCTTCTGAGCTTTTGGAAACAGTTGTGAATATTTCTACGGCGCAGACTGTTGAAGGAACAGAACAGGATGCAAACACCTCGGTACCCGTTATCCCAAAAGGTTCATTGCTGGAGGAATATTTCAGTGATTTTTTTACACCCAAGGATGGTCAAAAAGATAGTCAATTTCAAAAGGTGCGTTCTTTAGGGTCTGGTTTTGTGATTGATGCGCAAAAAGGGATTATTGTTACAAACTATCATGTTATTGTAGATGCTGATGATATTGAAGTTAATTTTACGGATGGTACAAAACTAAAGGCAAAGCTTCTTGGAAAGGATAGCAAAACTGATTTGGCGTTGCTTCAAGTCGATGCAGGAAGTAAAAAATTAAAAGCTGTGCGTTTTGGTGACTCAGAAAAAGCACGTATTGGTGACTGGGTTATGGCTATTGGTAATCCTTATGGTTTTGGTGGAAGTGTGACGGTTGGTATTATTTCTGCACGTAACCGTGATCTTAATGCTGGTCCCTATGATAATTTTATTCAAACAGATGCAGCAATTAATCGGGGAAATTCTGGTGGGCCGTTATTTGATAGAAATGGTGAAGTCATTGGCATTAATACAGCAATTGTTTCACCTTCGGGAGGATCTATCGGTATTGGATTTGCTATTCCATCGGATATGGCTCTTTCTGTTATTAATCAATTGCGTGATTTTGGAGAAATAAGGCGTGGTTGGTTGGCTATTCGTATTCAGCCGGTAACAGAGGATATTGCAAAAAGTTTAAAATTGGACAATGCTGTGGGAGCATTGGTGGCTGGTAAAATAGAACAGACGGAAGAAAATAATGTAGATAATAGCCAGTTACAAACTGGAGATGTTATTCTTTCCTTTGGTAATTCCAAAATTAAGCATGCACGTGATTTGCCGCGTTTAGTTGCAGAAAGTTCAGAAGGAAAAGTGGTGGACGTTACTATTTTACGCAATGGGCAAGAAGCAACAGTAAAAGTTAAGCTTGGACGTTTGATTGAAACAGATCCAAATGAAGATACAGAAGAAGTTGATGATAAAAAAAATCAAGATTTGTCGAAAAACGTGACAATGCAATTTATGGGAATGACGTTATCTGAACTGACAGAGGATTTGCGTCATCGTTATTCAATTTCAGATAAACTTCGAGGACTAGTGGTGACATCTGTTGCACAAAATAGTGCAGCGGATAAAAAGCGTATTCGCGTTGGTGAAGTGATTGTTGATATCAATCAGAGTTCTATCACAACAATTGATGAGGCTAAAAAACGTATTCATAAATTACGTGAAGCTGGACGCAAAAATGCTCTATTTATTGTAGCACGTCCAGATGGAGAGTTACGGTTCGTAACGCTCCTAATGGATTGATCCTTAAAAAATTATTTTTTGTTTTTTATCAGCCTTAGTGTGTGGGATATTTTGCAAGTCAGCCATGTGATGTCCAATATTTCTCAAGCTCATTTCACGATAGAGAGCATGGGGTGTGCAATATAAAATCTATTGGAAATCATTATATCTTTATGCTGAATATCAAAGTATAAATTGGTGTCATCATAGTATTTTTCAGTTCTCAATATTGTAACAGCCTAGACTTTGAAATGCTGCATAAGAGATATTGGTACACCTTTCTTAAGTCAATTTTTATCTCTGCTTGTGATGCGCAAGTAAATGGTATTGATATGATGCTTTATGAGGCTCTTATTATAAACCGGCTTAGCATGCTATTTTTATAGGAAAAAATAAAGCTATTTGATTGTATAGATTAAACTTAGTATTATTTTCATAAATGATGACAAAGAGTATATTTTTAATGGCCTTAACGAACAGAATTATTATAGCTGTGGTTTGTTATTGAATTACGATAGCAAAAAATGCTTGGAAATTCCTTTGGTGTTGTTATTAAGTCCATTTTTTCTTTTTTATAAGTTTCATAAGGGGCTTTGTCTTAAGGGGAATTTGTGTTCGTATTTTTTGTTTGAAGTATTTACTCTATGATAATGGAGAGAAAATACAGGAAGGCTTTGGGGGTGTCTGCATGTTGTAATAAATTATTGATTGGGAGAAATTGCTATTCATGGCACAGAGAACAGTTACATTAATAGCGGGGCCAACGGCAAGTGGGAAGTCAGAACTTGCCTTGCAAATGGCTCAAGAAAAAAATGCTCTCATTATTAATACTGATTCAATGCAGGTTTATGATGTTTTAAATATTTTAACGGCACGGCCGGGGGAGGCTGATACCGCGATTGTTCCCCATTATCTTTATGGTCATGTGAGTCCTATTTTGAATTATTCGGTAGGGCAATGGTTGTGTGATGTCGAGAAGCTATTGACTACTTTTTCTTTAAGATCAGTTATTTTTGTTGGTGGGACAGGACTTTATTTTCGTGCTCTTTTAGAGGGGATTTCGGAAATCCCTCATGTTCCAGATGTTGTGCGGCAGAAGTGGCGTTTGCTGCTTGATAAAGAGGGACCTGAAAGTCTTTATCGCCAGTTGTTGCAGATTGATGCTGTTGTTGCTGAAAAAATTTCTTCGCACGATAGACAGCGTATTGTCCGTGCTTTGGAAGTTTATGATGCAACCGGTAAGACGCTCAGTTGGTGGCAGAAACAAAAAACAACACCTATCATTGCGCCGAATTTGACCGAAAAAATTCTTCTCATGCCACCACGTTCTCTGCTTTATGAACGTATTCATAAACGCTTGGATTCTATGATTGAAAGAGGAGCTTTAGAAGAAGTGGTGGCTATGAAAAAACTTAAACTTTCCCCTTCTTTACCAGCAATGAAGGCTATTGGTATACCTGAATTTATGGCTTATTTGGATGGACATAGAAGCTTTGAGAATGCTCTTGAAGCGGTAAAAATACAAACGAGGAGATATGCAAAAAGACAAATGACATGGTTTCGTAATCAATTTGATGAAGAATGGATGCTTACTTTTTGATACAAGAGTTAGAGCTTTGCAAAGAAACTTATCGAAAGATAAAAGATAATTCGTGAAAAAGAAATTTTTTAGAAAATATAATTTTTTATTGACGAATGGTATCAATGGAATTAGAAATCTCTCTACAAGGAATTTTTTATATATTTTATACGTTGGAATAATGGGGGTAATCATACAGTATGTGTTGTGTAATGGGCTCCTTTGGGGGCTTTTTTTATGGGCTCCGTTAGGGGCTTTTTTATTGTCCTATAAAGTAGGTGAGTGGGAAAAATGAGAAATGATCCAAGAAAGCAAGAGAGTGCAGATGGAAAAATAATGTCGGGCGCTGAAATAGTGGTTCAAGCTCTTATAGATCAAGGCGTTGAACATATTTTTGGTTATCCTGGTGGGGCTGTTTTGCCTATTTTTGATGTTCTTTATCACCAAGATACACTCCAGCATATTTTGGTGCGCCATGAACAAGCTGCAGGGCATGCAGCTGAAGGCTATGCACGCAGCACAGGGAAGGTAGGGGTTATGCTTGTGACTTCTGGTCCAGGGGCAACGAATGCTGTTACACCTTTGCAAGATGCTCTTATGGATTCGATACCTCTTATTTGTTTTTCTGGGCAGGTGTCAACAACGGTGATTGGAACAAATGCTTTTCAAGAGGCTGATACAGTTGGAATTACAAAGCCTTGTACGAAGCGTAATTGGCTGGTTAAAAATGTCAATGATCTTGCGGCTATTATTCATGAAGCTTTTTTTCTTGCTCAATCAGGTCGTCCTGGGCCGGTTTTGATTGATATTCCTAAGGATGTTCAATTTGCTTCAGGATTTTATAGAGCACCTCAAGTTCAGGAGTCTTTACATTCTTTTCCATCGTTGAAAGGGAATACTAAGGCTATTGAATCTGCCGTTTCTCTTTTAGTTGAGGCAAAACGCCCTATTATTTATTCTGGAGGTGGTGTTATTTCATCGGGGATGAAAGCTATACAGCTTTTACGTAATTTGGTTCAATTGGGGGATTTTCCGATTACTTCAACATTAATGGGACTTGGTGCTTATCCTGCTTCCGGTAAAAATTGGCTTGGAATGCTTGGAATGCATGGAACCTATGAGGCTAATATGGCCATGCATGATTGTGATGTCATGTTAGCTGTTGGAGCACGATTTGATGATCGTATCACTGGGCGCCTTGATGCATTTGCACCTCATGCGCGTATTATTCATATTGATATTGACCCTTCTTCTATCAATAAAATTGTAAAAGCAGAAGTTCCAATTATTGGTGATGTGGCTTGTGTTTTAGGAGATATGACGCAACTCTTAAAGATACAGCAACCAGCGTTTAACAGTGAAGTCCGTGAGGCGTGGTGGACGCAAATTAACCGTTGGAAAACTCGTAATTCATTGGCATATGCGGAGAAAAAAGATGTCATTATGCCGCAATATGCTCTTGAACGGCTGTATGCTTTTACCAAAGATGCGAATGCTTATATTACAACGGATGTCGGGCAGCATCAGATGTGGGCAGCACAGTATTATCATTTTGATGAACCAAAACATTGGATGACTTCTGGTGGTCTTGGAACGATGGGATATGGTTTACCTGCTGCTATAGGTGTTCAAATAGCGCATCCTGATGCGCTTGTTGTGTGTATTTCTGGTGATGCCTCCATTCAGATGAATATTCAAGAGCTTGCAACAGCTATTCAGCATGACACACCGGTGAAAATTTTCATTTTAAATAATCAGTATATGGGAATGGTCCGCCAGTGGCAGCAATTGCTGCATGGTAATCGTCTTTCTCATTCTTATACGGAATCTATGCCTGACTTTGTGAAATTGGCACAAGCTTATGGAGCCGTGGGAATTCATTGTTCAAAACCCGATGAACTTGATGATAAAATTCAGCAGATGATTGACTGTGATAGGCCTGTTCTTTTTGATTGTCGTGTTTATCATTTAGAAAACTGTTTTCCTATGATCCCATCGGGATGTGCTCATAATGAGATGTTATTACCCGATGAGGCAAGCGAAGAAGCTATTGCAAATGCTATTTCTTCCGAGGGAAAGATTCTTGTATAAAATGAATATGTTAACAAAATAGTGAAGAATGGTGATGATGAAGTCTTTGGAGTTTTCATCTCTGTCTCTTCTTTGTGGAGAGTTCCTATTATCCTTAGAGCTCATTTTATGATTTTCATTCTTTGTTTAAAGATATGGGGTGTATTATTATTTGTTCATCTAAAAAATGTTATAAGTCGTGTGCCCAATTATGTTTGAATTTATTTGTACGCGATGTTTGTTTTTTTAATTCATATGTTCACATTAATAGCTATTTCGTTGCATTTTTTAGATAATACATTGAATTATCTGTTATAAATTAATTATGTTGTCTCATATATGAATGATTTCATCGTGCAAGAAAAAAAGCCACACTGCTTGAAGGGTGCAACCATGCAAGCCATTATGCCTATGAAAACAATAGAAAAGTTTGTTACTATGTTTTGGTTTTGCATTATGAAATTACTCAAAATTCCTCTTTCAAGGGCTTGATAGGAGAATCCTCCAAGCGGCTTGAAAGGAAGGGCAAAAATAACAAAGATCAAATGCAGTCATAGAAAATCAATTGGCCACCATAGCTTATAATCAGGTAGTAGCCTCACCTGATTATGCGGGAGAAATCTATACATATGAGATGTATCGTCAATATATAAACCAGAAGAATACTCAACATCATATCATTATCAGGACATTAACATTGAAAATCAAATACTCTTTCTTTTATTTGTTCTACATATCTATGATTCCATAAATCTGCAGACACAAACACTCTTTGAATCCATCGCATTGGATTTTCATAACGATCAAATGATCCAAAAAATTTATCTCTAGAGTGTAGAGCCATTCTGTTATCAATGTATAATAATCTTCCTGGTTGTACATCAATTCCAAAAGATACAGCCTTAATAGCTTCATAAAAATGATCTAAAGCTTCCTTGGCTTTTTTTGATTGTGGCTCTAACATGCCCGGATAAAAAACAGCACTGATATCTGGGAATTCACCGTCCCCTTGAACTAGGGGCACTTTACTTGTAGAGATTACCCCATTTTTTCTCCATCTATAGGAAACATTAATTATATATAAATTATCCCTTAAGCTCCTCAAATCCTCCTCACTTAAAAGTTTTAGAGCGAGACGTGCATCAGATATTCTCGTTAACGGGCCATCAACACCATTGCGAACACCAGATAAAATTATCCCCTTTAGGAGATAAATTTAAATCCGTTATAAATTTTAGTGCAGCATTTTCTGTATGAAAATCTAACTCAACTTCAGATCCTAATCCTGTATAATCTTTTTTATTATCCTCTAAAGGAACTATGTTATTTACTATATGTTCGCCTTCAAACTTAATTGAATAAGGCTCTCCGATCAATAAAGAAAACATCATAATTAAATTTTCGCTAATATAGCCACTTTTACAAGACGCATCTAAATTATAAGGATTAGGTGACGTATTAATTTGTCTATCAATTGGAAGATTTTCAAAGATTAGATATGGTCTGGGAGTAATAGACACCTTTTGGTTCATAAGAATTGTTAATATTCTATGGGGTAGCAGCGAAAATGCTATTTTTTAGCTCAACCGAATATTCAATACCACCCGTATGGATCATAAATAACATGGTCTAAAGCCTCTCAAAGTTTGTCTCTTTCGATATTGCTCAACTCAAAAGTATTTTCATTTATCATTATAATTTCCTCCCCAATTATATTTCCCTACTTTCTTATTAAGAAAAGTGAAAAAACAATAATTAAAATCAGCCATGTTAGTAAATAAGTTTCTGTAAAATCTTGGATTAATCCAAATAATGGTGGAGTAGTAATAATTGCGATTTGATTTACAGATATTGCTAAACCCAGAGAAAACACAACGCTTTCTTTCGGCTTAAGAGTCTACAATATAAGCAGCCCAAGGGCCATACTATCCCATTCTTCCAAAAACTAACCAAGCAGATAAAATAGTTAAATAAATTATGGATCTACTCATGCCCAAAATTAATATTAAAAATCAAAAAACGACTGCAATCATACAAAACAAGACAGGAAAAAACCGTCCTTTTCTACAATGATCACTCCATGCTGCTAAAATAATTCTTCCTAAGGCACCAGAAGCCTGTGAAACAAAAAATAAATAAGTACTTTTATCTAAAGACAGGTGATAGATTCTATAAAAATAGATCGTTATAAAAATGGTTAAAACATATTGAACGATCACAAGTGAAACGCTTGGAAAAATAATATTCTTCATATGAAGCGCAGCCACATCGCAAGACGTGACCTTACATTTGCATAGAACGAAACTTTTGCCTTGCTTTCTGGAGCGATAGCGACAACTTTTGCTGGTGCGTGATAAAAAATAATAAATATACATCCCCCTAAAAAAGAAACGATGGCACCGACCAAAAACGCACCTTGTATGCCATAGACAAGGGCACTCGCAGGAATAACTATACCCAGCTAATGCCTCTACCTAATGGTAGCCCCGCCTGCCTTATTCCCATTGCAAATCCGCGTTGCGATTGTGGAAACCATGAAGAAACGGATTTAGCACTACCGAGTTGAGCAGAACTATAAATCCCCCTACAATTAGCAAACAAACCAAAAGGGAAATATAGTTATCTGCGATTGCTTCCAACAAAAGAGCGACAGAAACGCCGATCGCGCCAACTCCAATAATATAGTGCTCGTTAAACTTGTCTAGTAATTCACCAGCTACAAGTAATCCAATAATAGGTAGGAACTGTGCTGCTGAAGATAGTAAACCTATCTGAGAGTCACTAAGCGAGAAATCCTTCTTAAAAAATTCAGCTAAAGGACCAATCCCTTGAACAAAGAAGCAGGCTGATGCTTGAGCGATCGTGGCAACAAGTAATACAATCCATCTATAATAATTTTTTTCTATAAATTTATTATTGCCCACTATGCCCCCTCCAATTAAAGTGCATTCCAATGAAGTAGCCTTTTTTAATAATGATTGCAATAATAAATGAGGTATTTTATGCTGATTACATAAAAATCTGTCAATACGATTGGTATGAATATGAAAGCTAAGGAATATGCTTAATTTAAGGAAATAAGCTATTATGTGTCGTACAAATTTGATATGCTAGTGATATAAGATAATTTTACAAACATTGGCTCAGCCGGCATTAAGTGCTCTTTATAAAAGAAGCTATATTTTGGCAAGCTTTTTCAAAATAATTCTCAAAGCTTTCTTCAGTCACATAGCCCAGATGCGGTGTGCAAAGAACTCTATCTGATTGCAATAATTTGCTTTCATATACTGGCTCGCTGTCATAAACATCCAGTGCAAAGTAAATTGAATTTTCCAAACTTAGTATTTTTTCTATCGCCCCTTTTTCAACCAAAGCTGAACGCGCTGTGTTGACAAAAATAGCATGAGGTTTCATGCTCAATAGATCATCTAATTTTATGATTTCTCTGGTTTTATCGCTTAAACGTAAATGGACGGATATAACGTCAGGACGTGTAAAAAATTCATCTTTTGAATGCGTAAAATGATAACCTAAATTTTTTGCTTCTTGCGTTGAACGCTCGCTCCCATAAACCAAAATGGACATGCCAAAAGCTTGAGCATATTGAGCAACCATTTTACCAATACGGCCAAACCCGAATATTCCAAGAGTAGCCCCTTTCATTTGGTTGCCAAATGTTGTTTGCCATCGTCCTTTTTTCATATCAGATACAGATTTACAGAGTTTTCTACGCGCAGACATAATTAAGAGCCACGCAAATTCAGCAGCAGAAGTTGGATCTCCACCACCGTCTAATATTTCAATTCCTAAGTCTCTACAAGTTTCTATATCAATATGTGAACCTATAGGGCCTGTTTGGCAGATTAATTTTAAATTTGGCAGTTTCAGGAGAAGATTTCTATCAACTATAGTCCGCTCTCTGATTAAGATAAGAATATCTATCTCTTTGAGCTTATCTTCTAAATCACATTCTTTAGCTAAATTATTTATAACCAGCACTTCATGTGATGTCATTAATTTTGTAATAGACTGTAATGTTAGGGTGGCTTTTTGATAGTCATCTGGAATTAATATTTTCAATTTAAACCTCCCGTTTCATTCATCAATATTTGAGCTCATTATTTCATTTCTAAAACAACCAAAAAGCAATCTCATCGCTGATATTTTGACATAACGCCAAGCCTATTAACAAATTATATCCCTTGATTTATTGTTATTTCTAGCAACGGTAACAAATAATAATTAAATCAAAAAGTTATATTTGTAGTAAGGGATTAGGTGCTTATTGATTCTATTATGTTTTTTTATCTCTATCCCTAACTTTTTTGGAGCTTTTGTATCGATTCAAGGGAGAGTTTTTTGCGATCTGCGCTCTTGGTATAAAGAGATGCCATACTGTCATTTGTCCAGCCAAAGAGTGCTTTCAATTGTGATACTGTTGCACCAGAGTTAGCTGCGCGTGTTGCTGCTAATTTTCTTAAGCCATGCGCTGATTTTTTGATACCTGCTTGGGTACAAGCATTATAAAATGTAATTCCGAAGCTTTTTTTGGGTATTTTTTTCCCGCGTTTACCACAAATGAATGTTTCTTCTCCAATAGGACCAACTTCAAGCGTTTTGGCTAATTCCGGTAAAATAGGTAGAAAGACATCTGTTTTAAATTGGCTCTTTTCTGTTTTGATGTGAATGATATTATCTTTGACGTCTTTCCAGCCAATGCGGACCGCATCACCACGACGCAGACCCGTATATAAAAGAACATCAATCCAAACACGTTCATGGGTACCATGTGACCAGCGTTGGTAATATTTTTCAACATCTTCTTCTGTCCAAACGGGAAAGCCCTCTTTATTTTTAAGAGGAGGTCTTGTGATACCTAAAGTAGGGTTGCTTTCCAAAAGTCCGTGTTCAATTGCCCATTTAAAAAGCCCATTTAGGGATTGTAGAAAGTCTCTAGCCATTGCTGGTGTTTCTTTGCGCCGTTCAACACCGGCTATGATATGTTTCTTTTCGATTGCTTGGTATGAAATGTGACCTATAGTATCGCACACTTTCATAAGAGTGTATTCTCTTTGTTTCTTTGTGGCTTTAGCGAGGTTATGCCAATTGGAGCTATTAAAATACTGTTTAAGGAGCCATGCGAATGAACCTTCGACTAGCTTACCAGTTTTTGATTTAGGAAGTATAAGCCCTTGTAACTCGGCAAGTGCGCTTTTGTAGTTGTCAACAAACTCTTGCGTTCCATAGGTTCCGCGGATTCTAATACGTGGTCCATGACCAATACGTACATACCATATAATTTTACCATGACGTGTGACTTCTTTGACAAGATGAGGAGGACGTGGTTTTGGCATGGTATTTTACATCTTAAAGAGTGCGGTTTCGTAATATTCATTCTTTGACAAATCTAAAAGTTTGTCTGGGTGGCTAACTGAATTTGGTATTGGA